>QHPG01000154.1 GCA_003219005.1 Verrucomicrobiota bacterium
CGTATTCCTTTTTCAATAGCGAAAAAATCGCATCGGTGCATTCGCGCACGTAAACCTGCGGATTTGTCTGCTCGAATTTCAGGACGCGATTTTCGAAATCGACATTCTCCAATTGTGCGCGGAAAAGAATCCAGTCGATGCGCGCGTCTTTTGACCAGGTGTCGGTTTTTATCGCGCGCACCTTGTCTAATAGCGAACGCACACGCTGCGCGCGTTCCGCGATTTTTGCTGGCGAATAATCGGTCAGCCGATCGTCCCATGTGTGCAGTCCGGCGTCGCTGCTGCGCACGGGATAATTTTCATTTCGCCACGCGTAATAATCGTCCGCCAATTTGTGTAGCGCCGCGTCCGCACTCTGATTTTTAAATTTGTCTGCGTTTATGCTCGGCGTGGATTTCGTGATCAACGCCTTGTTGGACACGTCGGGATTCCGTCCAGGAGGCGATTGCGCCATCGCGACAGTGAGAGCGACCGCGGAACCAAACACCAACAACTTGATCAGACGCATGAGGCCAACTGTAATGCCCAAGACCAGATCGCAAAGCGCAAAGCAAACTGTAGCCGGGGTCGCTGACCCTGGATTATTCGTTCTCTTCCAGTTCTTGAAATAATTTTTGTTTTAGATGTCGCCGCGCTGCTTTCTTAATCGCGCGCCGCTCTGCCGCTATCGCTTCCTTCTCCGCCTGGCGTTCTCGCCGTGTTCGTGGTTCAGTGGACTGTGACACGTGCCTGATCTTTGGCCGATGCGCGCCGACTTTTCGCTCCTTTGGTTTTGCGTACGGATCCATGGAGGAAACTTAGCGTCTCTTGTTCGCGACAAAAAAGATGGGAAGCGCGGCAAGTTGAACGATGACCGAAAACAAGGCGACAGCCAGAACCGATTTATCGTAAAGCAATCCCATTACCGCGCTGCCGACAAACCACGCGATCCCATATCCGGTATCAAACAGCCCAAATGCCGTGCTGCGTTTCTGCGGTGGAATAACGCCTGTGAGCATCGCTTGAAACAAAGAACCCTGCGCGCTCATCCCGATTCCCCAAAAGATCATTCCAATTAATGCCGGCGCGAATGAGCCGAGAAAAACAAAGGGCGCAGCCGCAGCAGAAATAAGAAAGGCGAGGAGCGAAACATTTGGTCCGAACCGGTCAAACAATCGGCCCAGCGGGATCGAAGCGAGCGCGCTGCTTGCCATCGCGGCTGCATAAAACACGGGAATCAAATTTGGCGGCACCGTGTTCGTCTTGTGAAAATGAAAACCGATTAGCGCGAAGTCTGCAAAACCAGCGGCAATCAACGAGCCCGCAGCGAGGTAAATCCAGTAAGCGCGCGTCAGCTTGGTCGCCGTAAACGTGTGGCTAGCGCCTTCCTCCAGTTCGTGCGGACGCGGATGGAGCAATCTCGCTGCGACCAAAATCGCAAGGCAAAGCAAAGCCGGAATGAGCAGCACAGTGAATCCAGTGCGGAACCCGCCATTCAGATAAAGAATCAGCGCCATCAGCAAGGGACCGACGGTCGCGCCCGCTTGATCCAGCGCTTCGTTCAGTCCGAAGACCCATCCGGCGCCGATTGATCTGCCGGCGTACGAAAGCATGGCTTCCACAGTCGGTTTGCGAATGCCTCGACCGATACGCTCGGATACTACGAGCGCGGAGGCGAGCGGCCATCTTCCCGGAAGTGCGAGCGCGGGAACAGCGAGCATGTTGATCGCGTAACCGAGGAACGCGAACGTCCAATGCCGGTGCGATTTATCCGCGAAATACCCCGATACCGAGCGCAGCCCGTATCCCATCAGTTCGCCGAGACCCGCGACAAAACCAACGATCGCCGCGCTCGCGCCTAACGAGCCAAGAAACGGCCCCACGATCGCACGCGCACCCTCATAAGTGAAATCTGCGAAGAAGTTGGCGATGCCGATGATGAGAACGAAGTGAAGCGCAGACCTGTTCTTCATGTAACCACGGGTGAAAACCTACCGTGAAATGTCGAAGCACGAATGTCGAATGACGAATTAATTACGAAGTCAGAATGACAAAATTATGATGTGCCGCTTCAGTATTCGTCATTTGGTCATTCCTTCGACATTCGTCATTCGGATTTCGTCATTGTATCAATTCGTGTTGATTCGTGTCTATTCGTGGTTAACGCATGAAGACGCTTGGGATCATCGGCGGCCTTGGGCCGGAAAGCACGATCGATTATTATCAAAGAATCATCGCCCTTTATCGCGAGCGCACCGGCGACGGTAGTTATCCCGAGTTCATCATTAACAGTGTTGATCTGAGGAAGGGACTCGATTTCATGGCCGCAAACGATCTTGCCGGCATGGCTGATTATTTGCTAAAGGGAATCGGTAAACTCGCACGCGCGGGAGCCGATTTCGGATTGATCGCCGCGAACACGCCTCACATCGTGTTCGACGACGTTGCGCCAAAGTCACCGATTCCACTGATCAGCATTATCGAAGCGACATGCGCGGCCGCCAAAACGCGGAAGCTAAAACGGCTCGCTTTGTTTGGGACCCGCTACACCATGCAGGCAACCTTTTATCCGAAAGTTTTCTCGCGCGAAGGCATCGAGCTTCTTGTGCCGGAATCGAACGATCAGGATTACATCCACGACAAATACATGAACGAATTGGTTCCCGGGAAATTTCTGCCCGAGACCCGCGCCGGTTTGCTCGCCATTGTCGATCGGATGAAAGCAACGAGCGACCTGGCTTCGGTCGCCGCGGCGACCTACGGCGAGGCAGCCATCGACGGTGTGATTCTCGCCGGAACGGAGCTGCCGCTGATTCTATGCGATCCCGACTACAACGGGATTCCGTTTTTGAACACAACAAAAATTCACGTCGAAGCGGCAGTAGCGAAAATGCTATCGTGACAAGGTAGCTTCAAAACGACTCACTAGTCACTCGTCACTGAAAGCGAATGGGCGGTGAAGGTTTCGAACCTCCGACCTACTGGGTGTAAACCAGCCGCTCTACCACTGAGCTAACCGCCCGCGCTGCAAAGCCAGCGTGACAGTTTACACGGTGCTCTATCTTCGGCAATAGTTCGGCGAGATCGTAACGCTCAGCGGCGACGTGCCTCTATAGCATCGAGCGTTTCGCGGGCTACGGGTTCGTTAGGCACCATCTGCAATGTGGCCCGCAGATGGGGGATCGCTTCGTCGTAGCGGCCAAGTTGGGCCAGAAGCATGCCGAGATTGCGATGGATCGCGGGCTGCTGCGGATCGATCTCGAGCGCTTCCTCATATTGGCGAATCGCTTCCTCATAACGGCGCATCGCTTCCTCTGGGATCGTGGGAGCTGATTCGCTCAAATGGTTTGCAGTGATCGCCAACGCGTTTGCGAGATTGGCCCGGATTTTTGCGACTCCAGCGCTCCTGGCAGCGGACGGCTTCGCCTCTTTCAACTGCAACGCCTTGCGATACTCGGCGATTCCGTCCTCAAATCGCTCCAGCCGGCAATAAGCCAGGCCAAGCTCGTTATGAATATCGGCCAACTCCGGTTTCAATTCCGCTGCGCGACCGGCATGATACGCGGCCTCGGCGTACCGTTCCTGCTTGAAGCGTCGTTGTGCCATCATGATGTGAGCCTGCCACGCATCAGGGTTTTTAGAGAGATTGTCCTGCCAAAGCGTCTCTTCGTTGCGATAAACCTCCGCGCGGTCGAAGGCGTATGTGCCCATCACGCCAACCAGCAACGTGACAATGGTTGCGGTGGCAATTTTGGTCGCGCGTTGTCGCTGGTTCCACGCGTATGCGACGCCCGCGCAAAAGAGTGCGAGCAGAGAAACGTCCGCAAAATACTGGAGATGATCAGCGACGAGCGTGCCGCTGCGCACGTAAGCCATTCGAACGAGTCCCAGCGATGGGAGAAGTGCGACAATAAAACAGGCAACCGCAAAAAAAGCGCCGCCTGTCCCACGGTTCCACCAATGCCAGAGGCCCGCCAGTACGCAAAGGAGCACGATCAAAGGCAGCCATTCCCAAACTTGGGGAGGATCGAATCGCCAGTTCGGGTAAATCGCCATCAACCGGACCGGAGCGAAGAGATGCCCTGCGTACCACCAGATCGCCATAGCGGCGTTGACGAAGCGGCGAGGGAGCGACCCGATAACGATCTCCTCTTCACCAATGCCGCGACTTTGAAACCACATCGTGACCAAGCCCAAAAAAATCGCTAGCGCGAAAAATGGCCACGATCGAATCGCGTCGCTCCGGAGGTCTTGGTTGGTTTTCGTCCCGGCTGATTTTTTGTCCCGCCACCAGGCGCACAACAGCAGAACAAACGGCAGAAACACGACTTGCGTTTTTGAGAGAAGCGCTAAGGCGAAGAAAACCAGAGACGCGGAGTAGGCGGTCACCGAGTTCCGCAGTCGTTGGTTGTCGAGCTTAAAAAAAAAGAGGACCGACAACAGCGCGAAGAGCATCGCGAGCAGATTTTTCAACTCGGAAATCCACGCCACTGATGCCACATGAACCGGGTGAATCCCGAAGATGAGGCCAGCCAGCCACGCGCCGGGAATGTTCAGCTGCTTTAATAATCGCCAGACCAGCAACGCGTTTGCAATTTGCAGGAGGATATTAACCGCGTGATAGCCGGTCGCGTTCGCGCCGAAAAGATGATGCTCGATCCAGAATACTGTATTCGTGAGCGGGAAATAATCTGCCGTTCTGCCGCCTGACCAGATTTCCAGCAGGCCCGAAAAGTTTTGCAGCAACGGGTTGCCGGTTATCAGGAGAAAGTCGTCCCACACAAAATCCCCCCGAAGCGCCGGCAGATAAACCACCACAACGGCGACGATGATTGCCGCAACGAGCGCCGCCTGCTGCGGAAGCGCAACTTTCGCAGGCGCGACCCGTGCACGTTCCTTGCCACGCCGTAGCTTTATGCGAAGGCTGGGCGCTCGTGATTTCATGGTCGATAAGACTACCCAACTACGAACGCGTCGAGGAAGAGAACAATCCAGCCGCAGCGTGCCATTGATTAAACTACAGCGGCGTTGATTGCGACGCAGCCTTGGAGCGTTTTGTAATGCTGGCGGTCAGATCTGGGCTAGGATCGTGACCCAGTAGCGAAGTTGGTTGATGTTCGCGCTGGCTCCTCCACTCGCACTAAGGAAGACTTCAACGCGCACTTCAACCCTCCCGGATTCATCATCCCAATCTGCTTCGACGGAGCTGATGTTGGCTTGGAAGCTCCCGGGCGCCGTTTGTATGTTTACATTCTGAGCCGACACGGAGGCTGCACCTATTGCGCGATAAAATTGCCCGCGCGTAAAGGTTGGTCCCGCCAGGAAAGTCCATGTCTGGGTCTGCTGTTGACCTCCCTGCACAAAGATGCCGACGCTGGCAGCTCCAGTAACTGTAAACAGTCGATTCGCTTCATCGGGTCCGGCTACAACTGCTTCTAGAACTTGTTCTCCGGTCGTATTCGCTGTGGGCATCGCGTCGGCTCCTCGTTGTTTCGATCTAGTGTGAGGCTTTCGAAAATAGCTGTCAATGCGTTCCGCAACGATTCATTATGATCAGCGAATCGGCTGAATTTTACACATTGCCCAATCCGAAGCGATGGCGCATGAGTGTGGTTTCACCTTCACCGCAATGAAAGAGCATTACTTCGATGATTTGAAAGTAGGTGATCGGTTCAAATCTGAACCGTTAAACGTAACGGAGAAGCAGCTCATCGAGTTCGCCCACAAGTTTGATCCGCAGATGTTTCATCTCAGCCGCAAAACCGCTGAGCGAACAATTTTCAAAGGCTTGATCGCCAGCGGCTGGCACACCGCGGCGATGACCATGCGGTTGTTCGTGCAAACTTTGAATTTCGTCGAAGGTGCGATCGGCCTGGGCGTCGGTGAACTGCGTTGGCCCAATGTGGTGCGGCCTGGCGATGTGCTCACCGTTGAGACAAAGATTGTCCATCTGCGGCCGTCACGTTCCCGGCCTCGCTTCGGGATTATTCGCCTGCGCAATGTGACAACCAACCAGCGCGGCGAAATCGTGCAGACGATGCTTGGCAGCGCGATGGTGCCGAAGCGGGACCCTAAAGAAACAAAGTAAGTACGTGGCAGACGGCATTGATACTCACATGCCGACGGCCCTAACAGCTTGCTGGAAATCCGCAGGCAACGGCGCTTCAAAATTTTTCCATTCGCCGATGCGCGGATGACGGAAGCCAAGCTTCCACGCGTGCAACATTTGGCGCGGCAAATTTTTCGCAAAGCGCGCTGCATAAACCTTATCGCCGAGCACCGCGTGGCCGAGATGATGAAGGTGCACGCGAATTTGATGGGTGCGCCCGGTGTGCAGCCGGCATTCGATTAAACTTGCCTTATCGCTCGAGCGTATGACGCGATACTCAGTTTTTGCTGTCCGTCCGCGGAGGGAAGTCACCCGCATTCGTTGTCGGTACACCGGATGTCGTCCGATCTTCTCTTCGATTACACCGGCCGCCTTGCGCAATTTTCCGGCGACGAGCGCCAGGTAAATCTTTTCTACTGTGCGCGTGGCGAACTGTTTGGATAATTCCCGATGCGCCATGTCATTTTTGGCCACCACGAGACAGCCGCTTGTTTCCTTGTCGAGACGATGAACGATACCGGGCCGTTCTTTTCCGCCGATCCCGGACAGCGTAGTGCAGTGGCCGAACAACGCGTTGACCAAAGTATGTTGGCGCTGACCTGCGCCCGGGTGAACGGTAAGGCCAGCCGGTTTATTGATAACGATGATGTCGTGATCTTCGAAGATTATCTCGAGTGGAATCGGCTCCGGCTGGACATCGATCTTCTCCACCGGCGGCTCCGTCAAACTAATTGTGTCGCCGCCTCGAACGATCTGCCGCGGTCGGGTGGTTTGCTCGTTGAGCCGAATGAACCCGCTGCGGATCAATTGCTGAAGGCGCGAACGGGAATATCCCGGAAGTCGCTTCGCCAAAAACTGATCAAGGCGCAGCTTCGCGTCGTTTTCAGTTACAACAAACTCGATCGGCTTAGAATCGTTCAACGTTTCGGAAGTAGATCAGAGCAAGAGCATGAGCAAGAGTAAGAGCAGGAACAGGAAGCAGAGCGGGGTTGAACGAATCCCGCGCGTGAGAGTCAGATTTTAGACGAACCGTTGCCACGGAGCCTCTTTGGCACGATGTTTTTCTGCGCATGGCACAAGACCAGCCACCACCACCATTTCCTTCACCGGAAGAGCTGAAGACCAAGATCACGGAGTTCATGAAACAGAACTTCGGCGATCGGGTCTCAGTGGCTACCTTTGCCGAGCCGGAGCCCGCGACAGCGGAAGAAGATGAAAAGCCGGAGAAGGCCGATCACAACGAATTCGAATTCAATCTCCTGCCTCGCGACATCAAAGCGCATCTCGACCGGTTCGTGATAAAGCAAGATGAAGCGAAGAAGGTTCTGGCGATCGCGGTTTGCGATCATTACAATCACGCCAATTACTTGCGCCGGCTTGAGAAAGAAGACGCCAGGCGCGCGCAGGAGATCGAATACATCAAGCAAAATGTGATTTTGGTTGGGCCGACTGGGGTCGGCAAAACCTATCTCATTAAGCATATCGCCGATCTGATCAAGGTGCCGTTTGTAAAAGCGGACGCGACGAAGTTTAGCGAGACCGGTTACGTCGGCGGTGACGTGGAAGATTTGGTGCGCGAGCTGGTGCACAAAGCCGACGGCGACGTAAACCTGGCGCAATTCGGCATCATTTATATCGATGAGATCGACAAGATCGCTGCGGCCGGAAATTTGATCGGCCGCGACGTCAGTGGCCGCGGCGTGCAGACCACGCTGCTGAAGTTAATGGAGGAAACGGAAGTGCCCGTGCGCAGCATGAACGATCTTCAGGCGCAATTACAGGCTGCGTTCGAGTTTCAACGGCGCGGCAAAGCCAAGCGCGAGACGATCAATACCCGGCACATTCTCTTCGTGGTGAGCGGCGCATTCGAAAAGTTGAAGGAACAAGTGGCGCGGCGCGTTCGGCAAGGACAGATAGGATTTCAGGCCGAACCGGTTCAGGTGATGGACAACGAGCTCTTTCAGCATGTGACGACGCAGGATTTCATCCAGTACGGGTTCGAGCCGGAGTTTATCGGCCGGTTGCCGGTGCGCGTGGTTTGTGAGGACCTCGACGCCGATGATCTGTTCAACATCATGAAGCATTCCGAGGGGAGTTTGCTCCGGCAATATGAGCGCGCGTTTCGCGCTTATGGAATTGAAATCAGTTTCGAGGACGAAGCGCTGCGGCTGCTTGCCGAGGCTGCCGCAAAGGAAAAAACCGGCGCGCGTGGATTACTGACCGTGTTTGAGAAGCTGTTCCGCGACTACAAGTATTATCTGGCTGGATCGGGCCTGAGTCAGTTGCGTGTCACAGCTGTGCTGGTGCGCGAGCCGCAGCGCGTGCTCGACCGTTTGAGGGTTGAGGGACACAAACTGGAGGCGCAAATGCTCGAAACCGGTGCGCGTCAATTTGCCGAGCACTTCAGCAATGAGCACGGATTGGAACTTGTTTTCGGTGAAGCGGCAGTTCGGCGCCTGGTCGAGCGCGCGCAAACGGAGCGCATGACCATGAGCGATCTGTGCGCTCATTTATTCAAAGATTATCAGTTCGGCTTGAACCTCATCAAAAAGAATACGGGCCTGACGAAGTTTATTCTTGATGCCGAGGCAATCGACGCTCCCGACAAGTTCCTGAGCGAACTCGTGGTGCAATCCTATTATCCGGCTGCAATCGCACAAAAAGCTTGATTGCCGATGAAGCGGTTGCTCATCACAACGCTCATAATCGGAGTCGCCGTCGCTATCGGCGTCGGCGCGCTGCACGCCACCAAGACTATCGCAGGTTTTGAGGCGGTCGCAGCTCGGCTGGTCTCCGACACTGCCGGCGCGACGCGAATCGTCAGTGAAAAATGGCAATACGTCTTTATCCTACTGATTGCTCTTGGTGTCGCCTGGTTCTCTTTAAGCAAGGTTCCACGATGGCGAAGCCGTCTGTTACTTGGTTTATTTTTGGTAGAGCTATTTGGTCTGTCCTGGGTCTGCTCGCTTTACCGGATATTTTTCCAGCCTATTCCCTCCGTACTTGCGCTGGTATTCGCACTGGCCATTGCGGAAGGCTGGTCGGCTTTCCTACGGAGGGACCGCGCGCATCTGGTGCGAACGTTTTTTGCCGATCGCCTCTCGAAAAAGGAATTTCGTGGTCTTAGCGACGGCACAACTCCGTTCGATGCTGAGCCGAAAGCATACGACGTAAGCGTTGTGGTGTGCGATCTCGGTAACAAACTTGCATTCGCGGAAGATTCCGAGCCGGCCGCCTTCGCCGAAGCCACGTCAAAATTTATTCGCGAGACCGCTGCGCAGCTCACTAAAGAAGGTGCTTACCTGCACGCCGCTGACGGCGAAGGCGTGGTCGCCTTCTTCGGCTTTCCAATTCCCAGCACTGAGCACGCTCAGAAAGCAGTTCGCGTTGTTCTTGATTTGATGAAGACGTTTCGCGAGAGCAGGGAACGCAACGAAAAAATTTCTCGCAATTGGAATATCTGTGGCGGGATTAGCTCCGGCGTGATAATTGCCGGCGCGTTAAAGGACAGCGAGCGCCCCCTGCTGTTGGCGAGCGGCGAACCAATTGAGCTTGCCCGCAGATTCTGCGCTCTGAACCATTTTTACGGGTCGGGTGCGCTAATTGACACGCCCACTTTTGACCAAGTGAGTGAGACTGTTGTTGCGCGCCCGATTGATTTTGTGAGCGGGCTAAATTCGCATGATCGCCTTGAGATCTACGAGCCGCTTTGGCTTGCCGCAGAAGCCACGCCGGAGCACATCGCGCGCCGGGATTCTTTCTGGAGCGCCGTGGTTCTTTATCGCGAAAAGCGCTGGGCGGAAGCATACAACGAATTTCAAAAGGCGCGGGGCTCCGAGGAGGAAGAGGATCCGCCATTGCAATTTTATTTGCGCAGGCTCCAGCCGCTTGTTCTTCAGTTGACGGAATCGCCATTCGAATCAATCTGAGCGCGTGTTGAGAAGGACAGAGTATCCAGCGGCAATCCGGAATTTGATTGCGCAACTGCGACAGATGCCGGGAATCGGCCCTCGCTCTGCGGAGCGAATTGCGCTCTGGATGGTGCGGGCGCGCAGCGATGAACCTGAGAAAATTACGCGCACTATCACAGACACGCGCCAGTCAATTCGTCCCTGCAATCTTTGCGGATTTTTTGCTGCCGGCGAGATCTGCGAAATATGTGGCGATTCCTCGCGCGCGACGGAGTTGCTCTGCGTCGTCGAACAGCCAACCGACATCCTGCCCCTGGAAAAAACTGGCGTCTTTCGCGGCCGATACCATTCGCTCGGAGGCAAGATTTCGCCGCTCGATCACATCGGGCCCGAAGATTTGCGGATCAAAGAATTGTTTGACCGCATTGATCGCGAAAAAATTTCCGAAATTATTTTCGCGCTGCCTGCTGATGTGGAAGGCGAATCGACCACGAATTACATTGTCGATCTCTTGAGGGGCAAACCGATCACCCTGACGCGCATTGCCCGGGGGATTCCAGCCGGCGGAGGTCTTGAATCAGCCGATGAATTGACGCTTTCCGCCGCGCTTTCTGGGCGCACAAAGCTGTAGCGCGTGGTCATCCCGAGTCGCGAAGACGACGAGGGACCTCACAGTCTCGAATACGGTTACGCAAACGTTCGTGTACCTTACGCCGCGGATGTGAGGTCCCTCACTCGCTCGGGATGACACCGTTAGTTTGCTTTTCAAACTGCCGGTGACTAACCTTTCTTCAATGTCCTGTGCGAAGATTGATCCGGAGTTGCACCAGGCGCAGAAGCCGCCTTGGATCAAAGTGCGGCTGCCGTCAAATCCCGTTTTCTTTTCAACAAAGGCGCTAATTTCCGATTTGCGGTTGCACACGGTTTGCGAGAGCGCGCAATGCCCGAACCGCTGGGAATGCTGGAGCCAGGGCACAGCCACCTTTATGATCGCGGGTGACCGTTGCACGCGCGCGTGCGGATTTTGCGCCGTCACAACAGCGAAACCGTTCGCGTTGGAACAAGACGAACCGCAGCGCGTAGCTGAGGCGGTGCGCCGGATGAAATTAAAACACGTCGTGATCACGGCGGTTGCGCGCGACGATCTCGGGGACGGTGGCGCCGATCATTTTGCTCGCACGATCATAGCGATCCGCGAGATGGATCCTTCCATCATCGTCGAAGTGCTTGTTCCCGATTTTCACGCGCAGGATTGGTGCATCCAGATCGTGCTCAATGCTGGCCCTGACATTTACAATCACAACATGGAAACGGTCGAACGCCTGACACCGCTGGTGCGCTCCCGCGCAAAGTATCGGACGTCCTTGCGAGTTTTGCGCCAGGCAAAAGAACTATCGTCGACCGTCGTGACCAAGAGCGGCGTGATGCTCGGCCTCGGCGAAAAAGAGACGGAACTTTTTCAGACGATGGATGATCTGCGCGAGGTCGGCTGCGAAGTCCTGACAATGGGTCAATACTTGCGCCCCAGTCCGAAACATTTGCCCGTCGTTGAATACATCACGCCGGACCAGTTCAATTATTACGGCGCCATCGCACGTAGAAAGGGTTTTCTCTACGTCGCTTCGGGTCCGCTGGTCCGTAGTTCTTACCACGCGTCCGACTTTCATCCGGTCGTGCGCCCGCCTGCCGTAGCCTTGGCAGAGGCGGGGCGATGACACAAACCGGGCGTGATCCGCTCGCTCAGATCCGTTCGCAAACAGCCGCGGTCATTCCTGCCTATCAGGACGAAAAACATATCGGGGACATCGTTCGCCGAACTCACGAGCGACTCGACCACGTTCTCGTGATTGACGATGGCTCGAGCGATCAGACCTCACAACGTGCACGCGAAGCCGGCGCTGAAGTTATTGTCCATGGCGAAAACCGTGGCAAAGGCGAAGCGATCAAAACAGGATTAGGGCACTGGCTCGATCGAGAAGTTACGTGGGCGATCCTTCTTGATTCCGACGGCCAGCATCTTCCGGAAGAAATTGACCGGTTTATAGCGGAGGCAGCCTCGGCGACGCGGCCGACCTTTTTCATTGGCAATCGCATGAACAATGTTGCCGGCATGCCATTTATCCGACGCGTCGCAAACCGTTATATGAGCAGGCGCATCAGCCGCATTTGCGGACAAGAAATTCCCGACACCCAATGCGGTTTTCGCATGTTGAACCGACAATTGATTCCGGAGCTGCTTGGCGGCGGGCACCGATTCGATTACGAAACGGAAGTGCTCATCATCGCCAGCCGCAAAGGCTACCAGATCGAGTCTGTCCCAATTACCACCGTTTACACCGATCAAGTGAGCCAGATTCATCCCCTGCGGGACGCAATTGGTTTTTTCAAAATGATGTGGCGCTATAGAGCCATTGGCAGTTAACTGATCCTGCCAAAATCGTAGCTCTCTTTCAAAAATTCAAAAAAAAACGTCCCGGAAGTGCTGAAGCGAGCGAGCGTCGGCAAAAACCCTTAAGAAATTCCTTAAAAAGTCTTGTAAGTCTTAGGCTTTCCCTTAAGAAGGAGACCCGAAAATGACAGGCGGCGCGTTGTGGTAGAAGGTAGCCGGGCTGACCGATCGCGGGCGTATGAAATTCTCAATTTCTATTTTCTCAGTCGTCGTTGCCAGTTTGTGGAGTGCAGTCCTCCCAACCAACGCGCAGGTCAACGTGACGCAGGAGCACAACAATCTTTCCCGCGATGGCGTTTACATCGATGCGGCTTTTACACCTTCCGCTGCTGCGAATCTTACCCGCGATCTTGGTTTCGACGGCACGATCGTCGGCAATGTTTATGCGCAGCCGCTGTACATCGAGGGTGGCCCCAACGGAGCGATGATCATCGCCGTAACCGAATCGAACAACGTTTACGCGCTCAACGCCACGACGGGCCAAGTAATCTGGAGCCGAACCAACATTGGCCCGCCGGTTACTTCCGGTCTGCCCTGCGGAAACATTAATCCGGCCGGCATCACCGGCACGCCCGTTGTCGACCTTGCTTCCCGATCACTGTTCTTTGACGCATTGATCGATGGCCCAACCAAGAAGCATTTTATTTTTTCGCTGAACGTGGACACCGGTGCCACGAATCCGGGCTGGCCGGTGGATGTGAATGCCACCGCCACCTACAATGGTATTACCTTTAGCTCGCTGGTACAGGAAGAACGCGGTGGACTGGCTTTGGTGAACGGAATCGTGTACGTGTCTTACTCCGGATACAACGGGGATTGCGGCACTTATCACGGTTGGGTGGTGGGCGTGCCGATTAACAATCCCTCTACCGTAGGTGCCTGGGCCACGACAGCGATTGGCGGTGGCATTTGGGGACACGGCGGTGTTGCCAGCGACGGCACAAACATGTTTGTCGTCACAGGAAACACTTTTAACACCGGCGGCAACTGGATGGGCGGCGAAGCTATCATCCGGCTGCAGGCTGGGCCGACTTGGACTGGTCAGCCGACCGACTACTGGACCCCCACCAACTGGTTCTCGCTCGATAATAGCGATACCGACCTCGGGGGCGTCAGTGCGACGGTAATCGATGTGCCCGGAGCTACGCCTTCGCAGCTTGTGCTCGCCCTGGGCAAAGATAGCAATGCTTATCTGCTCAACCGCAACAACCTCGGCGGTATCGCTTCACCTGTGACCGCGGCGAACGTGGGAGGAATTAACAGAGGGACCTCCGCTGTCACTTACCATACCAGCCAGGGAACATATTTTGGTTTTCATAACGACGCGGGCTCGATCGCCGCCCGAAAGGTTACCGCGACGAGTCCACCCACGATCGTGAGCGCTTGGACCGTAAGTCAAAGCGGCCGAGGCTCGCCATGGGTCACAACGACCGATGGCACCAATAACGTCATTGTCTGGGTGGCC
>QHPG01000242.1 GCA_003219005.1 Verrucomicrobiota bacterium
AGCCGATTCCGGCGAGCGACGATGAATTGTTGCGCGCGCATTCGCGTGAGCATATCGAACGCGTCGCCACTCCGCGGGAAGACTTCGATCCCGATACGCCGCTCTATCCAAACATCGAAGCGTACGCGCGCCGCTCAGCAGGGGCTGCGATTGAAGCAGCGCGCGCGGCGTTGCGCGGCGAACCGGCGTTTAGTTTGATGCGGCCTCCCGGGCACCACGCCACGCGAGATCGCGCGATAGGTTTCTGTTATTTCAGCAACGTCGCCATCGCTGCGCTTGATGCCCTTGCTGAAGTCCCGACTCGTCGGGACGATGCCAACACGCCGGGGTCACCGACACCGGCTACAACAAAGGTGGAACGCGTTGCGATTTGGGATTTTGATGGACATCACGGCAACGGCACTGAAGCAATCGTGGCACACAATGAGCGAATTCGATTCGCGTCGATCCATCAATTTCCGGCGTATCCGGGAACCGGCGGGAAATCGTTCGCGAATATCGATAACTGTCCCGTCGCTCCTTTCACACCGCGGAATGAATGTGTTGCTATTGCGAAGCAGTCGCTGGAAAAACTAATTACATTTAAGCCTGATCTGCTACTTGTTTCCGCGGGCTTCGACGCCTATGCGCGCGATCCGCTGTTGCAGATGACTCTCGAACGCGAAGACTTTGCGACATTCGGCGAGTGGTTGAGCGAAGTGGACATCCCTGTCGCCGTTGCCCTCGAAGGCGGTTACAGCAACGACTTGCCGAGACTGATCGACGCGTTTCTCAGCGCCTGGGCGCGTTAATTTCAACTCGGCTAGCAATTCGTCAGCCGTAGCTTCGATATCTGCGTAGCCGTATCGGTGCGCGCGAGCTTTCACTGCGAGCAAGCCGCAGCGATGCAGTGCTTTGAAATCGCCAAACGGAAATTTATAATGCGCTTTGCTGCCGAGTTTGTGGCGACCGTCGATCCCCAGATGCCACTTACCGTATTCTTCAAATCCGCGAAGCCGGACGAATTCATTTTTCTGCGCGGCTGACGGTTTGTCTTGTTGCCAAGCGCCTTTTTTATCGAGAATCACACGACCTTCACTGATCAATTCGTAGGCGTTCAGAAGAGCTGCCCGATTAAGCGTTATCGATTGTGTTTCTTGGGCCAGGAATTGTGATGAAAACGTGCAAAGCCAAATGGATGCTGCGATGAGGCCTAAGTTCGTCTTGTTGAGGGGAATCATTTTATAACTCGGGCTGGCGGGATTCGAACCCACGACCTCTTGAACCCCATTCAAGCGTTCTACCAAGCTGAACTACAGCCCGATTTACAGAGGCAAAGTATTCACCCATTCGGAGTAAATCGCCACCGCTGAAATTTGCGAGCGCCAGAGACCGCCGCTACAGAGGAAACATGCTCAGCGCTGGAATTGTCGGTCTGCCGAACGTCGGGAAATCGACGCTTTTCAACGCCGTCACCCGCACGCACAAGGCGCCAGCAGAAAATTACCCGTTCTGCACGATCGATCCGAATGTCGGCGTTGTCACGGTGCCCGATCCGCGACTGGCCAGGATCGCAGAGATTTCGCACTCAAAGAAAATCACGCCAACCGCGATCGAGTTCGTCGATATCGCTGGCCTGGTCAAAGGCGCAAGCGAGGGCGAAGGACTGGGAAACCAATTTCTCCATCACATTCGTGAAGTGGAAGCGATTGTGCAGGTGGTTCGTTGTTTTGAAAATCCGGACGTGCATCACATCAGCGCGACGATTGACCCAATCCGCGACATCGAGATCATCAATACCGAGCTCACGCTCGCGGACTTGGCGTCTTTGCAGAGACGACGCGACCGATTACAGAAGCAGCTTCACGCCGGTGACAAAACGGCAAAGATCGAAGACGCAATCATTGGAAAACTCTCTGCGCATCTCGACGCCGGGAAGCCAGCGATAACCGCAGAATTGATCCCGGAAGAGAAAGCAATCGCGCGCGGCTTTTTCTTGCTCACATCGAAGCCAACAATTTTCGCATGCAACGTGGCCGAATCCGACTTAGCGGCAATTTCAACTGGTGATCGAGAAAACGCAGCTGCACAACATGTCGATCTTGTCCAAGATTACGCGCGCCATCACTTTGCCACGGAAGCCATCGTGATTAGTGCGCAGATCGAGAGCGAACTCGTCGATCTCAGCGAGCAAGAGGCTCTGGAATATCTACGAAATCTTGGCGTTGAAGACAGCGGTGTGCACGCGCTTATTCGCGCTGTTTATCATCTACTCGGTTTGCGCACGTTTCTTACCACCGGCGAAAAGGAGACGCGCGCGTGGACAATTCATGAAGGCGAGAAAGCGCCAACTGCAGCGGGGGCGATCCATTCGGACTTCGAGCGCGGCTTCATTGCCGCAGAAACGATTCACTACGACGATCTGGCCGCGCTCGGTTCTTTCGCGAAAGCTCGCGAAGGCGGGAAACTGCGGCTGGAAGGAAAAGAATATATCGTGCGCGACGGCGACGTAATTTTGTTCCGGTTTAATGTGTGAGCGAATGTGGGAGCGCCGCGACTGTCGGGACGCTAAGGTCCCCCCACATTACGCAGCAAAGTACAGAATCCGGCCGCAATTTTCGCAGCTCACGATTTCTTTGCCCGCTTTGACTTGCGCCGCGGTGGCTGTCGTCACCTTCATATGGCAACCCATGCACACGCCGTGCTCGATCGCGACCACTGCCGCATCGCCTTTGCTCGTGAAGAGGCGCTCGAAGCGCGCGAGCAAATCCTCATCGATTTTTCCGGCCAGCTCGGAGCGCTCCGTCGTCAATTGTTGGAGCTGTGACTCCAAAGCTTTCGACTTTTCATCGAGATCCACGCTTTGCCGGGCGATCGACTGTTGAGTCGCAGCTGCTTTCTTTTCTTCTTCAGTCAGGTCCGCCTTGACCTTGTCCGCCAGCACCATCAGTTCAAGCTCGTCGTCCTCTATTTTGCGAATCTCATTTTCGTAACGCTCGATCTCGTGACTAATCGCCTGGAACTCATCGTT
>QHPG01000155.1 GCA_003219005.1 Verrucomicrobiota bacterium
ACACGGCGTAGAGATTGCCAGCTTTGTCAATCGCCATCGTCGGAAAGTTCGCGCCGGTCTTGTTCGACGAGCCAAGGTCCGCCACCGGCAGATCAACACAATTCAAGCCGCTTGGATCGCTTACATTTGGGAGAGGCGGGCCAAACGCCACCGGGAAACAGCGACCGACCAAAATCCTGTTCAGGAGCGCATCATCGTGAACAACGAAAACATGCTTAACCGGTGTCGGGAGGATGACAAATCCACCGGAGCCGTCGGGCTGACCCAGTGTGGTTGCCACAGGGCTCACCTCGTTGTTGCCCATAATGCCTTCGTCACAACCCAGCGGGTTGCTGACTTTGTTTGCCGGACCGAATTCGATCCCGGCGGCCGCTTCCCCGCCTGGCAGCGGCGAACGATACATGACCAGGACATTCTGACCGAAGTTCGTCGGTGAGCCGCACATTGCGGGGCTCTGTGCAAATTCGTCATTCGCCAGGTAGATGCTGCCGCCGTTGGTCGGGTCGCCGTCGAACGCGTACCATTGGCGGTCGACGACTGCATCTGGAACGCCGGTGTTGCTGCAAGTGAATGTCGCTCCTTGGTCATCCGAGCGGGAGGTACTAAAGTTTGCGAGCGTCAGGTCGGCAAAGTAGAGATGCCCCGCCGAGTCCACGCCAGTTTCCGTATCACCGCCGCCAAAGCAGGTGGTGACTTTCCCTTCCAGAGCCGTGGCGCCGACGACCCATTTGAAAGTTTTACCGCCATCGAGGGAGTGCCAGATCCAACTGGTGTCGGAGGACAGTGAGCCGGGCACGCTGGTGTAGAGGCGGTTTACATTCGAAGGATCGAGCCGCAGGCCCTGCTCGAAACCAACCCCGCCAATGCCGCTGATAATCGGATGCCCGAAGGTGAGCGGGGCGGGCCTGGGTCTCGCTGCCGCGAAACTGGCCATAACCAGCAAGGCGCCAACGGAACAAAGAGTGAAAGCGACGAAGGCGCGCGGATTAAAGAGGCCGGACTGCGAAGAGGGATTTTTTTTCATGGGATTTTCCTTTGTTAACCCCCAGCGGAGGCTATCGCTGATCTTTCGAAAACTTCGCCTCCGCTGGATGCTTTTTTTTCAGGTCATCCAAATCAGCCGCCGAAATCTTCTTTCGAGTTTCACAAGCGTGCCCGATTGAGCACTTGATCTTATGATGCGGCTAGGCCACGTGAGACCGTTAGGTCTTTTTACGGGGCTGCCTCGCTAGGATTCGAACCTAGACATCAAGCCGTTACCTATGAGAACTTGGAAGTCAGAACGTGACGCCTAGGTAAGAGTCAGAACAACCCGCTAGAGTGCCCGGCAAACCGTCCTTTACCCCTTCCGCTGGACTCAAAATCCATCGCTATGCTAGGTAAGCAGTCCGCCGTTGCCATTTGGTTGCCAATGGCAACAAAGCTTTACGCGCCTCACAGGGATCGCGCTAGAATCGCTGATGATTGGCGGATGGTGAACGATCCGTCGCGTATGTCATCGACGATTCCTGCGTACGTTTAACTGCGCGATTGACGTTTTGCCAAATGCCGCGCTTCACATTCCCGGCCTTTTCTGATTGAATATCTAAGCCCGATGCAATCGAAGAGTCCTGCGCGAATTTGCAAAGTTGCCGTAACGATTTTGCTGCTCTCCGCAGCTGCGTCGTTGGCAGAGCCGACTCGGGCGAAGGTGGCCATCGCAACTTATGCTCCACGTCCTAAGCTTCCATGGCCGCCAGCGGAAGTGATTATGATGCACCTTTCCGCAACTCTTTACTTTTCGGCGATTGGCGGGGGCGCGTCTTGGCAACTGCTCCCCTAAGCAGATCCTTTTAACTCCTAACAAAATGACCGAAAAGTAAAGAAACTGGGCCAATGAATGGAAAACTAGCACTGCGCGACGATACGTGGGCAACCACTTGGCAACGGTTGATCGACAAGCACGTTAACAACGGATTGACAGTCCGTCGGCTTTCGTGTGGGAGGAACGCCGGCATAGCTCAGTTGGTTCAGAGCCGCTGATTTGTAATTCAAGCCTAACGAGTTGCGCATCATTTCATTGATTTGCATAGCATTGCCGACGCTAAGTATTTGGCGATTCAGCGTTCGCGGTGTGTTGCGCAGAATTGCGTAGTTTTGCAGCAAAAAGTTAGCAGACCGTAGAAACGACCGTGAAGGGCGAGTCGCGCGCGTGTTACACGTAACATTCGTCGACGAGTCCCTGTGAAGAATTGAATCTGAAAGCTTGAAATCAACCAAACAAAAAACGAAAGCCGCGGCGGCTAAATCCCTGCCACGATCTCAGCGCCGGAAACAGGAACGCAGCGCTGCGAAACAGAAAAGGTCCGCGCGAACTGCTGCCCGAATCGCTGGACCACTCCTGCCCGGAACGCGGCAGACTAACGCTGCGACTTTTGTGGCTTTGACGATCGCAAGCGCCTTCCTCTATATCGGCATGCTTCGCGTTGGCTTCCTTGGTCTCGATGATCCGCAGTACGTCGTTAGTAATCCGTGGATTCGCAGCTTCAGTCTGCAAAATCTGCAACACATTTTCACCAAGCCTTACTATGCCAACTATTCGCCGGTTCATCTGCTTTCCTACATGCTCGATTACGCCTTCGCTGGCGCGAGTCCATTTGTCTTCCATCTTTCGAGCAACATCTGGGGCGGCATAGTTGCGGGATTTGTCTTTCTTGTTGCGTTGGCGCTAACTGGAAACCGAATTGTTTCAGTCGCTGCGTCCCTCCTGTTCATTGTTCATCCTGCGCACGTGGAGGCGATCGCGTGGGTTGCCAGTCGCAAGGATCTGGTTGCGGCAGCTTTCGCTCTACCTTCGTTCCTTGCATATCTTCGATACCGTCAAGGAGGAGCAAACGCGCACTGGTGGTACATCTCTTCGCTTGCGCTGTTCCTATTTGCGGTGGCGGGAAAGCTTTCAGTCGCGACTTTTCCGGCAGTGTTTGTGGCACGCGATTTTTTTGTGGAGAAACGTCCGCTAGCCCGTTCGCTACCGGACAAAGTGCCATTTCTGTTTCTCGCGATAATCGTTGCATGGGTTGCCGCAGGGGTGCAGCCGCCAACGGGGCGCCACCCCGAACCATATGTGCTCGTTGCCGCACTGGTACAGAGCGTCTGGCTCCTCACAGGGTTTGGTAGCTACGTTATTTTCCGGGTCGCGCCTGAATCTCCGCCGAATGCTGCGATCCAAGTTGGCGCTGCGATCTTGTTGCTCGCGATCTTCGGCATTCCCTTACTACTGCGACGCCGCGCCCCCCTTGTGATGCTGCTCATTTATTGGATTCTGTTTGCTTTCATTCCGACGCAGACCCTCTCCTTTTTTCATCCTGTAGCCGATCGATACCTCTTCTTTCCTTCAGTCGCGGCGGTGATTTTGCTGGCGTGGGGAATAATCGTCTGCGGCGAACGTTTTGGGCGTAGAGGTTTAATCGGGGCTGCCGCAGTGCTTGGCATAATCGCAATGTTATGGGCATGGGCTACACTCACTTACCTGCGGGAATGGCACGATCCGCGCTCCGTTTGGTATCTTGCCGCGCAGAAGTCGTCGGACCCCTATGGCTATTGGAACCTAGGCATCTATTACCAGGATATAGCAGATGGTTTGGGCACGATGCGTCGGGCTGCGCGACTTTCCGGCCAAGAAGCACGGCGCGTGGCTTTAGGAATCTGGGCTGGCGATCCACGACTGCCTGCATTGCTTGCGGAATGGAACGAAGGTCAGCAGCATGGCGGGCCAATTGAAGGTCAGTTTCAAGACCATCTCCGCGCGCTGGCGTGGGCTGCGTTCGATCGGGCGTTGATTACCAGAGGCAACCTGATCCTGCCGGGCCTCTACTTCCGGCGCGGTCTCATCCTGTTCGACCGCGGCGACTTGGCGGCAGCACGTAGTGAGTTTACGTCGGCATTGAATGACGCAGCGCGTTATCCATACGTCGAATATCGTGAAGAGATGACGGTCAGAAGTCAGAACGCACTTGGTGCTATCGCTTTGGCAGAGGGCCAGTACACGGAAGCGATGCGTTGGTTGACAATGGCGGAAGAAGAGCAAACTCGCGCTGGCGGAAACTGGGTACCTGATCTCACCGCGAACCGCAAACGGCTTGAGGCAATCATGGATTCCTCGGACCTCCGGTAAGCGGGTCTGCTGCTAGTGATACCTCAAGGTCGTGGGGACCACAGGACCCAGATGATGTCAATGAGGTGTTTTACCGTCCTATTACCTTGGGAAATAGGGGAGCTGCCTCGCTAGGATTCGAACCTAGACAGAGAGATTCAGAGTCTCTAGTGCTACCGTTACACCACGAGGCAACAGGGGCTCCAAAACGTACAGCAAAACTCGCCGGGTTCGCAAGCGGTCCTGAATTTCTCTTAGTTGGCGAGAATCACTTCTTCGCCTTCGCGGGCGGCTTCTACCTTAAGCTCTTTCCCGCTCTGCTGCGCAAGATGTCGCGCAGTTTGCACCATGGCGTCGATCATGGCGTCGTCATGGTTGGTATCGTGATGGAAAAGCAGGAGTTTGCGAACAGCGGCATCGAGCGCGAGCGCAACTGCCGTCGTGACTGAGCCGTGGCCCCAGCCAATGTGAGATTGGTATTCGTCGTCGGTGTATTGCGTGTCCAAGATCAGGAGGTCGCTGCCGTTGAGGAACTGAACGAGATTTAATCGCTCCTCACTCGCAGCCTTTTTGGCTTCTTCTGGAGTCATGTGATTATTCTTGGCCGAATGAAGAAATCCGTATGGCTCGTGATCAGGGAGAAACGCGATTGACCCAGCGCTGGTGAAGAGACGGTAACCGGCGCAAACCCCGGGATGATTTACGAAGATCGCCTGCACTTGTACTTTGCCTAGGGAAAATTTCATTTCGCCCAGCCGTTTGATACCGATCTTTCCCGAGAGCTCGCGCATTGTGATCGGAAAGAACGGCGCTTTCATCGGTTCAGCCAGGATCTCGCTGAAGCCCGCGCCGGTCCCGTCAAAACCTAAAATGCTAATTTCATTTTTTTGATCATAAACCGGCTTAAAATATGGCAGGCCCTGGATGTGATCCCAATGCGCATGAGTGATCAAAAGAAATAGTTTGATCGGTTCCGCTCCGAACTCTTTTTCCAAACTAATTCCGAGTGGGCGAATACCGGAGCCAGCGTCGAGCACGATAATTTCACCGTCTGCCCGCACCTCGACACAAGTAGTATTGCCACCATAACGCAGAGTCCCGGGACCTGGTACTGAGATGGAACCGCGTGTTCCCCAAAACTTGATTCTTGCGGGCGATGCTAAGGCGCTGGACATGGAGGGAAAGCGCCGGATTCTGCCATGCGTTTTCGATGAAACCAAGCGAAATTCCTACGGAAGGCCGCTCCGTGGTATCTTCCGAAAACTTTTGGGACAGCCCAGGATGCCTTTCTAAAAGAAAATCGGAATGATCAAGATCGCCAAAATATTGACGACTTTGATCATGGGATTGATCGCTGGGCCGGCGGTATCTTTGTAGGGATCGCCAACCGTATCGCCCGTGACGGCTGCGGCGTGCGCAAAAGAGCCTTTGCCACCGAGATTTCCTTCCTCAATAAATTTCTTCGCGTTGTCCCAGGCCGCGCCACCGGATGTCATTGCGATCGCGATGAATAATCCTGTCACGATTGTGCCGACGAGCAGCCCGCCGAGCACGACGGCACCGAGCGGCTTAATGATCGCCACCAAGACGACCGCAACCAATGGCAACAACGCTGGAACAATCATCTCTCGCAAAGCAGCTTTCGTCACGATGTCCACGCAAGTTCCGTACTCGGGTCTATCCTGTCCGGTCAGGATGCCCGGTTTGGCTTGCAATTGCCGGCGCACCTCGCGCACAACAGCGCCTGCGGCCTTGCCCACCGCGTCCATGCTGAAGGCAGTGAAGACGAATGGCAGGAGTCCGCCGATGAAAAGTCCGATGATGACTTTCGGATCATTGAGCGAGAACTGAAACGAGAACACATCGCCCCGCCGCGTGACATGCCCGCGCAGTTCTTCCACGTACGACCCGAACAACACCAGCGCCGCCAATCCCGCCGAAGCGATGGCATAACCTTTGGTGACAGCTTTCATGGTGTTGCCAACCGCGTCGAGGTCATCTGTTACGGCCCGAATTTCCTTTGGCAAATGGGCCATCACTGCGATACCGCCAGCGTTGTCTGTGATCGGGCCAAATGAATCGAGCGAGATGATGACGCCAGCCATGGACAGCATCGACATCACCGCAATGGCAATTCCATACAGCCCGGCAAAATGAAAAGTAACCAGGATCGCCGCGCCGATGAATAGTACAGGCAAAGCAGTCGCGTGTTCTCCGGCCGCCAGCCCTGCGATGATGTTGGTGGCGTGTCCGGTCTCCGAAGCATATGCAATTTTTTGGACGGGCCGGTAGTGAGATGAAGTGTAGTAATTCGTCAACGCAACGATGATCGGAGTCATTATGAGCCCGACGAGCGAAGCAAAATAGAGATGCGCAGTTGGCCGCAATATGCCGTCGATGTTGACGCCGCCAGGGAAAAGGTTGCGGGTAGCTGGCCAGAATAGAATCGCGGAGATCAGCGCGTTGATCATTACCGCGCCCATCAACACGGCTGCCGGCTTACCGCGCGCCACGTTTACAAACAAAATTCCGCAGATTGCTCCTAGCACCGAAATTCCACCAAGGACGAAGGGATAAACGATGGCAGCTTGGTTTCCGCCAAGTGTTAACAGCCCGGCCAAAATCGCGCCGACCAAACTGACAGCGTAAGTTTCGAAAACGTCCGCAGCCATACCTGCGCAATCGCCTACGTTATCTCCAACGTTGTCGGCAATTACCGCCGGATTGCGCGGGTCGTCTTCCTCAAGACCGCTCTCGATCTTCCCGACCAGGTCGGCGCCTACGTCAGCGGCTTTTGTGTAAATGCCGCCTCCCAAACGCGCGAAAACGCTAATGAGACTACCGCCCAGCGCGAGTCCTACGAGGCTGCGAATTGCTGCGTCGCTTCCGATCAACTTCGCCGCGATCGTGTAGAAGATCGACACGGAAAGCAATGCAAGCCCGACCACGAGCAGACCGGTTACCGAGCCGCCGTTGAACGCCATGCGCAATGCATTGAGCCGGGCGGTGCTGGCGGCTTGCGCTGTGCGCACGTTTGCCAGCACGGCCACGCGCATACCGATGAAGCCAGCCGCGAGCGAACAGAAAGCGCCGATCAAAAATCCAATCGCCGTCGCGGAATCTTTAAATTTGAAAAGTAGAACAAAAATGACCACCGCGATCACGCTGATCGTCTTGACCTGCCGATTCAGATACGCCTTAGCGCCCTCCTGTACAGCGGCCGAAATCTCTCGCATCCGTTCATTCCCAGATGGCGACCGAATCACCGCCGCGATCAAAAAACACGCGAACACAAGACCGATCGCGGCGCACACCATCGACAGTTGTACACCTGAATTGAGGATGCTTAAGGCCAGAAAATTCATGATCAGGTCGCGCTGAAGCGCACGACTCTATGAAGAATTACAGCGCTGGCAAATGCCTCACTCCAATTTCTCACGTCCATGCGGTTTCGTGAGATCGAGTAGCGGGCCAAGCGGCACGATTCGAGTGGGATTAATCTCTGTGTGTGTCATGTAGTAGTGACGCTTGATATGATCGAAGTTGACGGTGTCGGCGATCCCCGGCTGCTGATACAAGTCCATCAAATAGCCCTGTAAATTTGGATAGTCGAGGATACGGCGCAGATTGCACTTGAAATGGCCGTGATAAACGGCATCGAAGCGCACGAGCGTGCAAAAAAATCGCCAGTCCGCCTCGACAATGCGACCTCGAAACAAGTATCGACTTTTCGACAAACGCTTTTCAAGTTCTTCGAGCGCTTCAAAAACTCTGCGGCAGGCAATTTCGTACGGCCGCTGGCGCGTGGCGAAACCAGCTCTGTAAACGCCGTTGTTTACATTGTCGTGCAGAAAGGCCGAGAGCTTCGCGTGCTCGGGTTCGATGTCTTTTGGAAAAAAATCCAGATCTTGATTCTTAGCAAAGTCATTAAACACGTCGTTGAGCATGCAACAGATGTCGTCCTCGCAATTGTTGATAATCCGTTTTGTTTGTTTGTCCCAGAGGACCGGTACGGTCACCCGCTGATCGAAATGAGGATCGGTTGCTTGATACGCTTCGCTTAAAAATTGGAAGCCGTTGACGAGATCGGTTGATGCGAATGGCGCACCGGGCGGAATTTTGCCCGAGGGGTCGCGAAACACCCAGCCTTTCTCGTCCCGGATTGGATCGACGATGGTCATGCCAATCGTCTCCTCGAGCCCCTTTAACCTTCGGAAAATTACCGTGCGACTTGCCCACGGGCAGGCGAGCGAAATGTAAAGATGATAGCGACCCGTCGCGGCGGCGTATGGCGTCGATCCATCATTTGAGATCCATTCACGGAACGCGTCCTCCTGCCGATGAAATTCTCCGGACTCCGTCTGTTCGGTTGGAAATTGCGCTTTCATCTAACCACGAATGGACAGTCGCCTTCGCATGCTTCGGCGTGCCAGGCGAATGAACGCGAACTTAAGGCGACACGCCATGTGTGTCGATTCGTGTTAATTCGTGGTTGGTCTGCTCCCGTTGACAGGGAAAAGCGCCAGTGGTACCGTCGCGCAAATTTACGCGGATGTCCGCAAAACGCGGACGATAACGCAGGTTCCCATAGAGCTTTGCACACATCGTTAAACAGTCAGGTTCTGGTGCTCAACCGCCTGTGGCAGGCGGTGAACATCTGCTCGGCCCGGCGCGCATTTGCGTTGGTGTATGCGGGTCACGCCCAGATCGTCTCTTCGGCCGAGGCGAACAATTTTCTGACGCACGATTTCGAAAGCTGGCGCGATCTGTCCGCGAACGCGCCCGACCATGAAGTGGTCACGACGATTTCGTTCAAGATTCGTATCCCCCGTGTGATCGTGCTGTTGGTTTTCGATCGGCTTCCTAAGAAGGAAGTAAAGTTTACCCGTCACAACGTGTTCGAGCGCGATAAGAACACCTGCCAGTACTGCGGCCAGCTATTTGATCGGAGCGAGCTGAATCTCGATCACGTCGTACCGCGCGATCGCGGCGGGACCACGACGTGGGAGAACGTGGTTTGCTCGTGCATCGCCTGCAATACGCGCAAGGGCAACCGCCTTCCGCGCGAAGCGCACATGAGTTTGATCCGCAAGCCGAAACGACCCAAGTGGCGGCCATTTGTTCAGATTACGTTTTCCGCGCCGCAGCACGATCTCTGGAAACACTTCGTCGATCTCGCTTACTGGAACGTGGAATTGAGCGATTGAGCTTCGCTCAATTCGGTCGCGATTCGTTAAATTGTTAGACCGGTCAAAATACGCCTGCTACGACGTTCTCTGCGAAGAAAGAACGCCTCTCACGGCGTGAGGCCGATCGCCGTGACAAGCTTTTGAAACCTGGGCTCGTTGTGCAGCGGATCCCAACTAGGGTCTGCTTTGAGCGAGATCATGAAAGTCGATCGGGCCTGACAAGCCGTTTCAAGGGCCGCCAAAGCCTTCTCTTTCTCGCCTAGGGACACGTATAGCTTAGCGAAATAATGGGGTGGCACGTTAGGCATCACTTGCAATCGTGCGAGGATGCCCATTGTCTTTGCCGCTTCTCCTGCGAGCGCATAGCCAGCTCCAAGTTCAGTTAGAGCCTCGGCGCTGTCAGAGAAAGCTGTCGTGCTCTTTCGAATTCCGTTATCGCCTGCTCAAACTCTCGCTTTTGCAGGTAGGCGCCCCCAAGCCCCAAGTGGGTGTCAATGAAATTCGGGTCCATTTCCAAGGTCACTCGGTATTGCTTTATTGCTTCGTCAGGCCGGTGGGCGCAAACCAACGCGTCACCAATATTCAGATTAATCGCCAACGAGACCGGGTCTAGCTCGAGCGCGCGTCTCAATTCCTGGACGCCCTCTTCA
>QHPG01000236.1 GCA_003219005.1 Verrucomicrobiota bacterium
CGCGAGTTTAGCCCGCGTGTATTTGCGAATGGTCGAACGTAATTAGGGTCTCGCGGCTCTTGCTGGCGTAATAGACGGACCCGCGGAAGTTTTTCTAGTCGAGGCTGCTGGAACGCGGCCGGGTTTGTTTAGCATATCGACGATCTCGTTGGTAAAATCGACATTATCTGGCGCGTACATCACGACAGGAACTCCATTGATACTCATGCCCGACTTATCGAGAACAAAATCCAGATTCTTAGTTTTGACTTTCTCGATCACGACGTCGGTGATTTCCTTTACGATTCCTTCCCGGACGCGCAACAATTGCTCTTGCAATTGTCGCTCCCGGGTTTGACGGAACTCGCTGATCTCTTGCTCCATTCTTTTGATGCTGGCGATCTTGTCATCGCGTTCCTTTGCCGTTTGCGTTTTCTTATCCGCGCTCAGGGCCGTGGACTCCAATTGCTTGTTCAAATTATTAATTTCGTCCAGCGCCTTTTTGTAAGCTTCCGCCCGATCGTCATATTCCTTCTTGGCGGCATTCTTGGCGTCGTTGATTTTTACTTCGGCTTCCTTGGTCTTGTTATATTCCTTAAACGCGCGCTGCATATCGACTGTTCCGATTTTCAGCGTGCCCTGTGCAAAAGCCGCAACCGGAAGGGCGAGCGTCAGCGTAAAGAGTGTGGACAGAAGCTTTTTCATAAAACAGAGGATACGGTGGTCGGAATCGCGTTAGACTGCAACCACATATTATCGTTCAAAATTGATAACCAACACTGAAATTGAAGTGACCACCGCCATGGTAGCCGTCGCGTAGAAGCGGATACCCGTAGTCAAGGCGCATTGGGCCAATGGGCAGATTGATTCGAATCCCGGCGCCGATGTCGTTGGCGAGGTGCTTGAAGTCGAAGGACCAGGCGTCAGCATTGACAAAACCGCTGTCGTAAAAGATGGCGCCGCGTGCCTTTTCGATAATAGGAAAAGTCCATTCGATTGTCGCCCGAGCCATTGATTGTCCGCCGATTGGTTCGCCGTTCTGTTGCGGGCCAACTTCGCGGAAGGGAAATCCACGCAGGTTATTTGCACCCCCGAGATAAAGCCGCTCAAAGAGCGGAACAAACGCGCCATTGTCCCACGTATCCACTGTGGCAATCTCGCCGTTAAAAAGCAGGATGGTGTCCCATTTAAGAGGAAAATATTGCGACCCCTCCAGGTCCCACCCGTAGATCTGTACATCTCCTCCGAGAAAACCGCCTGCCACGTAAGGCGAAAAGGTAATGCGCTGTCCCGCTCGCGTGAGCAACGCGTTGTCGCGTCGGTCGAACACGATGCTGCTCAAGATCTTGCTCTCAGTAAACGTACCTTCCTGTAACTGAATGGCCGCGGGAGCATCGAAGGCCACGTTATAAATCTCGACGTTCTGTAGCTGGTACGCCAGGCTCGCGTACATAAAAGAAGTAAGCGGTTTCCGGATCTCGAATGAGAATCCGTAATTGCGTTGGTTGTAGTCGACGCTCAAATAATCCGCCTCTGAGTAGAAAAGCGAACCGTTCAGCGACAATCGCCGGTCGAGGAAGTAGGGCTCGACCACGTTAAGAAGAAAGTCTTTTCGCTGGGTGCCGTACTGGAGGCGTAACCGGAATTTCTGACCGCCGCCAGTAAAGCTGGGCCAGTTTAACAAATCGAAATTGCCTTGGGTCAATTCTGCGAACCCCACCAATGAATCAACGGTGCTAAAGCCCCCTCCAAAACTGAGAGAGCCGGTCCGCTTCTCCTGCACCAAAATCGTGAGGTCCTTGCGACCAGGTACATCTGTGTCTTCCGGGTAGGTCTCGACTTTGGAGAAATAACCGAGATTCTCCAAACGTTTCTTCGTCGTGTCTGCCCGGACCGTGTTGAAAACATCCCCGGGCGCAACGAGAACTTCCCGGCGGATAACCTTGTCCTTCGTGCGTGTGTTCCCCTCGATAGTGACCCGATTCAAATATGAGCGCTCGCCTTCCTCAATCTTGTAATGCACATCAACCAGGGCAGGACCGGCCGGGGTGCTTTCCGGCGTGATGACCAGATCGACATATCCGCCGCTGCCATAAGCATCGGCCACCGCCTTTGCGTCGTCGTGCAACTGCTTCGGTGAATACACGCTGCCCTCCTTCATTTTTAGCAATGGGCGAATACCTTCTTCCCTCGCCAATTTCTCTCCTGAAATGGTGAGGTTGCGGACGTGATACTGTGAATTTTCTGCAATCACGATCGTGATGGTGAGCGCGCCCTTTGCGTTCCGCTCCCGGCGCACGCCCTTGATCTCCACGTCGATGAAGCCGTGGTCTCGATACCACTCGCGGAGGCTGTCCAAGTCCTGTTGCAGCTGCGCCTCGTCGAGTCGACCCGATTTATCAATAAAGGCAACGATCGTTTTGCGCTTCGTTTTCATCTCCTTGCGCAGCCGCCAGGCGCTGAAGTGCGCGTTCCCCTCGAAACTAATCTGGGCCACCGCGCCTTTCGCTCCTTCGTTCACGGTGAAAACGACCCGCGCCGTCCCGTGTGTCGGGTCAATTGGATCCACACGGAATTGCACGCCGACATCCGTGAAGCCGTGCGACTGATAAATTTCGATGATTTTTTCCCGCGCTTCTTCTAAACCCTCTTCTTTGATCGGTTGGTTGAGCTTCAATTTGATCTCTTTGCGTAGTTTCTTCGCCCCGATCCGTTCGGCTCCCTCGATTACGATTTCTCGCGCGATCAAACGCGTCTGCACCTGGACGATTACCTTGACGCCATCGCCTTGCGGCTCGCCGAAGATGCGAACGTTTTGGACGGCGCCGCTCTTGTAAAGCGCCTCCACATCTTGCTCCAGGGTCGCGTCGTTAAATGGCTGGCCCACCTTTGTCCGCATGTAGGCCAGAATCCGCTCCTTGCTCACCGTGGGTGGGCCGGTGTACTCGACATCGATTGCCCGGATGATGGGACGAGGCGGAGCCTGCTGTGGAGCTTGCGGCGGCGCTTGCGACCAGACCGATGGCACCCCAAGCAGCGCGCAAATGAACGCGACCCGGGCTGCTGATAGTAGGGGGCGCATCCATCCAGAAAAGTGTCTCATAGGTTAAGAAGCGCGGCCCCGCGCAAACACACCC
>QHPG01000237.1 GCA_003219005.1 Verrucomicrobiota bacterium
GCGGCGGCGGGGTGGACGGCGCGATTCACCGCGCTGCCGGAGCTGAATTGCTCGCCGAATGTCGAACGCTCGGCGGTTGTAAGCCCGGGGACGCGAAAATCACTCGCGGATATTATTTGCCAGCCCGCTTCGTCATTCACACCGTCGGACCGATTTGGAAGGGCGGGAAATATGGCGAACCTGAGACCCTGGCAAATTGCTACCAGAATTCATTGGAGCTTGCAGCGGAAAACGGAATCCAGACGATAACGTTCCCAGCGATCAGTTGCGGTGCCTACGGTTATCCGATCCAAGCAGCGGCGCAGATCGCGCTAAAAACCGCCCGCGAGTTCCTCGCCGCTACCGGCAAGATCGACAAAGTGATTTTCGTTCTCTGGGGCGAAGAAATTTTCGAGACGTATCGCCGGTTGCTGTAGCCGCTTCCCTGTGGGAAGCGCATTCCGCGCGCTCCCATGGAACGCCAGCGCCGCGTTTCGCACAGCGAAACGGCTACATCCGAGAGACGCAATCGCGCCTCGCCATACGATTTCTTATTGTATGATTAATCCGAACGAAAACGATCTTACGAGGGACGAACCGCTTCCGGGACAGCTTCAGCCGCGCGAAGAAGAAATTGGCTCAAGTGGGCGTGAGCAGTTTCGTCGAACAACAAGGAAATTTTCCACGGCAATGAGCCAGACGTGGGATGGAACAAAAGAGAAAGCCGGCCGCGCGAGACAGCGCACCGAGTATTTTATGCGCGAAAACCCTGTGCCGACCATTCTCAGCGCACTGGGGATTGGAATCGCGATTGGCCTGGCGATCCGATACGCCTCCGCGACCGAGCGAAAGACAGAGATTGAAGTGAAGTCGCCGCTGGGAGATGTCAACTGGAGCCTGCTTTCGCTACCGTTTCTCTGGCCATTGTTCAAATCGGCCAGGGAAAAATACGACAAATCGGCGGATGCGGTGGCGGATGCAATGAAAGACGGCGTCAAGCGGTTGAAAAAGGTTGATGTGGACCGCTACTCAAAACCGATCCGCAAACGCTGGCAAGCGTGGACGCGCTGAGTGTAAACGGCGCGCGCAGCTAGGGCGGGCAGTCCTCTGCACGCCGCTTTGGGTCCAACGCACAACGGCGTCGGGCTGCTCTGTCGCGGCGGTCTCCGACCGCCGATCTAAAATTGTGGGGCGTCTGTGCCAGACGCCGTCGCTGGCGTTTCGCAGAAACGCCCTACAGGAAAACGGCAGGCGCGAAGCGCCAGGTGAGGGTTGAATCTTGAGGGTTAAGCATTGAACGTTTCAGCCTCGCATGGAAACGGAAAAGGGAATTCAATTGTTTGCGCTCATTAGCCTAACCGCCGTTTTGGCTGCGTGCGCATCACATAAGAGCTCGGGCGGAGCATCTGTCGCTGCGCAATCTGGCTTGGGTGGAACCAAATGGGGTTATTACAGCGGCGATCCGATCACAAAATGGAACCCGGATGGGCGGACGATGACGCTGCTAACCGAGTTGAGTTACACCGATCCGAATGGCTTAATCTGGGACGCGCCTGCCGGTTCGGTTGTCGATGGCGCATCCATTCCGCGTTACCTCTGGTCGATCATGGGCGGACCGTTCGAAGGAAAATATCGGAACGCTTCCGTGTTACACGATGTCGCGTACGGAGAACACAAGCGGCCATGGTGGGATTGTGACCGCATGTTCTACGACGCGATGCGCTGTAGCGGCGTCAGCGCGGTCCAAGCCAAGACCATATATTACGCGCTCTACAAATTCGGACATCACTGGAAGTTTCCAATCAAACGCGGCAAACCCGTGAAGTATGAAGGGGCGCTGGTGGCAAGAGGCGAAGAAATTCCGCGCGCCATTCCGGTGAATCCTGCTCAGATCAACGAAGCGCGCGATTGGATCAGCAACACTGATCCTAGTCTCGAACAGATCGAGCAACGAGCGAACACTGAGACGCGCTAAGGTGGAACGCGTTGTCCTCAACGCGTTGTCATACCTAGGCGGCTTCGCCGCGATTATTGTGCCATCGTCTTCGGAGAAGCCGATCCACCTAGAGCTAACCGCTGGCCGGCTCCCTGAACTTGTCTGCGTGGACGCTTGAGTTTCTCTCGCTATTGTTTCCAAACCGAATCCGACAGATTCGATAAGAGAAACTTCAACAGGAGGACATTCATGCTAGGCGAGAAGATTGGTGAAATATCGGGCAAAGTTACTATGCAACGGGTGTTGGCAAACCTCGGCGGAGGTCCAAAGATGGAAACCTCGTTTCAGGCAAACGGCTCGTTGCTGGGCACAAACGTAAAGGACACGGGCACCTACTTTACAGTTGTCCGTCCGGACGGCACACACTACGGCGAAGGCCAGGGAGTAATGATAACCAAGGACGGGAAAATGGCCACCTGGACAGGTCATGGTGTCGGCACAATGAAGAAAGATGGGAGCGCGACTTATCGCGGTGCCATTTATTTGCAAACCATGCCGCCAAAATGGTCCCGGCTGAATAAGGTCGCCGTGCTATTCGAATACGCCGTGGACGCGGAGGGCAACACGCGCTCTGAATACTGGGAATGGAAATAAATAGGTGGGCGCTGTAACATTTGCGTTCGGGTACATTGGAGTCCACTCTTTGAACGTGACCATGAAAGCGCGATTCCTGATCATC
>QHPG01000156.1 GCA_003219005.1 Verrucomicrobiota bacterium
GGTATTATCGCGCTTTTAAAAAGGAAACGATGACATTTTGCTGAAGCGATAATCGGGGCGGGCAGGAGTTATTTCACGACATAAAAGGCGCCAAGAATTATGCCGAAGATGGTGTGCGCGACCAGGACCGAGATCGGCGTGCGAATGCCGTAATGCAAACCGAGGAATCCCGGCGGCTCGAGCTGACGAACGACGGTCGGTCCGTATTGCTCGTCAGCCATGCGCGGGTGCAACGCTGGCAACACCGGCAACGTCATGGTGAGAACGAAAATCGCCTGAACCAACCCTATGATTGCGCCGAGCCACCATGTCGCTTTGTGCAAGATCTGAAATGCGGCCACGTAAACAAGCGAGAAAAGCCAGCCGTTTGCAAAGTGTAAAAAGAAACCAATCAATTTTGCTCGGTCCCGGTCGGGCGTGAAAATTGTTCCAAGCAAATAAGGAATGTTCATCCGCGTCATGCCAATGCCTTGGCTTGCGGCGAGGATCGACGTCAGAACAACCGTGCTGGCAAATCCCCACAGTAGCCAACTGTTCCAGTTCACGATTTGAAACCAACTGTGCCGCCTTCGCAGTCACGCAATGCGAGAGCAGCGTTGATGACACCGAGATGCGTGAACCCCTGCGGAAAATTGCCAAGGGCATCGCCGGTCTCGGGGTCGATTTCTTCCGCGAAAAGATCGACATCGTTCGCGTACGCCAGCGCAGCTTCGAAGACTTTTCTCGCTTCTGACAGCTTTCCACCGCGGGCAAGAAAGTCAGCTTCCCAAAAACTACAGACCGCAAATGCACCTTCGTGCCGATTCATGCTCCTCTCATTACGATAAACCAATCCAAGCCTGGGAACCAGCCGCTCGCGAATCCGCTCGTGCGTTTGCCGCATACGCTGCGAAGAAGCGTCTTCAAAACTGTGATAGGCGAGCAACAGCGCACTCGCGTCGATTTCATGGCTGCCGCAAGCTTGTGCGTAAGCCCCGAGGTTTGAATTCCAAGCACGCATTTCGATTTCTTCGCGGATGCGTTGGCGCTCAGCTTTACATTTTTCAATGGAGATTCCGTCCAGTTGACCGCGTGCCTGCATGTCAAGAATTCGATCGAGTGCAACCCAACACATGAGTCGCGAATGAGTGTAATGACGGCGCTCATCGCGCTCTTCCCACATCCCATTGTCGGGCTGATACCAGTGTTCACAAACGTATTCGGCGCATTGGCGTAGCATCTTTTGCATATCGCGATCGAGCTTTCTGCTTTCGCGAGTAAAATGCGAGACCGCTTCCACCACTTCGCCGTAAATATCGAGTTGCACCTGCTCAATCGCCGCATTGCCGATTCGCACCGGGCGCGAACCCCTGTGACCCCGTAATTGTGGCAGCTCGCATTCAGGCGGCGGGCGTTCGCCAAAAACATCATAAACGACGCGCAACTCCGGCCGAGTTAGGCGGGTGGCGTGGAGAAGCCAATCGACGAAAGCCTCTGCATCATCTTTGTAACCCAAACCGAAGAGCGCATGCAGTGTGAATGACGCATCGCGCAACCAAGCAAAGCGGTAGTCCCAATTCAAATCGCCACCGATTCGTTCCGGGAGCGATGTAGTGGGAGCGGCGACAATTGCGCCCGATGGCGCGTAGGAAAGTAATTTGAGTACCAGCGCGCTGCGAGTGACGTGTCGCTCGTACGGGCCGTGATAATTGGATTGCGCTGCCCACTGGCGCCACCAGTCGATCGTTAAATTCAGTTTCTCGGTTGCCAGTTTGTCGAGCGGCGGGACTACACCCGGAGCTTCGGTGGAAAAGGTCAGGGAAAACGAAACCACATTGCCACTTTTTAACGTGAACTTCGCCGATAGACCGTCGCCAGGAACTAATTCCACCTCGCTCCGCAACGTGAAAACATTCGTTCCAATATCGATTCTCCATCCGAATTCGCCGGCGTTTTTAATCTTCGGAACGATGCCGCCGTAATTAAGCCGCGGATCGAAGTCGACGACGATAGAAGTCTCCCCCTCGTCGCACCTGATTTGCCTAATGATTTCGTGCTCCGGCCAAAGCCTTCGCTTTTTTTCTTCCTCCGAAGTGACCGGCATGAAATCGGTCACCACCATTTTACCTGAGCCGATTGAGAAAGTTGTTTCCAGGACGTTTGTGTTATCGATGTACTGGCGGCGTATCTTAGCAGCTCCTGCGAGACGAATGCTCCAGTAGCCACCGGTCTTTGGGTCAAGGATTGCCCCGAAGATTGAGACGCTATCAAAACGCGGCCAGCAGAGCCAATCAAGCGAGCCACGGTTCGAGATGAGCGCCGCGGAGCGCCCATTGCCGATGATCGCGTAGTCCTGAATTTTCGAAACCTCCGCACGCATACTCAGGCGGCAAAGATAGTGGCGGAGGTCATTCAGCTTTAATAAAGCTGATATCCCCGCTGCGATCGATGCGTGCAACTTTTATCTTCGACAGGTCTTCGGTCTTTGCGTCCAATCGCATGTCTTCTTCCAGATCATGTTCAGAAATATGATTCCAAACCATGTTTCTGCGGTGCAGCATGCCATTCTGCACGAGCACCTCTGGCTTTCCCTTCACCACTATTCCAAATGCGTGTGAAAAATACGCGGTCAGGCCAAAAAGCCGATGAATTATCACGAGAATGAATCCACCGCCCAGTGCTGCGGCAGGGTTGATGACGCTATTCGCTTTGGTTGACATTCTTTCGCTGGGTGTAGCCGTTGAACTCGCGGAAGGACGCGGCCATCGAGCTCAAGGAAACATTTCTCATCTTTTCCCCGGTTCGTTACCGACACGCACTTTAGCCGTGCGGGATCGCAACTAACCTTGCCGGCTGCATTCACGTACAACCGCGACCCAATTCTTCAGCGCTCGCAGTGTCATGAAATTTACAATTCTTTCAGGCCGAATTTTTGCACGCATTGCTGCGGCGAGGCCGAGGTGAATGAATTCGAGTTGCCACGGATGATGGGCATCTGTGCCTAGAGAAATACGCGTGCCATGCTCGCGCGCAATTTTAAGAAGGCTAACGTTCAAATCCTGTCGATCAGGGTAGCAATCGATTTCAACTGCCTTATCGAGCTTGGCAGCCTCTGCAAAAACGCGATGCCAGTCTGCCTTCAGGCCGATTCGGTAGTTGTAGATGCGGCCGCGCGGGTGAGCCAGGATTTGAATGTTTGGATTGCGCAGTGCTGAAAGGTAACGCTCCGTTTGATCTTCAAGTAGCCGCAAAGACGAATGGAACGCGCCCAGGGCGACATCTAGAGCTAACAAGGACTCAGGCGACATGTCTCCTTCGCCGCGCGTGTTAAGGTTCATCTCTATAGAGCGAAGAACAAATGGATTTCCGGCCGATTTTGAGACTGATGCGTTTAGCTTCGCGATCTCAGCTCCTTGTTTTTCTAATGCGCGTTCGTCGATCCCGCCCGCGATTTTCAGACCCTTGGAGTGGTCAGTGATGGCGATGTATTCATACGACCGCTCCTTGGCCGCACTAGCCATTTCAACAATCGTTGCCGATCCGTCGCTCCAGCGGGTATGCATTTGTAAATCGCCGCGTAGTCTCTTCGACCATGCAGGCTTGGCCGCAAGAAGCCGTCGCGCAGCAGCGAGCGAAACGAAATCCTGACGAATCGCAGGAGGTCTCTTGTTTAATCTCGGCGGCTTATCAATCCAGCACCGAATTTGCTTCTCAATGAACGGGCCGATACTGCGCAATTCGGTTAGCGGTCGGTTTTGCGCCACAAGATTGACGACGTTCTCCGGCCACAAAAAGGCACTACGAGCAGCCCGCCGAAACGCGCGCGAAAGAATTCCTGTCTCCTGTTCTGCCTTGTGCGCAAGCAGCTCAGCAATGTCGGTATTCGATAGCACATCTTACAATCGCTCCGGCCTCTACGGTAAGGGGGATCGAACCTATGATAGCAACAGCGCTAGCCCGCTGGCGCGCGTACCTTTCTTTAAATGCGATTTGAATAGTGATGCCTGAGACCGCAGAAGAGATTTCCCAGCAACCCGAAGTCCGCAAAGAGCTTCAGCGGGCCACGGGCGAAAAACGCCAAAAGGTCAAAGCCTGCGGCAGAGACAGGTTCTGGTTCGTAGCGCACGTACTTATTCTTGTGGGCTGCGCTGTGCTCTATTTTCTGATCAGTTCGAAACTGATTCCATTACCGGAACCAAGTATCAATCTTGCAGGGCGAATTATACGCGGTGCTGCACTGATTGTGATAGTGCTTGCCATCGCACGCGCTATTTCCGTCTATGGGCTGGCCCGGATCGAGGATCCTTCTACTCGTTTCACGCTCCAGCGCGTCGTACATCTGGTCGTTGCGCTTGTCGTCGCGCTCATCGCGATATCCATCGTCTTCGTCAATTGGTATGCGGCACTTGCTGCGCTCGGCGTGGGCTCAATCATTCTTGCTCTGGCTGTGCAAACGCCGATGAAAAGCTTCATCGCCTGGATCTATATCCTCGTTCGTCAGCCTTATCGGGTGGGCGATCGGATCAAGATTGGCGATGCCACTGGCGACGTAATTGACGTCGGTTACCTGGATACTACCCTCTGGGAATTCGGCGGTCATTACATTTCGGGTGATCATCCGAGCGGACGTCTGATCAAGTTTCCGAACGAAAAAGTGCTCGACGAGATCATTTACAACTACTCGTGGCCGCTTTTTCCCTATATCTGGAACGAAATTAAGTTCCAGGTGGCGTACAACGCCGATCTGGAGTTCATCGCTAGCACAATGCAGAGAATTACCGAGGAGGAGCTGGGCGAGGAAATGCTGAAACGCGTGGAAACATTTCGCGACTTGCTTGCCCGTACACCCGTGGATGAGCTGGAAGTCCGCGAGCGACCGCGTGTTATCTTTCGTGTGAGTGAGAATACGTGGCTTGAAGCGATTGTCCGCTATGTCGTCTCACCGCGCGAAGCGGGTCGCGTCAAAACGCGATTGATAAAAAAGCTTTTGTCCGCACTTAACGCCGCGCCGGAGAAGGTAATGTTCCCTGCTGGTGCGAATCGTTAGATTTCGGCGCTAGTAATGATCGCGCGAACTCGCCGACGCGCCTAACTAGGTCTGGGGATTTGGCGAGCTCTTCGATTTGGCTGACGATCGCGCTGCCGATCACAGCGGCATCAGCAAAACGCAAGACTTCGCGGACCTGTTCCGCTGTTGAGATGCCGAATCCAACCGCCACTGGCAAATCGCTTACTAACCGCACACGTTTCACGAGCGCTTCGGCGTCATCCGTCATTTCATCTCGTGCACCAGTTACGCCGGCACGTGAAACAGCGTAGATAAATCCGCGCGCCTCCCGCGCAATCTGTTTCAGTCGTTTGTCTGACGTTGTTGGCGCGACAAGGAAAATCGGATCGAGGTCGAACTGAATCAATGTCTCAATCCAGGTATGAGCTTCTTCGGGAATAAGATCGGTCACAAGAATCGCGTCTACTCCGGCCTCTTTTGCGTCATTCGCCAGCCTGTCTCTGCCAAAATTCAGGAGTGGATTGAAGTAGCTGAACAGGACGATTGGAACATCGATATGTTGTTTTGCACGCGCAATGCAGGTTAGTACGTCGCGGAGCGTCACGCCTTTGCGCAGCGCGCGTTCAGATGCGCGCTGAATGGTTTCGCCATCCGCGACGGGATCACTGAAGGGAACGCCCAGTTCAATAATGTCTGCCCCGGCAGCAGCAAGCTCGACGAGCAAGAGTTCAGTAGTTGTAAGATCGGGATCACCCGCGGTGATGAATGGGATGAACCCGCCGCGGCCAGCGCGTTTCAGGGAAGCGAACGTTTCCCGGATTCGACTCATCGGTTTTTCAAATCGGCAACGAGCTGGACGTCTTTATCTCCGCGACCAGATAAATTCACAATGATCGCATCATCTCGCGGCAACTCGCGAGCGATCTGAATCGCAGGCATGATTGCATGCGCTGTTTCAAGCGCAGGAATGATTCCCTCCAGTTTGGCGCAAAGCTCGAGTCCTTCGAGCGCTTCGCTATCACTCGATCTGATGTATTCGGCTCGTCCGTTGTCGTGGAGAAATGCGTGTTCAGGCCCGATCGCCGAATAATCCAGCCCGGCTGAGATCGAATGCGTCGTGGCGATTTGACCGTTCAGATCCTGGAGCACATACGACATCATGCCTTGCAAGACCCCAATCCGACCGCCGCCGCTCTTTGCGTCCGTGTGAAATCTGGCGGCATGTTCCCCTAACGAATCGCCTCGTCCTCCAGCTTCCACCCCGATCAATCTGACCTGTTCGTCCGCAATAAAAGGATGAAACAAGCCGATCGCATTGGAGCCGCCGCCAACACAGGCAATCAGCGCGCGCGGCAACTTTCCCGAGGCAGACAACATCTGTTCACGCGCCTCACGTCCAATTACACTCTGAAACTCGCGCACCATCAGCGGATAGGGGTGGGGACCAAGCGCGCTGCCCAGCAGGTAATAGGTGTCGTGCACGTTTGTCACCCAGTCGCGCATGGCTTCGTTGATTGCGTCCTTCAACGTCCGCGTGCCTGCGTTGACGGTTATCACTTCAGCGCCAAGCAATCGCATTTGGAAAACGTTGAGCGCTTGCCGGCGCACGTCTTCGGCGCCCATGTAAATGATACAGCGCAATCCAAACAGCGCGCAGACAGTCGCCGTAGCGACGCCATGCTGGCCCGCGCCCGTCTCCGCGATGACGCGCCGTTTGCCCATCTGCCGCGCCAGCAGCACTTGTCCCATTGCATTGTTGATCTTGTGCGCGCCAGTGTGCAAAAGATCTTCGCGTTTCAGATAAATTTGCGCTCCGCCAGCATGCGCCGTCAGCCGTCGCGCGTGAAACAATGGCGTCGGGCGGCCAGCGTAATCGCGCAGCAATTGATTGAGTTTCTGCCAAAAATCATTGTCATGGCGCGCGCGCGTAAATTCTTCAGTCAGCTCCTCCAGCGGCGCGACCAGGATTTCTGGAACGTAGCGTCCGCCAAATCTACCCCAATGCCCGCGCTCGTCGGGTTCACTTTTGGTGATTTGTGATTTTTGCATGGGATTACTGGAGTGACGAAGCGTCTGCGACGCGCTCAGCTCGTCGAACGGCAGCTACAAAATTTTTCACCGAGCGATGATCTTTCACGCCCGGGGTGCGCTCAACACCGCTGCAAACATCCACAGCGTGTGGCCTGACTGCTGCGATCGCGCGACCGACGTTTTGTGTGTTCAAACCGCCAGAAAGAATGAGGAATCGCGCGAAGGCCAATGTTGCGCGCGCGGCCGGCCAATTACACGTCCGCCCAGTCCCGCCGCGGAGGTCGGAATGATGTGCGTCAATGAGCACGTCACAATTCGAAAACCGCGAGACATCTTCCGGGCGGAATCGCGGATGAGTCGAAAACACTCGAATCACGCGAAACTCGCTGGCCAGTTCACTCGCGGTTTCAGGCGAGAAATTCCCATGCAACTGAACGCTTCGCACTCGTGCGGTCTTCGCAGTCTTTCGAATTTCCTCGGCGTTCCCGTCAACGAAAACACCGACTGCGTCAGTATCAGCTGGCAGTGTCTCGACAATTTGCCGGGCCACTTTTGGTTCGATGTAGCGCGGACTTTGCGGATAGAAATTAAGACCAATCAAGGCAGCGCCGAGTTCCACGCACGCTTTGGCATCTGTCGCATTCGTGATGCCGCAGATTTTGATTTGTATGCGGTTATCACGATGGGCTGTAGCCACGGCGCTGTGCGCCGTTGAGAATCCGATTGGACCGGCCACAGGCCGGTGGCTACAACTACTTTGTAGCGGCTGCGGATCTTCACCCCCAGCTATGAAATCTCGAAGCGCTTTCTCCGGATCGCTCGCACGCATCAGGGCCTCGCCGATAAGGAAACCGCGAAACCCAAGATTATGGAGACGACGGAATGATTCCGCACTCTGCAATCCGCTTTCACTAACCATGATTCTGTCGTGCGGAGCTTCGGAAATGAGACGCTCGCTCGTTTCCAACGAAACCTGAAACGTCTGGAGATTGCGGTTGTTCACGCCGATGATCTTGGCGCCAGCATCCAGCGCACGGCGCATTTCGAAGGATGTATGCACTTCAACGAGTGCGTCGAGCCCGAGTTGGTTTTCCGCAACTTCGCGCAGATCACCTAGCGCAGCGTCGTCCAATGCCGCAACGATTAAGAGGACTGCGTCGGTCCCAGCAACGGCTGCTTCGTAAATCTGGCTCGGATCGATAATAAAATCTTTGCGCAGAATCGGCAGATTCGTAATGGACCGAACGGCGCGAAGATCGGCAATCGAACCGCCGAAATATGCTTCGTCAGTAAGGACGGAAATCGCGGAGGCGCCGGCTCGTTCGTAACGACGGGCAACTTCGTCGGCCGAAAGATCGTCACGAATAATTCCAGCGGACGGCGATCTGCGTTTGAACTCCGCAATAATCTTCAGACGCGGCGATTCCGACTTTAACGCTTGCAACAAGCGATGCGGCATGGCCGTTTTTCGAATCTCCAGCGCGCGTTCGCGAAGGCGATCGGAGGAAGGCTTGGCTTTCATCCGCCCTACTGCTTCGCGCTTTTGCGCGAGGATTTCAGAGAGAAAATTTCTGCTCATCGGCTCGGTTTGTTTCGCGAATAAGCGCCTCCAGCTTCGATGCCGCGCGTCCGCTGTCGATGCTTTCGCGTGCAAAGGCCGCTGCTTCCTGAAGATCGTGCGCGAACCCAGTCACGTGAAGAGCGGCGGCGGCATTTACGATGACAAGATCGCGCGCGGCAACTTTTTGGTTGGTCTTTTCACCTTCCAAAATTGAGCGGATCAGTTCTGCGTTTGCGCGCGCGTTACTTCCACCGAATCCATCGAGGCTTTGCCGTTTCAATCCAAAATCCTCAGGTGAAATCGCGAACGTTTCCACGCTGCGACTTGGCAAGCAGGCAGCGACGAAAGTTTTGTCGGTGATTGTTATTTCATCAAGGCCGTCGGCCCCATGCACCACCCATGCTTTCTCCACGCCAAGCAGAGATAGCGCGGCCGCGACTCGCTCAAGCAGGGAAGGATGCCACACGCCGAGAATCTGAAACGGCGCACGGGCGGGGTTCGTCAGTGGCCCCAGCAAATTGAATGTGGTGCGGATGCCGAGCTCGCGCCGAACATGCGCGACCCTAGCGGTCGCTTCGTGAAAGAGCGGCGCGAACATAAAACAGATTCCATGCTCATTCAGACAGCGTTCGACTGTCTCCGGTGAGCAAGCCGTATTGACCCCGAGCGCTTCGAGCACGTCGGCGCTTCCAGAATCCGAGGTCACCGCGCGCGAGCCATGTTTTGCTACAGGCACACCCGTGCCGGCGATCACGAAAGCAGCCGCTGTGGAGACATTGAAAGTTTTCGCGGCGCTCGAGCCGGTTCCTGCGGTATCAATGAAACGTGGGTGACGCGAACGCACTGGAATAGCGCGATTGCGCATCGCCTCGGCCATTCCCGCGAGTTCCTCGACGGTTTCACCCTTGGCAGCCAGCACAGTCAGCGCGCCCGCCACCTGCGCATCCGTCGCAGCCGGATCAAGTAGCGCGCTAAGAAAATTCGCGGCTTCGCTGCGCAAAAGGTTTTCTCCGCGCATGAGACGCATCGTCATTTGGCGAAGCTCGAGATTACCGGCTTCGCTTCTGGTACATTGCGAATTCATACGGGTTTCATCTCGCTCGCCATTGCCAGCGCCTTCATCATTGCAAGCGCTTTGCTGATCGTTTCTTCGTATTCCCGCTCCGGATCCGAATCGGCGACAATGCCTGCGCCAGCTTGAAAATACGCCTGCGCGTCTTTTAATACCGCGCATCGCAGTGCGATGCAGGAATCGATGTTGCCATCGAATCCGAAATAGCCGATCGCGCCTGCGTAACAGCCGCGTCGGGCGTTCTCCATTTCGCTAATGATTTGCATGGCGCGGATCTTTGGCGCGCCGGAAACGGTTCCCGCGGGAAACGTCGCTCGGACTACATCGAACGCGCTACAGCCGCTGCGTAAATGGCCAGTCACGTTGGAAACGATGTGCATCACATGGCTGTAACGCTCGATTTCCATGAATTCCGTCACACGCACAGTGCCGAATTCGGCAACCCGGCCGACATCATTTCGCGCGAGATCGACAAGCATGATGTGTTCGGCGCGTTCCTTCGGATCGGCGAGAAGCTGAGCAGCGTTCGCTTCATCTTGCGCAGGCGTCACGCCGCGAGCGCGTGTCCCTGCAATTGGCCGGATCTCGACGGTGTTGTCAACGAGACGGACGTGCATCTCAGGTGAGCTGCCAACAAGCGCAAAATCGTTGCAGAACTTTAGGCAAAACATGTACGGCGAAGGATTGATGAAGCGAAGACAACGGTAAAAATCGAGCGGCTCTCCCTCGAACGGCGATTCGAATCGTTGCGATAAAACGACCTGAAAAACATCGCCCGCGCGGATGTATTCCTTTGCTTGCTCCACCGCGCGCTCAAATTCTTCGCGACGAAAATTGCTGCGCGGCGGCGCCTGTTTTTCGTTGATCACAATCGGGACAAGCGGCAGATCAACCGGCTCCGCCAGTTGTTGCATGATCGACTCCACGGATTCGATGGCGCGCGCGTAGGCTTTTTCTGCCGAGCCGCCATCGACAAAGGCGTTGACGACGATTTTCAAACTGCGCAGTCGATGATCGAAAATGAGGACGTTGCCGGTGAGCATGAAGAGCATCTCAGGCAATTGCAGGTCGTCCTCGCGTGCCGGCAGAACTTTAGGTTCGAAAAATCGGATCGCTTCGTAGCCGAGAAAACCGACGGCGCCGCCGCCGAACCTTGGCAGCTCCGGGCGCGCAACGAATCGGTACCGCGCCATCAATTTGCGAACCTCATCGAGAGGATCGGTGGTCGTGCTGAACCGTTCCTCAATGCCATTTCGAACAACACGGATCTCGCGCCCGTAACTTTCAATAACCAATCGCGGATCGAATCCGACGAATGAGAATCGGCCGGAAACGTCATTTTTTTCGGTCGATTCAAAAAGGAAGCTATAAGGGCAATGGTTAAATTTTCTGAATGCTGATACCGGAGTTTCGCAATCACCAACGAACTCTGCAAAAACAGGGATGACATTGCCCTGCTGCGCGAGCTTCAGGAATTCATCGAGCGACGGAGTGAACAGTGTTTTCATTCAACTCGAAAGGAAGGTGGCCAGAATTTTTCTGCCATTGGGGGTGAGAACTGATTCGGGGTGGAATTGCACTCCGTACAATGGGAATTCACGATGGCGCAGCGCCATGATTTCACCGTCGTCGCTCTCGGCGGTGATTTCGAAACACGCAGGAAATGAGTTTCGCTCGACGACCAGCGAATGGTACCGGCCCGCTTCAAACGGGTTCGACAAATCCGAAAAAAGCGCGCTGCCGTTATGCCTGATCAAACATGACTTGCCGTGCATGAGGTGGCCAGCGCGGACCACGTTCGCGCCGTACGCTTCGGCGATGCACTGATGACCGAGGCAGACGCCCAGAACCGGAATACGCTGACCAAACGCTAGAGCAACCTCCTTGCTGATGCCCGATTCGCGTGGCGTGCACGGACCAGGGGAAATGCAAATGTGCTTTGGAGCTAGCGCTGCGATTTCATCAATTGAGATTTCATCGTTCCGTTTGACCAGAACATCACAACCTAGTTCGCCGAAATACTGCGCGAGGTTGTAAGCGAAGGAATCGTAATTGTCGATCAGCAGAAGCATCGTTTTGAATCCTCAAGTCGCCTTTAAGCTGCCGTCGCCGTCCGACTCCATAAGACTGCGAATAGCGCGAACTTCTTCGATGAGCTGCGCATACTCCGAAAGTGTTAGCGCTTGCGCACTGTCGGAAAGAGCAAGCTCCGGTTGATTGTGAACTTCGACCATAAGACCGTCCGCTCCGACTGCTATCCCGGCACGCGCGAGGGGTGTGACCATGTATGCGGTACCGGTGCCATGCGAGGGATCGACGATGACCGGCAAATGCGAAATGCGCCGAATCGCCGGCACCGATGCGAGGTCGAGCGTGTTACGCGTATGCTGCGCGAATGTGCGAACGCCTCGCTCGCAAAGTATGACATTGTAGTTGCCCTCAGCCATGATGTACTCGGCTGCGAGCAACCATTCCTCGAGTGTTGCAGCCATCCCGCGCTTCAACAGCACGGGCAACTTGGATCGGCCTGCTCGCTTTAGAAGCGAAAAATTCTGCATGTTGCGAGCACCGATTTGAATGACATCACCGTGCTTTTCGATCAGATCGACATGCGATTCTTCAACAGCTTCGGTGACAATCTTTAGACCGAACTCCTGGCGGATGTCCGTCATGATTTTCCACCCCTTCTCGCCTAGGCCCTGAAACGTATAAGGCGATGTTCGGGGTTTCCAGACGCATCCGCGGAAGAAGCGCGCACCGCTCCGTTGCACCGCTTCTGCCACGGCAAACGCCTGGTCCCGGCTTTCGATCGCACACGGCCCGGCGATGATTGCGAGCTCGTTGTCGCCGATTGTCGCATCGCCGATGCGGACGACCGTTTTGTCGGGACGCAGATCGAGTGTGATTAACTTGTACGGCTTGGTAACGCGGATCACGTCTGCGACACCGGGCAGATTTTCGAAACGCCGGCCATCGACCGGACCTTCGTTGCCCGTGATGCCAATAGCTGTTCGCGTGGCTCCGGGCATCGCATGCGCGCGGAAGCCGATTGCCTCGATTAACTCAGC
>QHPG01000157.1 GCA_003219005.1 Verrucomicrobiota bacterium
ATGACGCAAAACCCCACGACCGGCGCGGTGACTGCGCAGTTTAACGCACCGACTGCGGGCACTTACATCATAGGGATCAAGTACGACTCGAAGAGCATTGTGGGTGACCCCGCTCCCAGCCCGGGAACAACCGTTCACTACAACTTCGCGACGACGGGCGTGCCTGGTTCGACCAGTGGGCTCGATCTGATCAAGCAGTAATCAAATCAGAACGTTAACAGCGCGCAATTCCAGCCCGAGGTTACTTTAGTGACGACCACCAAGTGTAAACTGCACTCTCTTCGTAGCACATCGAGAACCGTCGGATCGTGTTCGCGTAATAGGTCGCGGAATTCTTAAAATTGCGGGGGCGCTCTCCGCGCCGAGCGCCCCGAAGCCTATTTGCTGCCGGGCTTAGCGGCGGGGATTTTCGCAAGCTCGGGCGGGAGATTGTCCGCGGGAAAGGTTTCAACGTTCATTTCGATTAAACTGACGAACGGACAGCCGAAACCTGGTTTGCTTTCACCGCTGCGATCGACAATCACGCCGACTGCGGAGACGATGCCGCCGCGGTTGCGGACAATATCGATCGTTTCCTGTACGCGTCCGCCGCGGGTGACGACGTCTTCGACCACTATGAATTTTTCGTCAGCCAAAATTTGAAAACCACGGCGCAACACAAGCTTTCCTTCCTCTTTTTCGACAAAGATATGACGTTTGCCTAACGAGCGGCCGACTTCCTGGCCGACAATGATCCCACCGCGGGCGGGGGAGATCACGCTGTCGCAATCGAACCTGCGCAGTTTATCAGCGAGTTGTCCGCACACCTGCGCAGCGATGTCGGTATATTGTAGGAGGATTGCGCACTGGAAATATTGGCGGCTGTGCAGGCCCGAGCGCAGGACGAAATGGCCATCCAGTAGCGCTCCGGTCTTGCGGAAAAGCGTGAGAAGGTCTTCGCTCATTTATGTTCTGTTCCTGCGGTCAGAGGCCGCCGCTACAGTAATTCCTAACCGGAGGTATCATACGCCGTTTGCTGGGCCTCCCCCGCAGCTGCAATGGCTTCGACCTCTATCTTCGCTCCCTTGGGCAGCGCGGAGACCTGCACGGTAGAGCGCGCGGGAGGATCTTGTTTGAAGTACGAGCTATAAACTTCGTTTACGGTTTGGAAATCGCCGAGGTCGGTGAGGAAAATGGTTGTCTTAACAACGTTATCGAAAGTGAGCCCCTCGGCTCTTAAAACGGCTGCGACGTTGTCCAACACTCGTCGCGTCTGCACCGCGATGTCGCCGGAAACAATTTGGCCAGACTTCGGATCGAGCGGAATTTGACCGCTGCAAAAGAGGAAGCTTCCGCTGCGCACAGCTTGCGAGTACGGGCCGATCGCTCCCGGCGCTTCGTTCGTGGAAATGATCTTCTTCATGTGGCCGATTGTAACTGCAAAGCGAAATCCAACAATGAGAGATTCCTCGACTTCTCTCGGAATGACAGAGAAGAGAGGCAGAAGCCGAAAATGTTTCGAACAGAAGCGCGAGATCGAACAATTCTTTGTAGGGCGGGCGCATCGCCTGCCGGGCCAATGGCAAGCGGAGCGCTTGCCCTACAATCACATTGTTGCATAGTGAAAACCCCGCGAGGCGACGCCAGATCGACGTCGATCACGGCTGGGTAGCTCAGTTGGCAGAGCAGTGGACTGAAAATCCACGTGTCGGCGGTTCGATTCCGCCCCCAGCCACCGTCGCTCTGCGTGCGGAGGAACAACCCAAACCTACCGTTCGAACGCCCGATGCGCGATTTTGTTGTAAAGGTTGGATAGGGCTGCAGCACGCTATAGAGTTTCACCTGATGCCCGTGAGCGAACAAAAGCGACGCGAGGACGGATCGCACTCCCCAAGCACTTCGTGCGACATTAGCCAGAGAGCTTTTTCTGTTTCGCGTAGCTTTAGAAGTGCGTACGGGTCCTCGCGTCGCTTTCTCGGCATTGTCACGATAAGGTCGCACGTGTGACGATTTCATATCGCGGGGCATTCTATGGCGGGCTGGCCCTGGCGCTTTGCATCGGGCTTTACCTGCTCTGGCTGTGGCGGCCTGAGCGTCAGGTCCAAATACATACGGAAAATTTCTTTCACGCCATCGAGCACAGAAACTGGGAGGCTGTCTCCGATTTTGTTGGAAACGATTATCAGGATCAGTGGGGCGACGATAAGGCGCGCGTTATCGAACGCATGCGGGAAGGTTTTCGATGGGTGCGCGGGTCCAGGATCCTTGCATCCAATCCTGCTGCGCAGGTTGAAATGCGGCGCGCGATCTGGGTCGGCAAAATCACAGTCTATAGCAGCGACGACGGCGTGATGGAAGTGCTCGACGAGCGCGTTAACAAATTGCCCGCGCCGTTCGAGCTGGAGTGGCATCGCCTCTCGGGGAAGCCATGGGATTGGAAGCTCGTCCGGGTGAGCAATTCGTCATTTGAGATTCCAGCCGACGTCTATTGACCCCGAAGACTAACGGTTAGTGCCGGCTTAAATCGGCAACTGGCGTTGAGCGTTCAAGCTTCGGCGCTCGCAGAGCGCTGCTATAGTTTATTTGGCCAGCGCTTGGCGCAACTGCGTCTTGGCAGAATCGACCTCACGTTGCGTTTGCTGACAAAGTAGAATGCCCCGGAGCGTATCGCCTTGATAATAGCGGGCGATAAACTTTTTCTTCGCGTACGTGCCATCAAGCCCGACCCGCGTCGGCAGCACACTGAAATCGCCGACAAAATCCATGCGCAGATCGAACATCTCCGTCCAAAAGGAGGGGATTTGTTCGTAACGGATGCGCTTTTTGCCTGTCATGTTTGCGCCCGCGATCAGGCCCTGGCTACGCGCGTTTTCCCAATGCGTCTGGCGTCGCACGCCGCCCATTATCCGGTCGGGATAAAATGCCAGGTCGCCTACGGCATAAATTCCTTTTTCTTCTGTCTCGAGATATTCGGTTACCGGCGAACCGTGTGGCCCCGCTAAGGGAGTGTTGCGAACCAGATCGAGATTCGGTTCCGCCCCGACGGCGACCACAGCCAGGCCGATCGGGAATCGGTTGCCGCTTTTTGTCTGGATATTGCGCAGAACTGTTTTGCCCTCAAAACCATTGAGAGCTTCTCCCATCGAGAGGATCACTCCATGTTTGGCGAAGTAATCGGTTACCCACGTGCCCGTTTGAGGATCCAAATAGCGGTTCAACAAATACGGATCACGATGCATTAGACCAACCTTCAGTTTCATCATTCGCAGACTTGCTGCGGCCTCGCATGCAAGTAATCCGCCACCCACGACCATGATGCCTCGTTCCACGTTCGCCATCTCTCTTAAAGCAAGCGCATCGCGGAGCGTTCGCAGGTAGATCACGTTGCCAAGATTAACTCCGGCGATCGGCGGGCGCACTGGGCGGCTTCCCATCGCCAGGCATGCCTTGTTGAATTCAATGCTTTCGCCGTTGGCCAGCACAGCCAGACGCCGCTCGATATTGAACTGCGTTACGACTGTGCCAAAGCGGGTCTCGATTTTGTCCGTTTTAAACCAGCGCTCGTCGGGTTCCTGCAGTTTTTTGAGATTCGGCTCCTTTTCGCGCAAAAAACTCTTGGACAGAATCCAGCGTTTATACGGCGGAAAAACCTCGGCGCCGATCAATGTGACCGAGCCGCGCTTGTCGTATTTGCGAATGCCTTCGCATGCGCTCGCTCCGGCAATGCTGGCACCAACGATGAGATAATCACGCCGAATCATATTGAGAAACACGCACGATAATTTCAGCACTGCTGCTTCGACAAGCTAAATCGTTCGCCTCCGATATTATTGTTGCCATCTCGATCTTTCTTTCGGCAGACTCGCTGCGCCATGAATGAATCCGTTACTCAACTCAAGGATACAACAGGGAATCCGGCGCCCCTGGGGCTCCTTGGCTTTGGCATGACTACTGTGTTGCTCAACCTGCACAACGCCGGCGTTTACGAACTGAACAGCATGATCCTGGCGATGGGAATTTGCTACGGTGGCGCGGCGCAAATTGTTGCCGGCATCATGGAATGGCGGAAGGGCAATACGTTTGCCACCACCGCGTTTCTTTCCTACGGCTTATTCTGGCTGTCACTGGTGACGCTCATCGTCCTGGCGAAGTTGGGATGGGCCGCCGCGCCCAACGATACCGCGATGGCAGCTTATCTCGCCATGTGGGGTTTGTTCACTGCAGTGATGTTCGTCGGCACGTTGCGGTTGAATGTCGCGCTGCAGGTCGTGTTCGGTTCGCTAACCATTCTTTTCTTTCTGCTCGCGATTGGTGATTTCATAGGCGCGGGTCCCGGCTTCAGACATTTCACCGGTTACGAAGGAATCTTCTGCGGTTTCTCGGCGATTTACGCGGGCCTTGCGCAAGTGCTCAACGAAATTTACGGCAAAGTCATCCTGCCGCTCGGCCAGGTGAAGCAGTGATTTCTACCCGCGAATCACGCGAAGAACACGAAGCATTTTATAGGACGAAGCGCTTGATGCCGTTCTGTAGTTTCATAACGTTGAAGTTCATTAGGAGACCGATTGGAATCTTGGCCAGCCGCATATAGGTGAGGATTTGCGCCTGGTGAATTGGCAGTAGCGTTTCAACGGATTTGACCTCCACGATGAGCTCGGCGCTGACAAGCAGATCGATTCGATAGCCGCAATCCAGCAGAACATCTTTGTAGCGCACTGGTAGTGGCACCTCCATTTGAAACGGGATCTGCGCGTGCGACAGCTCACACGCGAGACACTGGCGATAAGTCGACTCGAGCAAGCCTGGCCCGAGAGTACGATGCACCTCAATCGCGCATCCAATCACACTCTGCGACAACCCATCAAATTCCATCTTCGTGATCTTCGTGTCCTTCGTGGTGATCAAATGGCCTTTTTCAGCAAGCTCGCAGCGAGCTTGAGTGCCGATTCGCTTTTGCCGCCAAGCATGCGCGCGATTTCTTCCTGGCGCGCTTTCCCGATCACCTCATGCAAATTGGAAAACGTGCGACCGTGTGCGACGTCCTTGGTTACAACGAAATGCGATGAAGCAGTCGCAGCGACTTGCGGCAGATGCGTGATGCAAATTAGCTGATGATCGTGTCCCAGAGTTTGCATCTTCGCGCCAACTGCATGCGCGATCTCGCCCCCGACGTTCGTGTCGATTTCATCGAACACGAGCAAGGGAATCGAATCGTGCGCAGCCAGAGCTGATTTGATCGCCAGCATCAGGCGCGAGATTTCGCCGCTGGATGCGATGGCGCGAAGTGGCTTGAGCGGTTCACCTGGATTCGGTGAGAAAAGTAATTCCACCGAATCAAATCCGCTCGGGCGCGGCTCGTCGAGCGCGCTGAGTTTCGCTTCGAATTCGGATTGCCGAAACCCAAGATCGCGCAAATTGCGCCGGATATTTTCGGAAAGTTTCGGTGCGGCTTTTGTGCGGAGCTTGCGCAGCGCTTCCCCGGCGTGGCTGATTTGCGCGCGAACGGTTTCGATTTCTTTCGCGAGACGTTCCAGCTCGGCGTCGCGCCCTTCGATTTTCCGCATCCGCTCCGCCGCGCGCTCGCCGAACCCGATCACTTCGGCGATTGGTCCGCCGTATTTGCGCTTCAAGGTTTCAAAAAGCGAGACGCGTTGCTCCAGCGCAGCGAGTTGTTCCGGGTCGAGATCGAGTTTTTCTGCGTAAGTGGAAAGCGCGCGCGCGATCTCGGACAACTCGACGACGGCAGCCGCGTGCGCCGACGAAAATTGCGCCATCGAGCTATCGATCTTTTCCAGTTCACGCAACAGCCGCTGCGTTTCCGCCAGTTGAGAGAGAACGGAATCGTCCGCTTCGGAAAGTTTGTTCGCGACAGCACTCGCCAGCTCGATCAGCCGTTTGCTGTTGCTGGCCAGTTTGTAGCGCTTGTCGATTTCTTCTTCCTCGCCGGCCACGAGGTTCGCTGACTTGATCTCGGTAATCTGGTGGCGAAGGAGATCCAGCTCCTGCTCGCGCGCGGTTTCCGCTGTGTTGAGCGCGGCATGTTCGGCGAGCAGCGTCTGCAATTGCCGGTAGTGCTTTCGATATTCTTCAAGCTGTTCTTTGGCGCGCGCGAACGAATCGAGCAAGCTCATTTGCATCTCCGGCGAGAGCAACGATTGGTGATCGTGCGGCCCATGCAGATCGACAAGTTCATCGCCGAGATTTTTCAAGATCGACAATGTCGTCGGCGAACCGTTAATGAACTGCCGATTGGTTCCGGTTGAGGAGAGAGTGCGCTTCAGAATGAGATCGTTCTCGCACGGCTCAATTCCAGCCTCGACAAGTTGAGTGTTAAGCTTTTGCAAATCCTCACCGCTAAAGACCGCTTCCACAGTGCAAAGATCAGCCCCGGTGCGAATGAGCGATTTATCCGCCCGCTCACCGAGCAAGAGTTGCAGCGCGCCGATGATGATCGATTTCCCAGCGCCAGTTTCTCCCGTAATCGCGATAAACCCCGGCTCCATCTGCCAGTCGAGCTCTTCCACGAGCGCGAGATTTTTTATTCGCAATAGAGTGAGAATGGCAGGCATTGCGGAAGTTGATGGTTGATAGTTGAGAGTTGGCGCTGCTGAAGATTTCAAACCTTCATCAATCAACTTTCAACTCTTGAAAATAGTCAGCGCGCTACAGCGACCCGGCATAGCGTCTGATGAGAGCAAGATCAGCCGCTCCTGGCCACTGCGAGCGACGTCGCGAGCTCGTTATCTGGGTGTCCCGGCATCGCGTCTACGCTTTTGCAGGAGCAAAATCCAAGCTGTTGCGATCACAGCAGCCACAAGAACCGGACTCCAATACATTCGTGATTAGAACCTCACCGAATGATTCCGCGCTCACTTTGTTCGATGAACTGGATGATTTCGGTGATCTCCTCGGTCTGAGGCAATTCTTTCTGCATCGCTTCGATGGCCTGGCGCCTGTTGTATTTGGAGCGGTAAATTAGGCGGAACGCTTCCTTGATTAGTTTCACGCTTTCGGGCGGGAAGTTTTTGCGTTCCAAGCCGACGAGATTAATTCCGCGAATCTCGGCCGGGTTGCCATCGGCGATCATGAATGGGGGAACGTCCTGGACAATTTTCGAGCAGCCGCCGGTGATCGCAAAGCGCCCGATCCGGCAAAATTGATGCACGGCAGTGAGTCCGCCCATCATGGCATGGTCGCCAACCTGCACGTGGCCGCCCAATGTGCCGTTGTTGGAGAAGATGACATGGTCGCGCACGGTGCAATCGTGCCCGATATGGCTGTAAGCGAGAAAATTTCCGCGATTGCCGATCCGCGTTTTGCCTTCCGGCGTCGTGCTGCGGTGTGCGGTCACAAATTCGCGAAACGTGTTTTCATCGCCGATCTCCAGATAAGTCGGTTCGCCGCGATATTTTAAATCCTGCGTTTGTTGGCCGATGGAGCAGTACGCGTAAAATCTGTTTTTCGTTCCTGCCTTCATTGGTCCACAGAGCGTGACGTGATGTTGCAGCCAGCAATTTGGACCAAGCACTACGTCAGGTCCGATCACGCAATACGGTCCGACGGTTGTTCCGGCGCCAATTTCAGCTCCGGGATCAATGATTGCGGTGGGATGAATCTGCACGCCGCTCATTTATCGAGAAACGTGAACATGAGTTCGGCTTCGGAGACGATGGCGTCATTCACGACGCAATGGCATTTGGCTTTCGCCAGGCGTTCGCCGCGCGATTTGGTAAGCTCGGCGTGGATGAAGATCGTGTCGCCCGGCAAAACTGGTTTGCGAAATTTCACTTCGTCGGCGCTCATGAAATAACCAATGCGACTGGTGCTTTTCGCCAGTTTAAAGAGCAGGATGCTGGCCACCTGCGCCATGGCTTCTACCTGCATCACGCCCGGCATCACCGGGTGACCGGGGAAATGTCCCTGAAAGAACGGCTCGTTGATCGTGACCGATTTAACACCGACGCATTTGGTTTCAGTTTCGAAGCTGATGATGCGATCGACCATGAGAAATGGGAAACGATGCGGCAAAATCTGCATTACTTGGTCTGTATCGAGTCCTCCGTCGCCGCTCGGGATTGTTCGCGGCGCGGCCACGGCACTTCTTCGGGTCTGCTCGCGGGTGATTGAGCGCGCCAGCGCCGCGTTGGCGGCGTGACCAGGTTTTACCGCTACCACATGACCGCGAATGCGCCGGCCGACCAGGGCGAGGTCGCCGATGATATCGAGGATTTTGTGCCTAACAAATTCGTCAGGGAAACGTAACGGTTCCTTGCTCAGCACCGCTTCTCCGCGCACCACGATGGCATTTTCAAGGCTGCCGCCTTTGATGAGATTTTTGTCCATCAGCGGTTTAACATCTTCGTAAAAAACAAATGTCCGGGCCGGAGCGATCTCGCGTTCGAAAATTGCCGGCGCGACTTCCATCGACAAAAACTGTGAGAACCGATTGTTTGGTCCGGCTTGCGTGCACGAGATGCGAAACTTGTCGTCCGGCAGCAAAATCAGCAGCGCGCCCGTTTTCGATTCCACGTGCATCGTGTCCCGCACATTGAAAACTTTTCGAGGCTCTTGCTGCTCGGTCACGCCGGCTTTCCTCACAAGATCGACGTAGGCTTGTGCGCTGCCGTCGCCGATCGGCGGTTCGTTTGCGTCCATTTCTACAACGGCGTTGTCCACGCCCATCGCCCAGAGCGCGGCTAGCACGTGCTCGACTGTGTGTACGCGGATGGAGCCCTCGCCTATCGTCGTGGCGCGCTCGACCATCTTCAGATTCTCGATCTTGGCGTCGATGGTGGGCTCTTCCTGCAAATCTTTGCGCCTGAATTTAATTCCATGGTCCGCCGGTGCGGGATGAAGCTTGAGCGTGACCTTTTCGCCCGTGTGCAATGCGGTGCCGCTAAAGCTAGCAGTCTTACTAACGGTTTGTTGAAGCTCGGGCGAGGCGGGCATCGGCGCTTAACTAACAGAGATTTTACCGTGTGACCAGTGCTTCTCCGTGACGCCCGCGCTGAAGCGACGTGTTAATGAGAGCAGATCATTTCAATTCAAATTCGCCGCAATCAAAAGCCATCATCTTGTCCACATTGGAGACGCGGAATTGATGCACCGTTGTTCCGTCATCCTGCCATACACCGACTGCATTTTCGCTTTTCTTTGCGATACCTGCGCGAATCAAATTCGGCGTCTCACTCACCGTGACCAGCGGCAGCTCGTCACTCGTTTTCAAATAGCTTCCATCGCTATCAAATCCGATGCCGATATCAACGATCGATCTTTTATCATTCCGCAAAGGATTTGGGACGAGTCTCACTTTGGCGGTGCGAGCTGCGTTATTTTCTATCGCCGCTGCCGAAGCCTGGCCGAGGTCGTCCACCTTAAGCGGACCCACCAGATAGCCGTGCGCGTGATATTTTCCAGCGGGCAAGTCTTCATCCTCATCGTTCTTGCCGTCCCATTGCGTTACGAGCGCGTCCGCGCCGATTGCGAATTCGTTTAATTTCGCTTCCTGGTGCAGAACGCGCACCAATTTGCCGGTGTTATCATAAATGCCTAGGCTGATCGTGCCTTCCAATGGCGGCGGCACAAAACTGATGCGCACGCTTCTCCCAGGCGGAACTGAAGGCGTTTGCTCTGGGACGGGCGACGGAGTGGGAGATCCTTCGGGCGGGATAGAGAGAGCCGGTGATTCTTCCGCTGGTGCCGAAGGCGTCGGCGCTGGTGATTCCTGCGCGGCACTGACAGAAACCAAAAAAGCTATCAGAAGCGCGAAACTGACCCTTGTTGTCATGTCGAGGAAAGGCGAGACATTTCGTACTTTTTCAGAAAATATCGAGAGATTCCTCCAGACCTTCGCATAAAGCTACGGCTTGGCAGGCGACTTCGCTTGGAATGACAAACGTTAAGCATAGTAACGCCAGTTCACGTTGGGAAAAAGATTGTCGCGCCATTCGCAGTCGTGCAGAAATTCGTCATCGACGTCATTGGTGACAAACTGATCGTGTAAACGGTTGAAGCGAGCAAGATGATCAAGGGTTCGTTTCGTGGCGTACTCTCGCGCGGTTCCGGTTTTCATTAAGAATGCCCAATCGCTCGCCTGGGCGAGCAAAAGTTCGCGGGCAAGTTGTTTGAGGACGCGATCGGTAAATTGTAGGGCAGGCGCTTCGCCTGCAGATCCTTGGCACGGCAACCCCGAATGCTTTCGGGGTTGCCCTACAACAGAAGAGGCATGTTGAGCCAGCTCGATCATCTTTTGCGCTGCGGCGTGCAGATGCGGATAAATCCAGGCGTTAGTTGGATCGAGCCAGACTGCGAGATGGCCGTTCTCGCCCCATGTCGAAGCAGCGGGCTCAACAATTTGCTGTGTGGGATGCGCTGCCAGGTATTCACTCGGCGTCGTAAGTCGAAAATCCCGTTCGCCTGCCGCTTGCCGAATAAATTGCTCAAGGAAGCGGGGCCCTTCGAACCACCAATGCCCAAACAATTCGGCATCGAAGGGAGCTACAACAATTGGATTGAATCCCAGTTCGCTGATTTCGCGAACTTGCTGGCGGCGCTGTTCCAGAAAGTGACTCGCATGTTTCGCCGCCGCATTTTCCGCTGCCGCGCGATCATACAACTGTTTCTCATTACCGCGTCCGGTGATCCGATGATACTTCACGCCGGAGAATTTTCTGCTCCCGCGCGCGATAGGTCCCAAATGTTCCATGGGAAGATCGAAACCGATGTCGCGATAAAATTCCCGATAATTCCCAAATAGCAGGCCGTGTGCGTCCAGAACGAACCAGCGAATATTCGCTTCGTGGAAGACTGCTTCCAAGCCCGGCGCGTACGCACATTCTGGCAACCAAAAACCGGTCGGCGTGGCACCGAAGAGATCGACATACACATCGCGGCCGATCAGAACCTGTGCACGCGCCGCTTGAGATGCTTGCTGTTGAAGAATGGGGAGCACGCCGTGCGTGGCGGCGCTGGCGATGATTTCAAGCGTGCCCGTTTCGCGTAGCTCGCGAAAAACTGAGAGCAAATCGCATTTCCATTCATCGACAAAAAGACGACGGTGCTCTGAGAACAACTCGAAATAAAAGTCAGCGAGATCGCGAAGGTGGGAATGCTTACGGTTCCGACTTTGTTCGCGCGCAGTGAGAGCGATCAAAGCATCGAGGTGCCGCACATAACGCTCGCGCAAAAGCTGATCCTCGAGCATCGCGCACAGAGTTGGCGTGAACGACATCGTGAGCTTGAACGGCACCGAGTCGTCCACCAAATGCTGCATCATGCGCAGCAGCGGAATGTAACTCTCGGTGACCGCTTCGAAGAACCAGTCTTCTTCGAGGAAATGCTCGTGTTCCGGATGCCGAACAAACGGAAGATGTGCGTGCAGAATGAGGGCGAGATAGCCGGCCATTGCGAAACACTTAGCGTGTCATTCCGAGCGAAGCGAGGAACCTCTCAAAAGCTCCTTGGTCACACAACGACAACGCGCGAAGCTTCATCGTGCGCGCCACCATTTTCTGACGCAAGTTTCCCAAGGCTACGACTGCGAGGTCCCTCGTCGTCTGCGCGACTCGGGATGACAGCTAGAGCGTGCGGCAAAAGTCTTGGAAGCGATCCAGACCTTTTTTGATTATGTCGAGGCTGGCGGCGTAGCTGAGCCGGATAGTGCGATCGTCGCCGAAAGCAGCTCCCGGAACGACGGCGACGCTGGCTTTACTTAGCAAACGGTCGGCGAAATTTTGGGACGTCAGCCCCAGCTGGCTGATGTTCACCAGCACGTAAAATGCGCCCTGCGGTTTCACCGCAGTGACATTCGAGATTTTCGAGAGGCGGTCGAACATGTAATTGCGACGCATATCGAATTCCTCGCGCATGTCGGCGACCGGTTGTTGATCGCCTCTTAGCGCCGCAAGCGCGCCATACTGCGAAAAGGAAGACGGATTCGAGGTGGTATGGCTCTGGATTGAATCGACTGCTTTGGCCACTGCCTCCGGCGCCGCCAGATAACCGAGGCGCCAGCCGGTCATGGCGTATGTTTTGCTGAAGCCGTTCACAGTGATTGTGAGATCGTACGCTTCGTTCGAAAGCGACCCGATGCTCACATGTTTCGCGTCGTCATAAACGAGTTTCTCGTAAATTTCGTCGGATAAAATGTAAATGTCTTCCTCGGCGGCGACATCGACGATGGCCTGCAATTCTTCACGCGTATAAACAGAGCCAGTCGGATTGCTCGGGCTGTTCATGATTAGCATCTTGGTGCGTGGGGTCATTGCATTTTCAAAATCTTCCGCCCGCATTTTCCAGGAGTTGCGCTCGCTGGTGGGCACAATCACCGGTTCGGCGCCGGCTAATCTGACCATCTCCGGGTAACTGACCCAATACGGCGCCGGGATGATGACTTCGTCGCCCGGCTGGCACGTTGCGAGAATCGCGTTGTAACACGAATGTTTCGCGCCATTGCTTACAATGATTTGGGCGGCGCGATAACTTAGCTCGTTATCGGCCGCCAATTTTTCCGCGATCGCCTGGCGCAGCTCCGGAATGCCAGCGCTGGGCGTATATTTTGTAAAACCAGTCTCCAGCGCCTCGATTGCCGCCTTTTTAATATGTTCTGGCGTATCGAAATCCGGTTCGCCTGCGCCGAAGCCGCAGACATCAATGCCTTCAGCTTTCATGGCTTTGGCTTTGCTATCGATCGAGAGAGTGAGTGAAGGAGTCAGTTGAGCGGCGCGTTCGGAAATTTCCATGGGTGTGAGCTTATTCAAAAATTGGAGCGCAAACTATTGGCGACGGTAGAAGTTTTCAATCAAAGGTTTGAAATTATTCTCCTCAATTTGAATGATTGCCATTTCGCGTTTCGCGTTCTCAAGTGAATCCGAGGCATGCGCGGCGTTGATC
>QHPG01000238.1 GCA_003219005.1 Verrucomicrobiota bacterium
CATGGCTCCAACGGCCGGGCCTGGCTCCTGACGATTGTCCGAAACACCTCCTACACATTGCTGAAAAAGAATCGGGCGGTTGATGTAACAACAACTTTTGATGAAGAAATACACGCGGCCAGCCACGAGCCTGTGAGTCCTGCGACGATTCTTGAGCATGCTGAGGACGCAGAACTAATTAGCCAAGCAATGGATGAATTGCCGGCGGAATTCCGTGAGATCTTGGTGATGCGACACCAGGAAGGTCTCTCCTACAAGGAAATAGCCGACATCGCGCAAATTCCGCCGGGTACGGTCATGTCCCGCCTCGCCCGCGCCCGTGCCAAACTTAAGGAATATTTGGCGACTCGGATCGGTAAGGAGAAATAGATGAACTGCGAAGAAATTACTAGTTTGATGGACGTTTATGTGGATGGCGAACTAGATCCAATAACCAGCCAGAAAATCGAACAGCACTTACGGGACTGTGGTAAATGTGAGCAAGCGTACGAGGCACACACCGCGCTGACTCACGCGATTAGCCGGAGTGTTCCGTATTATAAGGCTCCGATTGAACTGCGTCAGCGGGTTCACGCTTCTTTACGGGACGAGGTCGACGACAAGCCCACGCGCACTGTTCCGCGAGGCAGTCAACTACTGGTCACAAGAAAGCAGCCGGAGCCACGAGCCGTTCTTTTCGGGATGCCCTGGAACTGGTTAGGCCTTGCCGCAGCTGTGATCCTGGCCGCGATCATCTTTTCCAGTTCCCTGCCTCGATTACGACAGCCTACTTCCGACCAGTTCCTTGCAACGCAACTTATAGCTAGTCACGTCCGCTCGCTTATGGCAGATCACCTCACGGACGTCGCTTCTTCTGATCAGCATACTGTAAAACCTTGGCTGGATGCGAAGCTCGATTTTGCGGCTCCAGTGGTAGACCTTTCCGGAGAAGGTTTTCCTTTGATTGGCGGGCGCCTTGATTATCTCGACAACCATCCGGTAGCGGCTCTGATTTACCAAAGGCGCAAGCATTTCATTAATTTGTTTGCTTGGCCAGCATCCCCCGGGGCGAGCAAAGCGCAAAAGACCATGTCGCGCCAAGGTTACCACTTGCTCCATTGGGTTGACTCCGACTTCAATTATTGGGCCGTTTCTGACGTCAGCGACGGCGAGTTGCAGACTTTCAAGCGGAGTTTTCAACAACAAATTGCGCCTCATTGAGCGAAAACACTTGATTGACGCAGGCGATGCAATGCTTGGCAAGCTGGGGCCGGTTTGCGTTGAATATTAGCTCGCCAGGCGTCGTCGCGACGACTCCTTTGGACTCTCTGACAGGCGATTAGCCCCCTGTTCCGGTAGGCTTTGTCCGGGAAAGGCTAGATTCCATCTTGTTACTTAAAGAGGTTTTTGGATAGGTTCTAATATCAATCTTTGGAAGCGCGGATCGTCTCGGAGCGGATCGAACATTGGATCAAGCCGGAGCAGCGCAGGAGTGAGCGGTACGTTTGAAGCCAGTGGGCCCGCGTACGGTATCGAGAGTAGTTTCTGTAACGCGGCGATGGCGCGGTCGGGCTCTCCTAGCTGCGCCGCCACTCGGGCGAGGATCTCGATCGGAACGGGACCTAGCAACGCGTCTTTCTGGATCGAAATCACGGCTGCGGCTCGTTCGGCCAGAGCCAACGCGGCGGCTTTGTCACCAAGGCCCATATTGGTCAGCGCGAGATCTCCAATGAGGATATGATTTTGCGGCTGTTCTTTGAGGAACGGTTCCAGTTCACTGCGCGCCTGTCGCCAGCTCTCACGGGCAGCGGGTTGGTCGCCGGCAACCTCCTGTGCCCAGCCTAACCAAAAGCGTAGTTCGCCATTGAAATAACCCGACGCTGGGTCAGGCTTGGCAAGTATTTCCTTTAGTCGAGGGATGATTTGTGCAGGGCGGCGCTCCAGGATCGCCTGGTAAACTTGTGTTCCCAAGGCGATGGTGTCCTCGGCGTTTGGGTGGAGCGGAGCGAGAAGCGCTGAAGCACGCGGCAGGTCGCCCTCGGCTTGTGCAATAGCCGCCTTTTGCGCAAGGGTATCCACGTCGTCCGGTATGATATTGAGAACCTGATCCAGCTTTCGCAGCGCTTCCGGGAAACGACGAAGGACAATGGAGGATGCTGCGTGCGACGTGAGTAGGTTAACATTGCGCGGGTCGAGTCGCTCAGCTTCGTTGAAGTAAGATTCGCTTCGGTCCCACTGACCTCGCCGTCGCGCGACGTAGGCCAGCGATTCAGGAATCTGGCTGCTATTCGGTAGGAACTGACGCGCTTGCTCAAAGTAACGCACCGCGGCGTCGTAATCTTTTAAGCAGGCGTAGTGGTAATATCCCTTGGCCACTACGGCCTCACCAAGGTTGGGCTGAAGACTGAAAGCCATTTCGGCTGCTTGTTGTGTCTCTTCACGCAGGGCGACCGTTGGTTGAAGAGTCAGTGTGAGGTAGCCGAGCGCATCGACGTATGACAGCAGTGCCCAACTGAGGGTGAACTTCGGGTCCAACCGCACCGCTTCTCTGAGATATTTCTGTGCGCCAAGGGCGATGGCGGGTGTGTCGCCAGTCTTCAGGGTATAAGCCAGACCACGCAGGTACGCATCGTAAGCTTCCGGATTGTCTGTCGGTCTGGCGGCGATGGCTTGCTCTTCACGACCGGTCAGGTGCGCTCGCAACTGATCGGCAATGGCTTTAGCCACCTCGCTCTCGACCGAAAAGATGTCAGTCAGTCTGCGATCAAAGGTCTCTGCCCACAGATGTGAATCATTCGCTGCCCTAATCAATTGCACATTCACGCGCACCTGATCATTTGTTTTCTGGACACTGCCTTCCAGGAGATTGGCGACACCGAGTTGCTTCGCAATTTCAGAAAGTCTTTGAGATGTGTTCTTATAACGCTGCGTGGACGTGCGTGAGATTACTTTGAGGTCCGCGATCTTTGAGAGCCGGGTCAGAATTTCGTCCTGAATCCCATCGGTGAAGTAGGCGTTGGATTTTTCCTCACTCAGGTTTTCAAATGGCAGAACGGCGATGGATTTTTCGTTTGGCAATGGCGCCGGGGCGACAAAGAAAAAAGAGTAGGCAACTGCC
>QHPG01000247.1 GCA_003219005.1 Verrucomicrobiota bacterium
AAAAAAACAAGCTTAGTTCCCAGACCTGCCTTTCTTCAACTCTCCAGCTCGCGCAGGATAAATTCTTGGAGAAAGCCGTAGAAGTTTACCTGGAACAGACTCAGGTCCCGGCGCGATCCGATGGGTGAACGAAAGTGGTCGTTCAATTCGCTTTCGGTAAAGTTATTTTTTGCGGCTATGACAAGGCGGGCTTGATTAAGCGCGCTCAACCAAGCATCGGTGTGCTTGGCAGGAATGCGCAGCGTGCGGTTCGCGAGACTTTTTTCGTTGCCATCTAATTGCTCCAGATCGGCCGCCACAGTTTGCGTCGCCGTCTGAAAGAGACGCCGCAACTCAGGTTCGACATAGGTCTTCCACTCCACACAAGATTCTGTTTCTCTTCCAGTCGTTGGCGAACTGAAGAGGCGTTGTTCGGCAGCCGGCACACCATCCGAGTTGGTGCATGCCGGAATCTGCCGAAGCAGTTCGGCCAGGAACGGGTCCAATTCCGAGATCTCGATCGCACCTTTGCGGCGGCAAATATCCATATCAACCTCGCTTTTCCAGTGTGGCGAGAAGGAGATAACCGTGCAGTTGTTGCACATAAAGCTCGGCGGGTTCCCGCATGCCGCTCCACAAAATCGATCGCCCGTTATGATGCACTTCCAACATGTGTCTCTCTGCTTTCTCGCGCGGATAGCCGAAGACCCGTTGGAAAACCATGGTCACATAGCTCATCAAATTTACAGGATCGTTGTGGACCACCACTTGCCACGGAAGATCGAACTCTTCTTCCGAACGCGTTTCTTTTTCGATCGTAGGCTCCGCCGTCGTTAGGGTTCCCGCCTTCTCGTTTGAGACACGGGTCGTCTCTTCTATTTCTTGGATCTGCGCCAGGCATCCTCTGTCCTGCCGTGGCCCGCAACTCATAGCTAAAAGGCTAACATACGCAGGCTTCAGTTCAAACCTGTGGAAGCTCCAAATTCCAACCTCCAACATCCAGTGAAACTTCAAACGCCAATACAAAATCGCAGTGCCGCACACGTTTGGAATTTGATCGTTGGAGGTTCATTGAAAGTTGGATGTTGGGATTTGGTGCTTCTGACATGGAGCCTCTACAACGCGCGGCGGGCAATTTGTTCCTGCGCCCTCTTCATTTTGCGTGCTTCGGCGGGCGTGCGGTCGTTGAATCCGTGCAAATGTAAAAGGCCATGGACAGTGTACAGCTGAAGCTCGCGCACGAGCGAGTTTCCAAACATACGAGCGTGCCGTTTTGCCATCTCGACGCTGATAAAAATTTCACCGTGTTGAAACGTCAGCACGTCGGTCGGACCCGTTTTCCCAAGAAATTGCCGATGCAACCACGCCATCCGGCGATCGGAAACGAGCCAAACGAAAATCTCTCCCAATCGCATCAATTCCGTGCGTTTCTTGCGCCGAGTCTTTATGCAATGGCGCACTGCGCGCTTTGCGAACTTCTCAAGATTGTCAATGTTCACCGGCACAATTCGCTGAAGATTGCGCACGGAGATTTCCGGAACTGTCATTGTGAGCGGAGCGAAGAATCTCTGATCGTTGCTGTTGGCCAAACGAAAACAATAATCAGAGATGTTTCGCTTCGCTCAACATGACATTGCGCACTACGCTGGGGGCCGTTGTTCGGCTTGAAAGTTGCGCGTGATTAACCGTGCGCCCTTGTCGAAGGTGAGATACGCCCACGCCCATTGAACAAGGACCAGCAACCGATTGCGGAAGCCCACCAAAAAAATGATATGCACAAACAGCCACGCCAGCCACGCAGGAAGACCGCTAAGATGCACGAACTTTAAATCTGCGACCGCTTTGTTTCGCCCGATCGTAGCCATAGTTCCCTTGTCCCAATAACGGAACCGTCGCGGTTTACGCCCTTGTATCATTGCCAGTACGTTGCGCGCTGCATGGCGTCCTTGTTGCATTGCTACTGGTGAGATTCCCGGCAAAGGCTGTCCAGTCTGGTGCGTAAAATTTGCCAGATCGCCAATCACCTGCACTTCCGGGCGCTCAGGAATCGTGAGATCGTCGTTCACAATGACGCGGCCGACCCGATCGGCCGGTGCGCCGAGAGTTTTCCCAACGAACGACGCAATGTTGCCAGCCGCCCAAATTTTCACGCGGCACGGAATAAATTCATCGCCAATCTGCACGCCAGCTTCAGTGAGATTCGTTGCCCGCGTGCTGGTGCGCACTTCCACGCCCAGAGCGACAAGTTGTTTGCGCGCGCTTTCCGATAAATCCGGCGGATAAGCAGCCAGGAGACGCGGCTCGCCTTCTATTAGGATGACCCGCGCCTGCGATGGATCGATGTGGCGAAAATCCTTGGCCAGCGTGTGGCGGGAGATTTCTGCGATCGCTCCGGCCATTTCGACACCGGTCGGCCCACCGCCGATGATGACGAAATTCATCGCCGCCCTGCGCGCGGCTTCATCGGTGATTTCTTCTGCATATTCGAATGCCATGAGAATCCGGCGGCGCAGCTCGATGGCGTCCTCGAGACTCTTCAATCCGGGGGCGAGTTTCTCCCACTCGTTATGTCCAAAGTAGGAGTGTCGGGCGCCGGTGGCGACGATCAGATAGTCGTAGTCGATTTGCAGATCGACTGTCTTCACTTTTTTCGCCGCGACGTCCACGGATTGAACTTCGGCAAGGATTACTTCCACGTTCTTGCATTTGCTCAGCACGGCGCGAACAGGCGCAGCAATGTCGGCCGGCGAGAGTGCGGCTGTCGCCACCTGATAGAGCAAAGGTTGAAAGAGATGGTAATTGGTGCGGTCGATCACAGTGACGCGCACATCTTTGCACGCCAATTTTTTTGCAGCCTCGAGCCCGCCAAAACCCGCACCGACAATGACGACATGCGGTTTTGAGTTCATTTAACGATTAAATGATTTAGTGATTTAGCGATTTAAGCCAATCGTTAAATCTCTAATTCGCTAAATTGCTAATTGTGGTATCTTTCGCGCCTTATGCCGAAGTCAATTGCGCGAAGCAAAACACGTAAGGCGGTGGCGAAGCGTTTTAAA
>QHPG01000158.1 GCA_003219005.1 Verrucomicrobiota bacterium
TGATCTTTTCAACGAGAAACTGCGCGTTTTCGTCGACACCACGCGTTTCAAATTCTGCTTTTTCTTTAGTCAAACCGAGCGGGAAAGTTGTGTTCACCCAATGGATGAAACCGGTGTAATTGGGCTCATCGACGTCGAGATACTCTTTCACCTTTGCCGGTACAGCTTCGTCGACCACTTCGTAGATGAGCTTGCGCGGTTCCTCGGAATCGATCACTTCGTTGCGCCAGGTGTAAACCACTTCGCGCTGCATGTTCATCACGTCGTCGAAATCGAGCGTGCGTTTTCGAATCATGTAGTTGCGCTGCTCCACGCGTTTCTGCGCTGTCTCGACCGATTTATTGAGCCAGCGGTGCTCAAGTTCCTGACCTTCCTCGAGTCCAAATCGTTCCATGATTCTCGTCATCCGATCGGCTGCGCCGAAATTGCGCATCAGGTCGTCTTCGAAACTTACATAGAACCGCGATGCGCCCGGGTCGCCCTGCCGCGCGCAACGTCCGCGCAACTGTCGGTCTATCCTGCGCGCCTCATGGCGTTCAGTGGCGATCACCTTCAACCCGCCTAGCTCGGTCACGCCAGGACCAAGCTTAATGTCAGTGCCGCGGCCGGCCATGTTTGTTGAAATCGTGACGGTGCCCGGTTGACCGGCGCGCGCCACGATCTCGGCCTCCTGCATGTGAAATTTCGCATTCAAAACGTTGTGCGGAATCTTCTCGCGCTTCAGCATTCGACTGAGCAACTCCGAGGCTTCAACGCTCACGCTGCCGACCAGCACGGGCTGCGTTTTCGCGTGGGCTTCTCTGATTTCCTTGATCACCGCGTTGTATTTTTCGCGCCGCGTTTTGTAGATGCGATCGTTGTAATCCGTGCGTCGCACCGGCCGATTGGTCGGGATCACGTTCACGTCGAGTTTGTAAATGTCGTGAAACTCTGCCGCTTCCGTTTCGGCTGTGCCGGTCATTCCCGCCAGTTTTTGATAAAGCCTGAAATAATTTTGTATCGTGATCGTCGCCAAAGTTTGAGTCTCGCGATCGATCTGGACGCCTTCCTTTGCTTCCACGGCCTGATGCAAACCATCGCTCCATCGTCGCCCCGGCATTTTGCGCCCGGTGAACTCATCGACAATTACGACTTTGTTATCCTCGATGACGTACTGGACGTCTTTCTCGAACAAGCAGTAGGCGCGCAGCAGCTGTGAGATGTTGTGGATGCGCTCGGCTTGTGCGTCGCAATGCTGCTGGCGTTCCGCTTTTTTCTTGTCCTTCTCCTCTTGCGGCAGTTCCGGATCGAGATCGATCTCGGTAAATTCGTTAATCAAATCCGGTAACACGAATGCGTTCGGATCATCAGGATTCAGAAAGCTGCGCCCCTGTTCAGAAAGGTCCGCTTCGTTCGATTTTTCGTCGATGGTGAAGAAAAGTTCTTCCTTAAGCGCGAATAGTTCCTCCCTGCGCGTGTCCTGGTAAAACGAAAGCTCGGCCTTATCGATGGCGCGGCGCTTGTCCGGATCTTCCATCATCCGCAAAAGCTGTTTATTGCGCGGCTGACCAAGTTTCACCTTGAACGTGAGACGCCCGCCGGTTTCCACATCGCCGTGCTCAAATTTTTCGATGGCCTCGCTGGCCAGCCGGTTGCAAAGCATGTTTTGCTTTCGCACCAACTGCTCAATCAGCGGCTTCCATTTGTCGTATTGATGAGTGGAAATCGTCGCCGGGCCGCTGATGATGAGCGGCGTCCGCGCTTCATCGATCAGAATGGAATCAACCTCATCGACGATGGCATAATGATAGCCGCGCTGGACTTGTTGCTCGCGCGTCGTGGCCATGCCGTTGTCGCGCAGATAATCGAAACCGAACTCGCTGTTTGTCCCGTAGGTGATGTCCATTGCGTATTGTTCGCGACGCACATCGGGTTCCTGATCGTGTTGAATGCAGCCAACTGTGAGCCCTAGGAAATCGTAAAGCAGCCCCATCCATTCCGCGTCGCGTCGCGCCAGATAATCGTTCACGGTCACCAGATGCGCGCCGCGCCCTGTGAGAGCGTTTAGATAAAGCGGCAAAGTCGCGACCAATGTTTTGCCTTCGCCGGTCGCCATCTCTGCGATCCGTCCCCGGTGCAAAACGATTCCACCGAGCAATTGAACATCGAAGTGCACCATGTCCCAGACCATGGGCTGATCGCACACAGTGAATGTGTGCTGCCGCTCTTTCAGCCGGCGCGCCGCGTTCTTCACCACAGCAAATGCTTCCGGCAAAATTTCATCCAGCTTCCTCCATTGCTCCTCCAGCGCCGGAATTTTAGAAACTTCTTCTTTCCAAGCCGCGCTCTTTGCGCGCAACTCGCCATCCGACAAGCCCTTGAACTGCTCATCCAGCTCGTTAATCCGGCGGACAATCGGCGACAGCCGCCTGAGCTCCCGCTGATTCTTCGACCCGAGAATTTTCTTTAAAATCCAACTAACCATTTGAACCTCTAATATCGGTCAGATTCCCGCACTATCAATCTGGTAGGGACGGCCTCGCCGAGCCGTCCGTGACCACCTCGCCGTCTTTTTAGCAGCTACAGAAATTTTCGTGGCAATTCGACTGCTCTCCGCAAGAGGCGCAGGTAATGGTTCCGTGAAATTTCGATACCGCCAAATTGTTGCAGGTGCGGAGTGAGCCATTGCGTATCGAGCAACACGAATTTGCGATCGCGCAAGTGCTTTACCAATGCCGCGAGCGCAATCTTGGAGGCATCAGTCACGCGATGAAACATGGATTCACCAAAGAAAGCTCCGCCAACCGCGACACCGTAGAGTCCGCCGGCAAGCCTCCCTTCGTTCCAAGCTTCGACAGAGTGCGCGTGACCGAGCTCATGCAATCGTGTGTAGCTTTCGATGATGTCCCGATTGATCCACGTATCTTCCCGTTTCGCGCACGCAGCGATCGCTTTGGAAAACGCCTTGTCGATTGTAGTTTCAAATACTCTCCTGCGCAGGAGACGTCCCAACGCGTGAGGGACGTGAAAATCTTCCAGTGGCAGGATCGCGCGTGGATCGGGCGAAAACCATTCGATCGAGTCGTCCTCCATGGCCATGGGGAAAACACCGAGCCGATAGCCTTGCAGCAAAAGTTCCGGATCGATCATCGTCGTTAAAGCGTTAAAGCGCTGAAATGTCGAAGCGGCAACAACGTTATCATTCTGAGCGAAGCGAAGAATCTCTGATTTGCCTTCGAGAACGCGTTGGTAGGGCGCCGTCACTCCGTGCGCGCCGTTGTCGGCAAACCGAAGCGGCGTGTCCCGACCCATCGGGACCCGCCCTACCGATGCGCCCTTTGCAGAAATAGACCAAGATGTTTCGCTTCGCTCAACATGACAGTTTAGGGACTGACCGGTTTTACGCTTCAAGCTTCTTGCAATGGAATATCCGCTTCATAAAATATGTAGATGAAACGCATGCCGATCCTGCTAGCGATCGCATGGCTGGTCTTGAGCGGCTCCGCGGACCCTCTCGAACAGCGCAGTACACTAGAACTACAAGAGCAGTTGCAGCGAGGCTTGACTGGTCAGGGAACACTTGGTCCGCTGGAACGCTCTACCGACGATCCAGCTGCGCGGCATAGCGTCCCCCAAACTCATCCGTAGCGTGTGAAGACTCCAGATTCATCCACACACTCGAGAATTCTCATCCTCGATTTTGGCTCGCAGTACACGCAGGTCATAGCGCGGCGAATCCGTGAGTGCCAGGTATATTCGGAAATTGTTCGCTTCGACACGCCAGTCTCTGAAATTGCCGCAGCAAAACCCAACGGGCTAATCCTCTCTGGCGGACCAGCGAGTGTTTATGACAAAGGAGCTCCGCAAATAGACCCAGAGATTTTCTCGCTCGGCATTCCCGTATTGGGAATTTGTTACGGGCTGATGCTGATGGCGCATCACCTTGGCGGCCAGGTCGTGTTTACCGGGCGACGCGAGTACGGTCCCGGTACGTTGCACATCAAGAACGGTTCTGAACTCTTCAATGGATTGGGCAGCCACCTCGACGTTTGGAACAGCCATGGCGACGAAGTGACGGCGTTGCCGAAGTGTTTTCGCGCCGTCGGAACGACCGAAGGTTGCGACTTCGCCGCGGTGGAGGATCCGCAACGCAAACTTTACGGATTGCAATTTCATCCCGAAGTCGCGCACACGCCGCGCGGTAAAGAGATCCTGCAAAATTTCGTATATCACATCTGCCACTGCGCGATGGACTGGACGATGGGGTCCTTCATCGAAGAAGCGTGCGCCCGTGTCCGAAAACAAGTCGGCGATCAAAAAGTCGTGCTCGGTTTAAGCGGCGGCGTTGATTCTTCAGTGACGGCAGCGCTGCTGCACAAGGCGATCGGCGATCAGCTCACCTGTATTTTCGTGAACAATGGGCTACTGCGCGCGCGCGAGGAAGAAATCGTGCAGCGCGTTTTCGGCGAGAATTTCCATGTGCGTTTGAAATACGTGGACGCCAGCGAACGTTTTCTGGCGCTGCTCAAAGGCGTGACCGATCCCGAAACCAAGCGAAAGCTGATCGGCAACGAGTTCATCAACGTATTTCAGCAGGCGACCGAGGACCTGCTCGAGGAAGACCGGAGAAACGCCGCGCGCAGACACGGCGGTTACAAGTTTCTCGCGCAGGGAACGCTTTACCCTGACGTAATCGAGAGCGTATCGATCGGGGGCAATCCCGCGCAGGTGATCAAGAGTCATCACAACGTCGGCGGCCTGCCGGAAAAAATGCATTTCGAGCTGGTCGAACCGGTGCGTCAATTATTCAAAGACGAAGTGCGCCAGGCAGGCTTGCAGCTCGGGTTGCCCAAAGAAATTGTCTATCGCCAACCCTTTCCGGGGCCAGGTCTGGCAGTGCGCATTCTCGGTGAAGTTACGCTCGAGCGGTTATCGATCTTGCGCGAAGCGGACACGATCGTGCAAAGCGAAATGGAGGCGGCCGATTGGTATTACAAAGTCTGGCAATCATTTGCTGTTTTGCTTCCGGTGCAATCGGTCGGGGTCATGGGCGACCAGCGCACCTACGAGAACACGGCCGCCTTGCGCATCGTGGAGAGCCAGGACGGTATGACCGCTGATTGGGTGCGCATCCCCTACGAACTACTCGCGCGCATCTCAAACCGCATCAGCAACGAAGTCAAAGGTGTCAATCGCGTCGTGTTCGATATCTCCAGCAAACCGCCCAGCACGATCGAGTGGGAATAATTGTCATTCCGAGCGAAGTCGCCTGCCAAGCCGTACCTTTATGCGAAGGTCTGGAGGAATCTCTTGCTATCCTTTTGATTTTCGATCGTAGATTGACGTCGCCCGAATCAATCGAATTGCCCAACCGCGCTCATGAATTCCGAGAAATCTTTCCCGTTGCGCGCGGCGTGATTGAGCGCGTCCAAGCGCGCATTCATTGCTGGTTCAGGCAGCGCGACGCGATATGAGTGTCCCGCGGCCGCGGGATTTGCAAAAACGATTTCGTCCCACTGGATAGAAGAAATTTCATCGTTGAAACGAGCCACCGCGCGACCGCGGAAAAACGCGCGCGTCGTTTCCGGTGGGTTGAAGATCGCGCCCTTGATTTCATCCTCGTTCGTAACACGGCGGATTAAGCCTTTGCGCAACAGTTCGTAGTATAAGCCGCGGTCCAGATCGAGATTGTGATATTCCAGATCGATGGATTGAAGCCAGGGGTCGCTCCAGGAAAGTTTTTCTTCCGCCTGCAACGCGTCCAGCAAGAACTTCTTCGCAACCCAATCGACGCGGTCTCGGGTTGACATCACCTCGCGCTCGAGGTCGTTGAGGACACTTTCCCATTCGCGCATGACCCATTGCTGATCTTCGGTCGCGTCGTCATTCAGCTTGCTGGCGGCGCGCAAATAAATCCGTTGCACTTCGATCGCGGAAATCTTGCGGCCATCTTTCAATTCGATGATCCAATCGTAGGTTTGATCGCGGCTGATTGATTTGTTGGCATCAACCGGTTGTGCGATTTCAAGCTGGGGCGCTTCGCCGCGCTCAATCAAATCGAGAACCAGTGCCGTGGTCCCGATTTTCATGGCCGTGGCCCATTCGCTCATGTTCGAATCGCCAAGGATAACGTGAAACCGGCGATAGCGGCTCGCGTCCACGTGCGGCTCGTCACGCGTGTTGATCAGAGGTCGACGATTCATCGTGTCGATGGACACCACCACACTGAAAAAATCCGCGCGCTGCGAGATTTGATAGACTCCAGAATCGCTTTGTCCGCTCTCCGCTTCGATGCCCATCTTTCCGGCGCCCGCGAAAATCTGGCGGGTGACGAGAAACGGCAGAATCCCGGCGACAATTCGATCCCATGCGATTTCGCGGCTCATCAGGTAGTTGTCGTGACAACCGTAACTGTGCCCGGCAAAGTCGGTATTATTCTTGTAAAGCCGGACTTCGTAGCCGGGCGGCAACTTCTGATTTCGACGCCGCGCGCACTCCGCGAGGATACGCTCACCCGCTTTGTCCTGTGCCGCGATCTGGTGAAGAGTTGTGCACTCTGGCGTGGAATATTCCGGGTGTGCGTGATCGTTGTAAAACCGGGCGCCGTTTGAAAGGACGAGGTCGCTCTTTATTTCCTCGAAACTGAGTGGGCGGCGTTTATCGATCTCGTAATAAGCTGATTCGTCGGTGTCTTGAAGTAATTCGCGCGCCCGAAACCCGCGTGCGTCAAGATGCGGATCTTCCAATTCATAATCCCATTTCATCAGCGCGCCGTGATCGGTGTAGTGCCGCACCAGCTCGATCGATTCGGCCACGACATCGACGGTTTCCGCACCGCTTAGAGTGATGCCGTACTCCGTCTCCAGCCCAAAGACGCGTTTCATCAAAGCCTGCTATTTAAGGTTTAGATTACGCCAAACGCTGTGCGTGCGTGCGCATCGGACACCGCCTTCACAGGCGAAATTTTTACGACGTTTTCGGGATCGTAATCGATTAGCTTGAGCCAGTCTTCGGTGATGTCCGTCGTCGGGAAAATATCGTTCTCCACGTACTCGGCATTGAAAGCGAGTTGCAAATCCGTTTCGCGAATTCCTTCCTCCTGTTGAGTGGCGATAGCCCTTTTGATCGCTATCGCTTTCGCGCGCTCCACAATCGAGGCAATGATCGCACCACTGATGAGATCGCTGCGGTAAAGCGTTTCCTTGCGCCCGCTGCGCAATGTCACCTGCAGAAATTTGTTCTCGTCGCGGCGCGCAAACTGCCACTCCACAAAGCGCTCGATCAGACGATCGATAGATGCTGCCATTCCATCGGCTTCTTTCGCGAGCACACCGTCGTAAGGAAGTCTGTCCGTGAGATAGATGCGGTAGATTTCGCGCGTACCCAGCTTATCCGGCCGATGGACCTTGATTTTCCGATCGATCCGACCAGGCCGCAAAATTGCCGGATCGATCAGATCGGCGCGATTGGAAGCCAGGATAATTACCACGTCGTTGAGTGAATCGATACCATCCATCTCAGAGCAAAACATCGGAACGAGCGTGGACAGGATGTTCGAGTGACGCGATGCCCGGCGCGTGCCCAGGATCGATTCGGCCTCGTCGATAAACAGAAACGGCATGTAGCCTTCGCTTTTCTTCTCGCGAGCGGTGGCAAAAATCTCGCGCACCATTCGCTCCGATTCGCCCACCCACATGTTCAGAATCTCGGGACCTTTGACATGCATGAAATATTCCCGCATCTCGGTACCGGCCTTCGCCCGAAGCTGCTTGGTTAAATTGTACGCGGTCGCCTTGCCAATGAGCGTTTTCCCGCAACCCGGCGGACCGTAGAGTAGAAAACCTTTCGGCGTGGCGTGTTGAAATTTTTGGAAAAGATCAGCATGTAAGAGCGGCAGCTCGATCGCGTCTTTGATGGCCTGGAGCGCCGCCTCCTGGCCACCGACCTTTTCCCACGGCAGCTCTGGCACAGTGTCGAGATAATGCTCGTGGGATTTTGTGCTGGAGAGCATCTCCAGCGCCATCCGGTAATTTGAATCAACGCGAACTTCGTCGCCGGATTTTAAGGTAGAGTGAGCGAGGTCGGTGGAACGCTGTAAGACCATCGATTGCAATCCATGCTCCGAGCCGACGCGTAATCGGTCTTTGCCCAGCACCTCGGTAATTTTTGTTACCGGACCAGCTGTCTCAAATCCAAGATCACCGACAATCACGAAAGCTTCATTAACGAGAACGCGCGTCCCCTTTTTCAATTTCGCAAGCGGAATGCGCGGATCGACGTTGCAATAATAATCGGCGGCTCCAACCACAATGTGCGCTGTATCCTTCGACGTGGCGCCAAGAAACGTCCCGATCCGATTCGCGGGCGAAGTGACTTTTTTAACGACCTCCTCGAGTTTCTCAATCACCCGACGCGCTTCCACCATCGTCTCCTGTTCATCGAAAATCTGCGGCCGCAGATCCAACAAGTCGCGCCGGACAGGATCGCCCGGAGGTAACGATGCGATCACTCGATCGAATGAATCGAGGAGACTGTGCGGAGTAGAGTCCCCTTCCCCGCCCTCAAATCCCTCACTGCGCTCGTCGCTCATTATGGTTTGGGTCAATCCGCCGAACCGAGTGGCAGTATACCTTTATCAGGCGCATCCGCAATCTTCACTCGCGAAACATTTCGGAGTTCGACGCTGCCATCATGCAAAATGTTCAACCATCCGCGACGCCTCAACGTCGCGGAAATTCCAAATCTTAAGGTCCAAATCCAACGAATCACCAAATTCCAATATCTAAAACCAGGCGGGATGCGCCCGTTTGGGATAGACATTGGAACGTCCTTGGAGTTTGGGATTTGGAGCTTGGAATTTCCCGAGGAATCGCGATGCGCACAGCTGGAATTACACGAGGGGAGTTGCAGCGGAACGCCGTTCCGTTAACATTCGAGTTTCCTCGGGAGCCTTAGCTCAATTGGTTAGAGCGCCGCCCTGTCACGGCGGAGGTTGCGGGTTCGAGCCCCGTAGGCTCCGGGATTTTTGTATTACATTAATTCGCCTAACGACAATCGTCTTGCGTCCGACCGACGTCGTCTCCCAGATCGCACTCGCAGACGCAACGGGCTTAAAATTGAAGTTTTAGCAATTTCCTAGCTTTTCGTTGCGCATCAAATCGAAGGCTGTTTTCCGACGTGAATCGCGCTAATTGCCAAATGCAGCGTCTGTCACGTGGAGGGAGCAGAAAGCCCCTTATTCTTGCACAAACTCTTGCACATTTTTCGCACGACTATGAACAAGCGGAGGCGGTTCAACCCCCGTCGCCGAGTGAGGCAAGATAGCGAAGGGCTTTGAGCCCCGGCAAAAAGCAATACTCGCCGCCTCTTGTGACAACGAACCGAGGCAATCCATGCAGACGCCTGCGAATGGGACGCTTGGGTATATCAAACGTGCCATCGCCGACGCTCGCTCCCGCGATTGGGTCTTTCGCATGACTCCCTCCAAAGAAACTGGCGCTATTCATCCATTCCGACTGGACGAATTCGAACTGCCGTCCTAAATGGGCGCCGACGAATGCGAACATCAGTCCACGATCAACACCGTCATCCTCGAGTACTCCAGTCGGAAGGGGAGGACCGTAGGAGGTTCCGCGCCGGATCATCCGGTGGATGCGAACAATACCTGCAACATCCGCGTCGCGGGGATTCATCCGACGGATGTGGGAACCGCACGGTGTCTTGTAACCAATCGAGTCGTCTTGCTTGAAAAGAAAGGCGTTGTTCTGTTGTGGGTTAGCTCCAACTTCCGGATTGTCGTGCAGTGGACAGAGAGCCAGCGGAGCACCGCTGCGCCAGCGTCCCATCATTTTTGCAGCCAAGAGTTCTTCTGCTTCGGGGCTGGACGAGTTCTCTTTCAGATAACGGCGGAACGCGGCCACCCGCTGGTGTAACTTGCGAAAAACAACATAGCTCCCGTTTCGCCCCAGAATCTCTGGCTGAGGCACCAAAGGCGCATCGCTGATTTCGTCGGGGTACCCAAGCACGAACTCACCCGCCTTTAATGCACGCTCATGTGGGTTGGAACCGGGAATACCGCTTCCTTCGATAGCGGGGTGACTAATCCCATCCTTGAAACCGAACGCTTCCTTCTCGTCAGGCAGAACATGGCAATCCTGCCGCCAGATTGCCGTGACGCCCTGCAGCTCCTGATAGGCCTTGCGGGCACGTTTGAGCGCGGCGTGAAGATGCTCTGCGTCAGGGGCAATCGCAGTGACGACTACGTGAACATCCGCAGATCCGAGCGGCTCTTCCCAGTTCTCAGGGCTGCTTTCGCCGTTGTCCCCGAATAACTTCGCCCGCGCGGCCATTCCTTGCTGAAATTCCAAAGGAAAGCTCTCGAGTGATGCGCGTGGTACGCCCAACGCTTCGAGGCCTTGAAAGCTGAGGGCAGCGCTCACCCAGGTGTTACCGACCGGGCTTGTTGGGTGGGCTGCCGAAGCGACGACGTGGCTTAATCGGCGCATCAGCTCACGTCCCGCTTTGCGATCGTCGATGCGAAAGATTACGTAGGTTGCCTGATACGGAGTAGGCCGCGGACGTAACACTCCACTTTGAATGTCATCGAGCTCAAGTGCAGATTCGAGCGGCATCATCTCCTAAAAGCTAATCGCGCCCGTGATTTGGAATGAATATCCCTGGAAGGTCGATCGGTCCGCAAATTCAT
>QHPG01000248.1 GCA_003219005.1 Verrucomicrobiota bacterium
CTCATGTCCCGGCACGCGCGGATATTGAATACCGGGCCAGAGCCCTTCTTTTATCAACGAGTCGCTGTGACAAATGCCGCACGCATCGACCTTGACCCGCACCCATCCCGGCTGCGGCTCGGGAATATCTCGTTCCACCAGTTCAAACGGTCCGCCAGCACGCGGCACTTGAACTGCACGCATTGTTTTAGCCATATCCGCAGATTACACAGACGCCGGAGCAGACAAAAAGTTTTTCCTGCTTTCCTGGTTTCCAGATTCGATTGAAGTGTATGAAAACTGTCGCACTTCCCGATGGCGCGCGCGTTCCGGTAATCGGCCAAGGCACGTGGAACATGGGCGAAAAGAAAAGCGGGCACACGAATGAAGTCGCGGCGTTGCGTTTGGGAATCGATCTGGGCATGACGTTAGTTGATACCGCCGAGATGTACGGCGACGGCGGCGCTGAAAAAGTGGTGGGAGATGCAATTGAGGGTCAGCGCGACCGCGTATTTATCGTCACCAAAGCGTATCCGCACAACGCGTCGCGCACAGGATTGCCAAAAGCGTGCGACCGCAGTCTGAAGCGTCTCCGCATCGAGACGATCGATCTTTACTTATTGCACTGGCGCGAAAAGACACCGCCACTCGAGGAAACCGTACAAGCATTCGAAAAACTTCGTTCTGCGGGAAAGATCAAACGCTGGGGCGTTTCAAATTTTGATGTGAAAGACATGAAAGAACTGCGCGCGATTGAGAATGGCCACAACTGCGCCGCGAACCAGGTCCTGTACAACCTCGAAAACCGCGAAATCGAATTCGATCTCCTGCCGCGTCTCACTGATCACCGATCACCGATCACTTGCGCCGTGATAGCTTACTCTCCGGTCGGCCACGGCCGCGGCCTGCTTGAGAACGCGACGCTGAAGAGAATTGCCAAGCGTCAAGATGCCACTACTGCACAGATTGCGCTTGCGTGGCTGCTGCGTCAGCCGGATGTCATCGCGATTCCAAAAGCGAGTGACAAGAATCACGTCCGCGACAACGCGCGATCAATCGAGATCAAACTGACCAAAGAAAATCTCGCCGAGCTCGACAAAGAATTCCCGCCTCCGAAAACCAAAAAATCTTTGCCGATGCTGTAAATACAGGATCTGCGGTGGCAGCTTCGATTTTCGCACGCAGTGCTCCTGCTTGCGAAGACTCTCTCGGAGATGGAGTGCGATGCGTCCCCGCATCGCTTTCAGCTTGACCGCAGCGACTTCCTAGCGGCTGTAAGCCCAACGGCGATAATTCTGAACATTCTTCTGATTGCCCCAGACGTTAGCGATCATTCGTCCACCAAGGTCATCGAAAAGTTTTCGCGCTAAAACACGGTCCTCTGCTAAGCAAGCGAGCCGACAATAACCGCTTAGAATCTCTAGGGATTCTGGATATCTCTGCCGCATCAACTCGAAGCCGCCACGGGCTTGAGGCCACGAAGCGTGCGTTTCACGAAATATATTCTTGTAATAAGTGTTTAACGCGTAAACGACCCGCGCGTATGTTTCCAATCCAAGACCATTTGGTCTGTTATCCTCCAGGGTGAGCGCGTATTCCCATTCTCCCGACTGTCCGTGCCACCTGGGTAAAAGGTACGTGGCCTTAGCGACGTCATAAGACCAAAATCCGGGCTCGAATGCTTTTGCTTCCTGGAATAGTCTCTGGTAATCGTCCCAATTCCAGCTCTGCCCTCTCGCGAGCGTCATACGAACAAGCCACCACATTGGGCACCTTGGTTCAAAGTCGACCGATTCATCGAGGAACTGTTGCGCTTTTGCCAGCCGTTCGCTGAACAAACGCCAGCCCTCTTTTGTCACCGTGTTGGCGAAGCCGCTTCCACGAGCGTGCCACGCGTAATCGGTAAAGAAGTCTGCGTGAGCCACGTGTCCCGTGATTGAACGCGGCTTGGCCGCGTCCCAATTTTCGTGAATGCGCGCGTGAAGTTGCCACATGCTTTCCGGCTCATCCTTTCGGCAGCGGAGTGCCTCGTAGAATTGATATATTTTCCACGAGCCATTCCCAAAGCGCGAGCGTTCATTACGTAATTGGTCCGCCAAAGCTTCAAGTTCATCGAACTTGCTAGCGTTATAAAGGCTTCGTGCTTTTAAGAGAAAATGCCAGATCTCAGTCGTAATTTTGTCCTTCGTTTCCTGAACCGGCGGAAGCCCGGGCAAGTCGGCAACGACCTGCGGCTGGCTTCGATGACAGCCTTCGAGAGCAATCAGGCAAAACGCTACCGCGGAGAACAGCAATGTCGAAATAGGTAATCTAACACAAATCGGAGGATGATCGGATAAATGCAGTTTTAGCGGGTCAAAGTCGAGATCCTAATCGTGGATGCGCTTTGAAGTACGGCTGAAGACTGACGAAATTCGAGAGCGGCTTCATTTCTACAGCGTGCTCCACTCGAGCGAATACGTCGAGCTGATAGTGATTCAGAGGTGAATCGAGTGGACGCGGCGCGGTTCGGTCATCATAATGCGCGCCTGCGTTGAAAACGTCATTCCATTCTCTTGTTGTTATTCTTGGCTGCGTATTGCTGCCGGTCGCCGGTCTTGCTGAAGGGTTCACGATCGAGCAGGTGCTGAGCGCGCCATTTCCCTATGGCCTAACAAGTGCGTCGCATGCGCCGCGCGTAGCTTGGGTGTTTGACAATAAAGGCGAGCGCAACATCTGGGTTGCAGGCTCGCCGGATTTTGTGCCGCGACAGGTGACGCATTACAAAGGCGATGACGGGCAGGCAATCGCGAGCGTGCGGCTGACACCGGATGGCAAAACGATCGTGTACGCGCGCGGTTCCGAAATAAACAAAGAAGGCACCTCGGCAAATCCGCAAACCCTGACCAAAATTCCCAAGCAGCAGGCATGGGCCGCGGATGTGAGCAGCGGCCGACCGCGGTTGCTCGGTGATATCGGGTGCGATAAGGAAGAGTGCGAGGATCTGCAGATTTCGCCGGACGGG
>QHPG01000159.1 GCA_003219005.1 Verrucomicrobiota bacterium
AGTTGAAATCAGATTTTCGCAAAGGCCGCGAGTTTCGCGTTCGGGATGTCGATTTTGTTCCGGACACGATCACTAGCCGGCTCACCGCGCTTCAGGCGCGCGTCGCCGAGCTGGTGAAACGCGCCGATGACGAAATTTTGAAAGCGGAGCTACAGGAATTCGGTCGGCGCATTCGCGATGCGCGCGACGGCATTGCCATTTTTCTCGAGCAAAGCGCGCCGGAACACGTTTACTGGGTCGAGCGCACTGGTAAAACCGAGCGGTTTCTCGCTCTCAACGCTGCGCCCATCGATCTCGCGCCCGTGCTGCGGCGAATGCTCTTTCGAGAGAACTGCTGTTGCGTCATGACCAGCGCCACTCTGGCGGTGGGCCGCGAGGACATTGTCTATTTTCGTGAGCGCATCGGCGCGACGGAAGTGGACCCAGTGCTGCTCGGCAGCCCCTTCAATTTTCAGCGGCAAATGAAAATGTTTGTCGTCCAAAAAATGCCCGACCCGCGCGACGCCGCTTATCAGAAAGAACTGGAGCGATGGATCGCGCATTTCGTCCAGAAGACTGACGGGCGCGCCTTTGTGCTTTTCACCAGTTACCGCGACATGCAGCAGGTTGGCGGGGCGATGCAGAAATTTTTCTTGGAAAAGGACATGAACCTTCTCATGCAGGGAGGGGGCGCGCCGCGTAGCAAGCTTCTTGATAAATTCAAATCAACGTCGCGAGCTGTCCTCTTTGGCACGGACAGCTTTTGGGGCGGCGTGGATGTTCCGGGCGAGACGCTTTCGAATGTGATCATTACACGTCTTCCGTTTGCCGTGCCCGATCATCCGCTCATCGAAGCCAAACTGGAATTGATCGAGGAGCGCGGCGGCGATCCGTTCACTGAGTATTCCCTGCCCGAAGCGGTCCTCAAACTTCGACAGGGGGTAGGCCGCTTGATTCGAACCAAAAGCGACCGCGGCATCATTGTCATCCTCGACAATCGCATCGTGACAAAACCCTACGGCCGCGCCTTTATGCAAGCGCTCCCAAAGTGTCCGGTGGAAATTATCTAACTGTTCACTTGAACATATAAAACAGCTTGCTGTAGATTGCCTGCATGGAACGGCAGATGGAAGTGCAGGAAATCTTCGCAATTCTGCACAAATGGGGAATCCACACGCTTGGCCACTTGGCGGCGCTGGATAAGCAGGAGCTCGGCACGCGGCTCGGGCCGGAAGCTGTCTGCATGTGGGAGCGCGCGAACGGGCGATCTAATCGGGTGCTTAAACTGGTTCGACCACCGGAGTCGTTCGAGGAAAGCTTTGAATTTGAGCACGAAATTGAAACAGCCGAGCCGCTTCTTTTCATGCTCCGCCGTTTTCTAGAGCAGCTCGCAGTGCGTTTGGGTGCTATCTATCTGGTCGCAAAAGAACTGACCCTGCGAATCACGTTTGGAAATAAGCAAACATACGAGCGGGTTTTCAAAATTCCGCAGCCGACCAATGATGTCGATCTTCTCTTTCGCATGCTCCAGACGCACTTGGAGAATTTTCGATCCGAACATCCCATTGTTGCGGTCGCACTGAATGTGCAGCCGATTAAACCTGCCAAGGAACAATTTGGATTGTTCGAAATTACACTGCGCAATCCACATCAATTATCAGAAACGCTCGCACGTTTAATCGCTCTTTTGGGCGCTGATCGAGTCGGCACCCCAGTTTTGGAAGAAACGCATCAGCCAGATGCATTTCGCGTGGAGCCGTTCGCGTGGGCTGTAGCGTCCGACTCGTCCACCGGAGCCTCGGCGAAGGAGGATGTCCCCAGCGGACAACCTTCCCATGCGCTGAGGACAGCACACTCTACAGCAGCACTGCGAAGATTTCGGCCCGCAGTGTCTGCATCACTCTTGTTGGATAAAGATACCCTCGCACACGTTCGCAGTGCGGAAATTTCTGGAAAAGTCATAAATCAACGCGGGCCGTATTTGATTTCCGGAAATTGGTGGGACGAAAAATCGTGGGCGCGCGCCGAATGGGATGTGCAACTACAGGATGGGGAACTCATTCGCGCACATGAGTCTCAGGGAACTTGGAAGGTGGATGGGATTTATGACTGAGATTGTCATCTCGAGCGGAGCGAGAGATCTCACGAAAGCCCGATCGAGGACTCTTAGTCTCCAGCGTGATCAATGCTTTGTGGGGGAGGTCCTTCGCTTACGGTCAGGATGACAAGGCGTTTATGTCCTACATCGAGTTACATGCATGCAGCGCCTTCAGCTTTTTGCGAGGCGGTTCTTTCCCCGAGCAGTTAGCTGAAGTCGCGGCAGAACTGGAAATGCCGACGATGGCGTTGCTTGATCGCAACGGCATTTACGGCGCGCAACGATTTTCGGTCGTCGCGCGCGAACACAATGTGCGCCCCATCATCGGATGCGAATTGACGATGGAAGACGGCAGCATTCTGCCGGTGTTGGTCGAAAATCGCAGTGGTTACAAAAATCTCTGCGAACTGCTGACCCAGGCGCATTTGCGGAGCGAAAAAGGAAAATGCGCAGTGCGTTGGGACGAGCTTCCGCAATTCGCACAAGGTCTGGTGACGCTCTTTGGATTGGGGAGCGCACGCTTGCAGCGTGCTGGCGAATGCATTCTGCATTCGCGAACTTTTCTGGCTTTGCAAACATATGGGAGTTCGTTTCGGCAGAATGCCGAAACCAGCACGCTGCAAGCGTGCGCTCCCCAGACTCCCGCGGGTCGCGCGCAATTCTTGATCGATGTGTTTGGTCGCGAAAATGTTTTCGTGGAAATCCAACGGCATTTCATTCGCGGCGAGGAAGGCATTAATCGCGATCTGATCGATCTTGCCCGCGCAAATCGATTGTCGCTCCTCGCGACCAATGGCGTGCAATACGCGAAGCCGTACGGACGGGAGGTGCTGGATGTTTTCACCTGCATCCGCGAACACACGCAGCTGGATGCCGCCGGCAAATTGCTAACGCAAAATGCCGAACGTCATTTAAAGAGCGAGCGGGAAATGCGAGAACTCTTTCGCGATTTGCCGGAAGCAATCGAAAACACATCGCGCTTGGCCGAGCGGCTCACGTTTTCGTTCGAGAATCTCGGATACGAATTTCCCGAATACCCGGTGCCAGCAGGTCATACTATGGGATCATTTTTGCAGACCATCGTCTGGTTCGGTGCGCAACAGCGTTACGCCGCCATCAGCGCGAAAGTGAAGCATCAACTCGAGGAAGAACTCGCGCTGATAAGTAAGCTCGGGTTCCCCGGGTATTTTTTGATTGTTTGGGACATCATCAATTTCTGCCGCGAATACAACATCATGGTTCAGGGCCGGGGCAGCGCCGCTAACAGCGCAGTGTGTTATTGCCTCGGGATCACGCCGGTCGATCCGGTGGAAAATCATCTGGTGTTCGAACGGTTTCTGAACGAGAGCCGCAAAGGCTGGCCGGACATCGATCTCGATCTGCCCAGCGGCGATCGACGCGAAGCCGTGATCCAGGAAATTTATCGCCGCTACGGAAAGCACGGCGCGGCGATGACTGCGAACGTGATCAGTTACCGCGGCCGCAGCGCCGCGCGCGAGATTGGCAAGGCGCTGAACTTTTCACCAAGCATCATCGATCGGTTCTCGCATCTTTTTGCCAGCGGTGATTTTCCGCACACGCTCGAGTTGGAATCACAGATCGAGCAGGCCGGCTTACCGAAAGATCATCCGCGCATGTCTGCATTCATCCGGCTGTATCGCGCCATTTACGGCTTGCCGCGGCACCTCGGGCAGCATTCGGGCGGCATGATCATTTGTCAGAACAAGTTGAGCTCATTTGTGCCGTTGGAGAACGCCTCGATGCCAGGCCGCGTCGTCGCGCAATGGGATAAAGATGATTGCGAAGATCTGGGCATCGTGAAGGTGGACTTGTTAGGCCTCGGCATGATGTCGGTAATGCAGGATGCGCTGGAGCTTTGCCGCGAGCGCGGGCGGCCTCTCGATCTGGCACACATTCCCAAAGATGACCCGGCGACTTTCGAAATCATGCAGCACGCCGACACGATCGGCGTTTTCCAAATCGAAAGCCGCGCGCAAATGGCGACGTTGCCGCGAATGAAGCCCGAATGTTTTTACGACGTCGTGATTGAAGTCGCGATCATCCGGCCGGGCCCGATCCAAGGCGACATGGTCCATCCATATCTGGCGCGCCGCGCTAAGAAAGAGCCCGTGACGTATTTCGATGATCGCTTGAAGCCTGTGCTGGAACGCACGCTCGGCGTTCCGCTTTTTCAGGAACAGATGCTCAAGATCGCAATGGTGATAGCCGATTTTACCGGTGACGAAGCGGAAGAGTTGCGACGCGCACTGAGTTTCCACCGTTCGGAAGAACGAATGAATAAAGTTTGCGCGAAATTGCGCGCCGCCATGGAGGGAAAAGGCGTGGCGTCGGACAAGATCGAAAAAATTATTCAGTCGATCTCGTCTTTTGCGCTTTACGGATTTCCCGAGTCGCACGCGATCAGTTTCGCGATTCTCGCGTACGGCAGCGCGTATCTGAAAGTGCACAGCGCGCCGGAATTTTACGCCAGCCTCTTGAACAATCAGCCGATGGGCTTTTACACGCCGGCAACAATCGTCAAAGATGCGCAGCGACACGGCGTAAAAGTGAAGCCGGTGTGCGTCATGAAATCCGATTGGCGCTGCACCGTTATCGACGACAATACGTTTCGGCTCGGGTTTTGCGTCGTGAACGGATTGCGCCAGGAGCACGGCGAGCAAATCGAGCACGAACGAGAAAGTCGATCGTTTAAATCGCTGGACGATTTCAAACAACGGGTCTCGCTTTCAAAAGATGAATTGCGAGCATTGGCGGAACTCGGCGCGCTCAATTGTTTTGCCGAACATCGCCGCGCGGCAATGTGGAAAGTGGAAGAAACGCTGCACGACGATTTGCTTACACACAACGGGTGTCATCCTGAGCGAAGCGAAGGACCTCTCTCACGAAGCTTTGGTCACACTGGGAACAAAGAACATTCCATCACCCTTTGTGAGGTCCCTCGTTCCGCTCGGGATGACTCGCCTTTGACCCGAATGACCTTACCTGAGCGTGTGCGCGCCGATTATGAAACCATGAACCTCACCACCGGACCGCATCCGATGAAGCTGTTGCGTGAAAGTTTATCGAATATTTGGCGAGCGATCGACCTTGTCCGCGCACGGCATGGTTCGACCATTCAAATCGCCGGGAACGTAATTTGTCGACAACGTCCCGGCACAGCGAAAGGATTTGTTTTCATTAGCTTGGAAGACGAGACAGGCGTCTCAAACGCAATTGTTGAGCCAAACTTGTTCGAACGCCTTCGGCTCGTGATCACCGAGGAAGCCTTCCTGCTTATCGAAGGCGAAGTGCAAAATTCGGATGGCGTCGTTTTGATCAAAGCGCGCGACATCAGGTCGCTCGCACATGAACAACTCGTCGGAAGCGAGTCGCACGATTTTCATTAATGCTGTAGCCGCTTCGCTGTGCGAAGCGCGAGCCGCCACAGGAAGGCGGCTACAGCTATTCCCCTGCGTGATGCGGCGGCGGCGTTTTCGGCTGGGTCGATTTTTCGACTGTTTTTTGATCGGACTCGATCCATTCGGTGTGAAAGACGCCGGGCTTATCGATCCGTTCGTAAGTATGCGCGCCGAAGAAATCGCGTTGCGCTTGCAGAAGGTTTGCCGGTAATCGAGCGGAGCGATAGCTATCGAAGTATGCCAGAGACGCGGAAAATGCGGGGGTGGCCACGCCATGTTTGATAGCGGCCGATAACACTAGACGCCATTTGGGCTGCGCTTTCTTGATCGCCTTCGTGAAATAGCGATCGAGCAGAAGATTGTGCAGTGCGGGATCGCGCTTATACGCCTGCACGATCCGGTTCAAGAATTTCGCGCGAATGATGCAGCCACCTCGCCAGATGGTGGCGATGTCGCTCAGGTTGAGGTTCCACTTGTATTCGGTGCTTCCAGAACGCAGAAGCTCCATTCCCTGCGCGTAAGACACAATTTTCGACGCATAAAGCGCGTCGCGCACTGCATCGACGAGACGAGCGCGATTGCCTTTGAACTTTCGGGCTCTCGGTTGCGGAAGAATTTTCGACGCAGCCACGCGTTCCTCCTTCCGATCTGAAATCACGCGCGCTTCAACAGCGGCGTTTATCGTTGATATGACGACAGATTGGCGGATTGCGGCTTGAAGTGTCCAGATGCCGGTGCCTTTTTGGCCGGCTTTATCGAGAATCATATCGACCAGCGGCTTACCGGTCTCAATGGCGTAGGATTCGCAGATCAATTGGATGTCGCCGTATTCGATGCCGTTGTGCACCATCTTCACGTAATGACCGGCGCCGTCGGGTCCCATGTATCGACAACAGGGTTCGCCATCCACTTGAGCGGCGATCTTGCGGAAGATCGGCGCGATAATTTGCCAAGACTCACGGGAGCCTCCCGGCATGAGCGAAGGGCCTTTGAGCGCGCCTTCTTCGCCCCCGGAAACGCCCATGCCGACAAAATGAATTCCTTCGCCCTCTAATTCTTTGGCGCGACGCTGTGTGTCAGTGAAAAGAGAATTTCCTCCGTCAATAACGACATCGCCTTTTTCGAGTAGCGGCACCAGTTGACCGATCACAGCGTCCACCGGCGAGCCGGCTTTTACCATCATCATCGCGATACGCGGTTTCTTGAGCGCCGCGACGAATTCTTCCATCGAGCGCGTCGGCTGAATATTTTTTCCTTGAGCACGGCCGGCAGCGAATTTCTCGGTGACTTCTGTCGTGCGATTGAACACGGCGACCGAAAATCCCTTCGATTCCATGTTGAGGACGAGATTCTCGCCCATCACACCCAGACCGATCAGGCCAATATCACATTGATTGGTTGTCATTTTAGTATCTTCTTTGATGGTTTTCAGAGGGTTGGATTTTTTGATTTAAATAGTGTTGTCATGTTGAGCGACGCGAAACAGCTCGTTTTTTTCCCCAGACCGGCGTTACATCAGAAAACAAGCAGAGATTCTTCGCTTCGCTCAGAATGACAGTATGATACGAGTGTAGACAGCACTGTAACGAGCAATTAGAGCGCATGGCAAATTTCGTTTACGAAGTTTTACTGACTGAGGCGCCGCTTGAGGCGCCACCTCAAAATCATCATGGCGATGGAGGAGCAACGGTCGATTTTTGGGGAGTCGTGCGGAGACTTGAAGATGGACGCGAGATCGAAGGAATCGACTATGAAGCACATCGGGACATGGCCGAGCATCAATTGCAACAAATTGCCGAGCACGCTGCGGAGAAATTTCGACTTCAGCCTCTTATCATTCATCACCGAATCGGATTTATCGCCGTGGGCGAACCGTCGCTTTTTTTGCGCGTGACCAGTTTGCATCGGGAAGAAGCGTTTCGCGCGAGTCAATGGATCGTGACCGAGTTGAAAAAGAAAGTGCCGATTTGGAAGAGGCCAAAATTCAAAGCGGATGTTGTAGCCCCGACGAGTCGGGGTGACGCCGGTTGGGGGCCGGGATCACCGATCCCGGCTACAAGAGTATGAATTGGGCGAATCGGATTACTCTGAGCCGCCTTGCGCTGACGGTGGTTTTTGTGATTGCGCTTAATTCCTCCTGGCATTATGCGCGCACCACTGCGCTCGTGATTTTTCTGATCGCCGGCCTCACCGATTTTATCGACGGCGAAATCGCCCGGCGCTACGGGATAATCACGAATTTTGGCAAATTGATGGACCCGCTCGTGGACAAAATCATGGTGGCGGCAGCATTCATTTCACTCGTGCCCCTCAAAGCTGTGCCGGCATGGGCAGCCACGACAGTCGTGGCGCGGGATTTTCTCATCACGGGCTTGCGCTTAATGGCGAGCGCCAAAGGCCGGATTCTTCCGGCGGAAAGTCTCGGCAAACAGAAAACTTCGTGGCAAATGATCACGATTATTTTTTTTCTGGCGCTCCTTTCAATTGTGGAACTGCATTACGCCAATGACACATCGACATGGTGGGTGCGGGCCTGGAGCCAAGCCGGTCCCCTGCTGGTATGGATCACGGTGGCGCTGACGATTTACTCCGGTGTCGGCTTCACCTGGCGCAATCGCGAACTGATCGCGCCGGACCAATAGCGGCGATCAAGTGTGGCGCATCGGCCGAGAGCCGCGAGAGATGCGAGCGTGGCGAGAATCGAAATCCACGTTCCAATTGTAAGTGCATCACGCGCGTACTCGACACGTAAATGATGATGACCGGCCAGCAGCGGAACCGCTCGCAAGATGTAATTTGCCGGCAGCAATTTGTAATTTGTCTGAACGCTCCCGGGCAGGGCAACAGCTCGCCACGACGGCGTGAATGCATCGCGTGGGATCAAATGTAGCCGAGCGCAAGGCGTCAAAGATTGCATTGCGATCTGGCAGGACGCGGTAGTTGGAAATAAGGTGGACGTGCGACATGGCGGGTTCGGGCGCATCGCCGATTTCCAATTCATTTCCACGTTGCCCCAAAACATAGCGCAGACGCAGCATGGCGAAGAGTGGATCGTAGCGGACGAACTTCACATACGACATTGCCTGGTCGGGATCGCCGCCTTGGCTCCATGTCATGAACTCGGCATAGCGCCGCACCACGGTCGCTTCGTATCCCCACATGTCTTGCGCGCTAATCAACATCGCGCTGTTCGGGTTCACGACATTCATGATCCGGTAATCGCCAGCGGGCTCCTCGAGAAAGCGCTTTTCATCCGGATTCACGATGGTAGCGCTGTCAAATGTGGCACGTGTGCCATGCGCGAAAATAAACACTTCCGCCGCGCCTAAAGCGATCGCGCCAAAGAGCGCACGCGGCTCTCGTCTGGCGAAGGCCAGGATGATGCCAAGGAGCGCGCAGACTCCAGCGGCCACAAACAGCGACATCACCGCGAGATCCTGGGATTGAGCAATGAATCCTGTGTCCGCGTAGAGTTGAGGGAACAAGTACGATTGGCCACTGGCGCGACTCGCGTTCATTAGTCCCGGCCAGGACCCGGTGCTTGAGGTCCACCATCCAGCGACGCCCAAAGCTGCGGCAGCCGCGAAAACTGCAGCGATAAATGGAATCTCAATTCTCTTTTGTCGGAACAACCGGTCAAGTCCGCTGGCCGCGAGCAGACAAAGAAAGAGGGACGCTAGAAAGCTAAATTTCGAAATGCTGCGGAAGCGATCGAAGCCAGGCGCCCAAGTGTAGAGAAAACCGAACAACGGTGTATAGGCGCCGAGCGCCAATAAAAAAGCAACGCAAACAACAATCAGCGGGCGCCATTTCGTTCCGCGTTCGCATCGAATTGCCGCGTAGATGGCGAACACCAAGCCTGCTATGCCGATGAAAAGGGACGTTTCCCACAAATACCAGCGTCCCCAATATTTCGCGATTTGCCCGAAAAAATCCGGCGACAGCAGCGTCATAAAATTTTCCGGCGGGAGGGAGAGCATAGAGGCAAATTGAAAAGGCAGCCTGAACCCGCGCGTGGTCTCGCGCGTTGTCTGGATGGCGGGCAGCAATTGCACGGCTGCAAGGAGAGCGCCGCCCGGATAGATACTCAGCAAGGCGGCTGCGACCCGCCAGTTCCAGTGGCCGATCAATCGCAATGCAGCATAAAGCCCGGCAATAATTGCCGTGTAGAAGACGTACTGCGGAAACCCCGCCAACGTCTGCATGGCAATAGCAAACATCCCAAGCAACGACCAACGAACGCGCTGAGTCTTGAAAACCGCGTCGATCGAACCAAAAACCAGCGGCGACCACGTCATCGTACTCAGCTGAGGCAAATGCCCGGCAAAAACGTGCGGAAAAAAGGTGCCGCAAAACATAACCAGCGTGCCGGCAAAGAAACTGGCTGGAGCGGAGAGCCCTCGTTGTTTCATCCAAAAAAACATGAAGGCGCCGATGGCAAAAACATGCAGCGCCACTGACCAGTTGATCGCGACAGGCGTGGGCAGAACCAGGAAGAGCCAATTAGGCGGATAGAGCAGCGCTCCTTGCATCCCACCAAAATAAGGCGCTCCGCTAAAGATATGCGGATTCCACAGCGCGAGATTTCCCTTCGCCAATTCGCGGAAACCGAATTCGCGCCATGCGAAGTATTGCAAGAACATGTCGCTGCCCGGATGTCCAAGCACGCGCGTGGCGCCGGCGAACAAAAGATCGGCAAACATCGCCAGCGCCACTGCCAGCAAGAGGATCAGCGAAACGATTGTGGAACGCCGGCCTTCCATCATTTTGGGAAGTTCGTTTTACGAGGGAGCCAGAGAGCAAGCGGGCAACGGGAATCGAACCCGCATGGCCAGCTTGGAAGGCTGGAACTTTACCATTAAGCTATGCCCGCGTGTGGTGAAGTTGGAAAAAGTTCGCGAGTAAACAGTGACTGTGGCTGGTGAATAGTCAAAGGTGCCGCGCTATTTTTCAAACGCAGCGGCGACCAGCGTGGCGTTGTGCCCGCCGAAACCGAAGGAGTTGTTCAGAGCGATGCGCACTTTCTGTTCGCGGGCGACGTTTGGTGTGTAATCCAAGTCGCATTCTTCACCAGGATTTTCCAGGTTGATTGTCGGTGGAATGACGCCGTCCCGGATAGCCAACGCGCATGCTGCCATTTCTACTGCGCCGGCGCCGCCTAACAAGTGACCGGTCATCGATTTCGTTGAGCTGATAGGTACTTTGTACGCGTGCTCGCCGAACACCTGTTTGATCGCGCGGGTCTCGGAAACATCGCCGATGTCTGTGGAAGTAGCATGCGCGTTGATATAATCGACTTGGTCGGGAGAGATACGCGCGTGCTCCAAGGCCAGTTGCATGGCGCGTGCTGCGCCTTCAGCATTTGGCGGGGGCGCGGTCATGTGATAGGCATCGGCAGAAAGGCCGTATCCAGTTAGTTCACAGTAAATCTTCGCGCCGCGCATCTTGGCGTGTTCCAATTCCTCCACCACCACCACGGAAGATGTCGGCGTCGCCAAATTTGATAATTCGCCAGGCTTCACCGATGGCGTTGTTCGATGTAGCGCAGGCGGTAACGATACACAAGTTCGGACCGCGCACGTCGAACTCCATTGATATGACACCGCTGGCCATGTTGCTGATGAGCATCGGAATCGTGAACGGCGAATTTCGCGACGGTCCTTTAGTCAGCAGGATTGTCAGTTGATCCTGGAGAGTTTTCAGTCCGCCTATCCCCGTGCTAACGATCACACCAAAACGGTCTCGCCGTTGGAGCTTTTCCATATCAATCCCGCTGTCCTCAATCGCCATTTTTGCTGCGGCCATTGAAAGCTGCGTGAATCGATCGGTGCGGCGAACGTCCTTCGGGTTCTTGAAGAACGGCTTAGGATCGAAATTGGGAACTTGTCCGCCGATTTTGCAATCGTATGCGGCGGTGTCGAACGCATCGATTGCACGAATGCCGCTGACTCCGTTTTTGAGATTGGCCCAAAACGTCTCGACGTCGTTGCCAATCGGCGTGACGGCACCGAGGCCAGTGATTACAACTCTGCGATCGTTGCTCATTTAGTGATTTAACGATTTAGCGATTCAAGCGTGGAACGGTTCAATGGGATAGCACAAGGTCAATCGCTAAATCACTGAATCACTGAATCGCTAATAAATTTAGCTTGTTCCCATTCCGACGCTTTGAACGGTTTGGAAGAGTTTTCCTTCAGTCTTGATCGATGGCGCGATGATAATCTCTGTTTGCTGAAATTCGGCGATACTGCGAGCGCCGACGTTCCCCATGCAGGTGGTGATGGCGCCGACTAGGTTTTGGCTGCCGTCGTCAACTTCTGCCGGACCAAACAGAATTTGCTTCAGCGACCCGGTAGCACCCACCTTGATGCGCGTGCCTCTCGGAAGATTTGCGTGTGGAGTCGCCATGCCCCAATGGTAGCCGCGCCCAGGCGCTTCGTGCGCTTTGGCGAAAGCGCTGCCCACCATGACGGCGTCCGCGCCGCACGCCAACGCCTTGCACACGTCGCCGCCTCTGCTCATCCCGCCATCGGTGATGATCGGCACGTAGCGATATGATTTCTTGAAGTAAGCGTCACGCGCCGCCGCGCAATCGACCGTTGCGGTGACTTGGGGAACACCGAGCCCAAGCACGCCACGTGAAGTGCAAGCTGCTCCGGGGCCGACACCGACCAAAACTGCAGCCGGCCCGCACTCCATGATCTCCAGAGTCACGTCGTAACCGACCGTGTTTCCAACAATGACCGGAATGCGCATTTCGCGGCAAAATTTTTCCAGATCAAGCGACTTATATTCCGATGAAATATGCCGCACGGTGGAAACCGTGCTTTGCACGACGAAAACATCCGCGCCCGCCTCTTGCGCGATCCGGCCGAATTCCGCGGCACGCTGAGGAATGGAACTGACCGCAGCCAATACACCGCCGTCTTTGATCTGGCGCACACGCGCCGCGATTAGATCCTCCTGAATCGGTTCCTGGTAGATCCGTTGCAGCAGCGCAGTGATGTCGGTTTTATTTGCATCGACGATTTTTTGCAGGACTTCCTGCGGGTTTTTGTAACGCGTTTGCACTCCTTCCAGGTTCAGAACGGCCAGGCCGCCGAGTTTGTTCATGGCGATGGCGAAGCGCACATCAACGACTCCATCCATGGCGCTGGCGAGGATTGGAATTTTCAATTCCAGCGGCTCTGCTTCTTTGCGTGGCAAACGAAACGTGATATCGACTTCATTCGGGTTGATCGTCACGCGCCCGGGTACCAGCGCGATTTCATCGAACCCGTAGGTCACGCGCGCCTTGCGATTTCGGCCTATCCACATTCCCATGTTAAATCTGCTCCATCTTGAATCGTTCGTTTAAACTTCCACAGTGCGGGCAGCGAGGAAGCAGCGCGTCGGTTCGATCCTCAAATTCGAACGCACAAATCACGCAGCGCAACCGATACTCCAGAGCCCGGCGCTCGCGCCGCCGCCGATTCCATTCTCCAACTATCCAGAAGAGGAAAACCGCCGCAAGAAAAAGCAGCAGATAAATCGTGACCAGAGTGGCAAGACTAACGCGAATCACGGTGTAACGCTGGCTGCCGCTGCCGGCTGCGGGCGAGCGATGTCATTGCCCCATACAATTGTTGCGGTTCCCCAAGCCAGAAATGCGTCGGGTTTGCCAGCGTTTGCGGTGTTTTGAGGAAAACGGCAACGCGCAATATACAAGCGGGCTTGCTGGTCCAGCGCGGGATCACCTGATGAATTGATCGGAAAACAATAACGAACTTCTCCAAGCTTGCTCACGGCTACCCGGAACCGAATCGTTTCAGGCATTTCTTCATTGGATGCGACAAAAGCTGGCTCTGGCAAAATCGGTGTGCCACAAGCCTGAAGCTCGTTTGAAAACGAAACGGACGTTTTGGCAACGCTGATCGGCGGGGCGGTTTTCCGCCGGGCAAAGTGTACCGCGCCCGGTGGCTGGCAACTCGGGATTCGCAGATCGCGCTCCAGCGGTGGAATATTCTTGAGAGTCGGCTCAATCGCGGAATAGGACGGCACGTGCTCAGCTTTTGGTACTGCACGCAGTTTTGTTTCCTGTGGACGACGAGTTGTAAAAGCAAGCGCGGGATCTTCCGCGTCGATCCAGCGAAGCAGCGTGCGACCTTCTTCGGAGTCGGGCGTGATCAGAGTGACGCGGGCTGGCGGCGGCAGAAGCGCGACTGTTGGCGGATAGACAATTTGGAAAATGTAAAAGCAGAGGGCATGCGCGATCAAAGAGAGCGCCAGAAAAATGGTGATCGCTAGTTTTTCGCCATGAGGCGAATCCCAGCTAAAAATAAGCGATTCGGCTGCGCTCTGCGAGATAACGCTGTTCATCGTGGCGGAGTCGCAGCCAACGCGACGGAAGTGATGCCGTGTTCAAGGGCAGCGTTTGCCACTTCGACAACCGTTTCGTAGGAAGTAGAACGGTCCGCCTTGATAATAATCGATTCGTCCCTGCGCTTGGCTCCATCCAGTAATGGTCCCAGTTGCTCCATGGTGACTCGCTGGTCTTGGAAATAAATGGCCGGAGCTGCGCCGCCTGTGATGCTGATGATTTGCCGGCTGGTCTGCGGACCGAGCGTAAAGCGTGAGAAAGGCATCGAAACTGAGATGCCTTGTTGCAGGATGAAATTCGAACTGAGCAAGAGAAAGAACAAAAGCAGAAAGGCGACGTCCACGAGCCCGATGAGCAGGAGCCAGCCGAAATTATAATTTAGCGTCCGGCTAAGCTTCATGATTAACGGTTTAATGCTTTAACGCTTCAACGGTTTAACGATTCAACGCGACGAAGCCATTGGTCGTTAGAGATCCTGGCGCGCTTCAATCTCACGCGCTATCTCTTCGGGTTGTTGGAAACTGATGATGCCGCTGATCGGACGGCTTTCAGTTAACATGTGGACGATCTCGATCCCCGCGCGTTCCATGTCATGAAGCATCGTGTTCACGCGCGAAGAGAGATAGCTATATGCGACGAAAGTCGGTGTCGCTACGACCAGGCCAGCTGCGGTGGTCAGCAAACTCTTATATACGCCGCTGGAAAGCTCAGTCACTGTCGCGTAACCGCCGCTTGAAGCGATCGTGCCGAAGGCATCGATCATTCCTGCGACGGTACCAAGCAATCCGAGCAACGGCGTCAGGAAAGCGATTGTGGCAAGCACGGCAAGGAACCGCTCCAGTTTCGGTACTTCAAGCTGGGCGGCTTCCTGCACGATATCGCGCAATTCCGCCCGGGGCGCGTCGTGCCGGATAATCGCGGCGTGAATCACCCGTGCCACCGGCCCCGGCGTCCCGGCTGATTCATGCAGCGCCTCAGCGAAATTGCGACGCCGAATCAAATTCGACAGTCCCTTCAAGAATTCACCGACATGAATCGTAGCGCGGTGCAAGTAAAAGAGGCGCTCGGCAAAAACAGCAATCGCAATAATGCTGCAGCCCAGGATCGGCCACATTAACAATCCGCCTTTTTGGATGTAATCGATCACGCCAGTTTTTGTAACGCTCTTTCTCGACAGTCGCAAGCCAACAAGCGAATGCACACTCTGGCACGCGATACTCAAACGAGATTACTTATCGCCGGTTTTTCTCGCGCGGTTTTGGCGAGGGAGACGGGCGAGCGGCAGCCGCGCCCGTGCGGCTCACCAGTTTGCCGGAGGCGTCAAACACGGAATAGCCGGTCTGTTTGCCGGATGTGTCGTAGCTATAAACGATCTTATGCTGAAAAGTGCCATCTGGTGCGCTTTGGGTTTCTTCGAGTATGCGACCTTCATCGTCGTTCTTATAGCGACTCTTGAGCCGAACGCGGCCGTCAGGTCCGGAAATTTCCGCGCTGGAGAAACGCCCCGCGTCATCCAGCTCATAACGAATTGTCTCGCGAAGTTTGCCGTCTGCATCGGTGGTTGTCGCCACGGCCTTGTGCTGTGGCGGATCAAAGTTGTAAACCGTGCGTGAGCCGTCCGGGTGCATCGACACGGTCACCCGCACGGCGTCACTGCCGGAGCTTTGTGGTGTCTGGGTGAACGCAATCTCGGAGGCACTAACAAGCGAGCAGAGAACCACGATCGTTTGGATGCGGGAAAAACTCACTGCCGTTTTCGGCGGACTGGAGACCGCCGCTCCTTGGCGCCCGGAAAATTTCATGATCCGAGGAGCTTACGGTCAAGGCGGCTGGGCGCAAATAGGGTCAAAAATTTTTATTGACCAGCCGCCAGGAAGGTGGTTAAAAGTGGGGTCAAGTGGAGCAAAATGGACGATTGCGCCACTCGATAAATGGACGCCGATTCCCCATCCGAACGCTTCTATGCCGGAGAGTTCCGGCATTCCATCGATGACAAGAATCGAATCACGATTCCCTCTCGCTGGCGGCGCGATCGTCCTGAGGAATTCATTCTTTTACCGGAAGCGACTCATCAATTTCTGCTCGTGATGTCGCCAAAGGAGTTTGCGAAAATGAGTTCGGCCGCGGAAACAAACGAGAGTGTTTCGGCGCGCGATCGCCGGGTTTTCCTGCGGCACGTGCATGCGCGCGCTCAACACGCAGCCGCGGACCGACAAGGCCGCCTGGTTTTGCCGGAAGAACTTTGTCGAACGCTCGGATTGAAAGGCGAGGTCGCACTGGTGGGCAACCGCGGGCGCTTTGAGATTTGGAATTTGCAACGGTGGAAAACGGCGCACGAAGAGGAAACGGCCACTTACCAACACGTGGCGAAAGAAATTGGGTTGTAAGCGAATGCAAGGTCAAGACGTTCTCGATATACCGTGGCTTAAGCTGCATGCGTGGCTGATGGTTGATTCTGCCGATGATGAAGCGGAGGCGCAGCCGATCGAGGATTTCGTGTACCACCGTCCGGTGTTGCTGAGGGAAGTGTTGGGGTTGCTAAAACCGAAACCCGGTCTTCTCATCGTAGACGGAACGTGCGGCGGTGGCGGTCACACCGAAGCGCTTTTGCAAAGTGGCGCCGACGTTCTGGGGCTCGATCAGGATCCTGATGCAGTCCGGCATGTTAGCGAGCGACTGACACATTTCGGCCGGCGCCTCATCGTGCGCCAGGCGAATTTTCGGCATGCAGCCAGCGTTCTCGACGAGCTTGGCATTTCCACCATCGGCGGCGTTCTCCTTGACCTTGGTGTTTCGTCCCGCCAACTCGAAAATGCTCAGCGCGGTTTCAGCTTCGTTCGAAACGGTCCGCTCGACATGCGCATGGATCCGCGGACCAGGTTGACTGCTGCCAAGATTGTAAACGAGTACGGCGAAGAGGAATTGACTCGCCTGTTTCGTGAATTCGGGGAGGAACCGGCCGCGCGCAGGATCGCGAGCTTGATTGTGAAGATGCGCAGGACCGCGCCCTTTCGCGAAACGCTCCCGCTGGCGCGGGCGATCGAAAAGTTGGTCGGGCGGCATGGACGTCATCATCCAGCTACCCAGGTGTTTCAAGCGCTGCGGATGGAAGCGAACGATGAGCTCGCCGCGCTTGAGGAGGGCTTGCGGGTTTTAACTGCGCGACTCGCGCCCGGTGGGCGCATTGCCGTGATCACTTTTCACTCACTGGAGGATCGGATCGTGAAGAACTTTTTCCGCGATCACAGCCAGGAATGGCTCGATAAGCCGGAGTGGCCCGAGCCGAAACGCAATCCCGATTACGATCTTGAATTGGTTACGCCGAAACCGGTGGAGCCGAGCGATGACGAACAGCGTACAAATCCGCGCTCGCGAAGCGCAAAGTTGCGCGTGGCCGAGAAGATTTAAATGAAACGTTCACGCCGAAGAAACCACAATGCGGTAAACGCGGCCTCGCTTGCGCGCTGGATTGTGATGACTGCATTTCTGGCACTGGCGGGATTGAGCTACGTTTATTTGACGCTGCAACTCTACCATCTGGGCGAGCGCCGAAAGGCAGTCGAGAACGAGCTTGTTAGTCTGCGCACTCAGAATGACATTGCCAGCGCGCAAATCGCGGCTTTGACTTCGCGCTCGGCGTTACAACGCCAATTGAAAGAAGGCTACCTGAAAATGGTCCCCATTTCAGAGGCAAACATCGTGCGGCTGACTCTTCCTCCTCGATCGCCAGACGAAGACGCGATCCAACCCGTAGTTAACCCTTCCACCGCAAAATGAATCCAAATAGCCGAAGTCGTTGCGTGCTGGTGTGCACTGGTTTCATCGGGCTCTTCAGCATCTTTTCGTTTCGTTTGATTTATCTGCAGGCAATAAAGCACGATGAATACGCCGGGCTTGCTGCTGAAAAGCACGTTTTCAAACAAATCATTTACGCAGAGCGCGGGATGATTCTCGACGCGAACAACGAAGTTCTGGCACACAACGTTCCAAAGGAAAGAATCGTGGCGGATGCCACGCATCTTAACAACCGGCAGGCGACCGTTGCTCTCGTAAGCCACGAACTTGGCATTCCGTCCGGGGAGCTTGCGGAAAAATTAGACGGCGAACGCCGTTACATCGTAATCAAGCGAGAAGTGCCGGCAGCCACTGCAAATGCGCTGCGTGAAAAACTTCGCGTCGGCAACTTGCGTGGAATTTATTTCGAGCACGACGCCACGCGCATATACCCAAATGGATCCATGCTTTGTCATGTCATCGGATTTACCGATTTTGATCATCACGGCATCCAAGGTGTGGAAGCCTCGATGGAGGAGTACCTTCACGGACAAGACGGCTATCGTTTTATCGAGCACAATCGGGCCGGGCAGGAGATCGTGCCTTACCGAGGGCAGGAGCGCGCTCCGCGCGACGGTTACCAGGTCCATCTGACCGTCGATCTTGGGTTGCAGAACATCGTCGAGAATGAAATCGACGCCGCGATAGCGCAATATTCCCCACAAAAAGCCACCATTATTCTGATGCGGCCGCAGACGGGAGAAATCCTGGCGATGGCCAATCGGCCGTATTTTGACTTGAACCTCCGCTCGGAAGCGCGGCCCGAGCAGATGAAAAACCGAGCCATCATCGACATGATGGAGCCGGGCTCCACTTTCAAAATCGTGGCGGCCGCCGCCGCTCTCAATGAGCGCAAGGTGCGGCCTGATTCGTCGATCTTTTGTGAGAACGGTCTCTGGAACTTTGGTGGCGCCGCCCTGCACGATCATCGCGCGTTTTCGAATTTGAGTGTGCGCGAGATTCTCATCAAATCGAGCAATATCGGAGCGGCCAAACTTGCGCTTACGGTGGGTGACCAAAAGTTTTATGAATACATTCGACGTTTCGGATTCGGCGAGCGCACGGGAATTGAGCTGCCTGGCGAGATCAACGGGCTGATTCGGCCTCCAAAATCCTGGAGCAAAATCTCGATCACACGTATTCCGATGGGGCATGAGATCGGGGTGACACCGCTGCAAATGACGGTGGCAATGGCGACGATTGCTAACGGCGGCAAGTTGATCATGCCGCGCATGGTGAAATCGATCACTACATCGGAGGGCAAAAGCATCAGTTCACTTTCTCCGATGGTGCTGCGTCAGGTTATTTCCGCTGAAACCGCCAAAGAAATTGGTGATGCGCTCCGAGGCGTCGTGAGCGACAGCGGCACAGCCGCCGCCGCGGCCGTGCCAGGTTTTACCATTGCTGGAAAAACCGGAACCGCGCAGAAAGTTAATCCTCGAGGCGGATATGAAGAGGGAAAGTACGTCGTTTCTTTCGCCGGCTACCTTCCGGCCGAGCACCCTGAGTTTGTCGGTCTCGTGGTGCTCGATGATGCGCGCACGAGCAAACCGGAGTTGAATTACGGCGGGCTGGTAGCAGGGCCGATCTTTTCCCGTCTTGCGGAGAAGGCCGCCCGCTATCTTGATCTTGAGCCGCATGAGGAGATTCGCAAGGCGCTTCCCGTGGAGCGCGTCGAAAAACCGCCGCCGGCAGAGCGAGCCCGCAAGACTGCCTCGGCGGAACGAATCGCCTTAACCAATGCCGCACGCCATTGAATGCCTCGTCACGGCGCGTTTGAAACCTCATGCAGCTCAAGACTCTCCTCGCCGCGACTCCAGTTCGCGAGGTCATCGGGTCACTTGATCGCCCAGTTGAAAACATCGCGTATGACTCGCGGCGAGTGCAAAGAAACAGCTTGTTCGCGGCATTGCGGGGCGAGAAAACCGATGGCCATCAATTTATTGGTCAAGCCATCGACAAAGGCGCGTCGGTGATCGTTGCTGAACGCGAGAACAACGATCCGCGCGCCACCTGTCTGGTTGTTAAGAACACCCGCACCGCGCTGGCTGATCTTTCGGCGGCTTTTTACGGGCACCCGGCGCGGAAATTAAAACTGGCGGCGGTCACGGGCACGAATGGCAAAACCACGACAACGTTTCTCATCAAACACATCTGTGAAAAGGCCGGCTTGCGTTGCGGATTAGTCGGAACGGTGCGCTACGAGATCGGTGAGCGAATCCTGCCAGCTATCCGCACTACGCCGGAATCGCTCGATCTACAAGAGCTGTTGGCGCAGATCACCAACGCGGGCTGTAAGGCCGCGGCGATGGAAGTTTCTTCGCACGCGCTCGCGCAGGATCGCACGCGCGGCCTCGAATGGAACGTCGCCGTATTTACAAATCTCACCCAGGACCATCTCGATTTTCACGGGACAATGGAAAACTACTTCGATGCCAAAATGAAGCTCTTCACAGGACTCGTGAACCAGAAGAGAAAGCGCAAACCTCTTGCAATCGTAAACATCGATGACCGCTACGGCCAGCAACTGCTCGACAAAATCGACAAGCAGGTAGCCGTTGTCACTTATGGCATGGGGACGCGCGCGGATTTCCGCGCTTCAAATTATCGTGCTGAATTCAGCGGCACCTCGTATCAGTTGGACGCGCATGGCAAGAGCTACTTGGTACGTCTCCCGTTGATTGGCCGGTTTAATGTGACGAACTCCGTGGCGGCGCTGGCTGCAGCAACCGCTCTGGGAATCAACTTGCGGAACGCGGTGTTTAGTCTTGCCAAGTCACCGCAGGTACCGGGACGCCTGGAATTGGTTCCAGCCAGACGACAATTTCAGGTCTTCGTCGATTACGCTCACACGCCCGACGCGCTCGGGAATGTTCTCAAAACTCTGCGCGAACTTGAGCCGCAGCGATTGATTACCGTCTTTGGCTGCGGGGGTGATCGCGACCGCAAAAAGCGCCCGTTGATGGCTGAGATGGCAGATCGCCTTGCTGACTATTCCATCATCACCTCTGATAATCCGCGCAAGGAAGACCCAATCGCGATCATCACCGAGACCGAAAAAGGATTTCGCTCGAATCGCTATGAAAAAATTGTCGATCGCACCCAGGCGATCGATCGCGCCGTTGCGCTCGCCCGACCGCGGGACATTGTATTGATTGCGGGCAAGGGACACGAAAATTATCAGGAGTTCGCCGATTACACTATCCCGTTCGACGATATCCAAGTCGCGCGACGCGCGATCGAAGACCATCCCGTCGAGTTTTGATTTTCTGTGAAAATGAATCCGCTTCCAATTTCTCAAATCGCGAAGCTTGGCGGAGCTTCACTCTCATCCGGAGATGGGAGTGTGCTGATCGACAAACTCAGCACCGATTCACGCACGCTTAAGCCCGGCGAATTGTTCGTCGCTTTGCGCGGTGAAAATTTCGACGGCCACAATTTCGTTCAGGCCGCCGCAAAAGCCGGTGCGGCTGGGGCGATCGTTGATTCCAACTGGAAAGGGAAAGTTCCAGAGGCTTTCGCGTTGATCCGGACGAAAGACACTTTGCAAGCGTACCAGGAACTTGCGGCCAACTACCGAAAATTGCTCACGCTAAAAGTGGTCGCGATCACTGGAAGCAACGGCAAGACGAGCACCAAAGATTTTACAGCGTCAGTGCTGGGCCGCCGTTTTCGAGTCACGAAGACCGAAGGAAATTTCAATAATCATGTCGGCCTGCCCCGAACAATCCTGGAGGCCACATCGCGGGACGAAGTCGCTGTCTGGGAGATTGGCATGAATCACCCTGGTGAAGTTGCGGCGCTGTCGAAAATCGCGGAGCCGGATGCGGCCATCATCACGAACATCGGTGTTGCGCACATCGAGTTCATGGGTTCGCGCGAAGCGATTGCTGATGAGAAAGGCGCCCTTGTCGAAGCTGTGAGCGTTGGGGGGACCGTCATCTTGAATGCAGACGATCCTTTCAGCGATCGCATCGCGGCGCGTGCGCGCGGCAAAGTCGCCCTGGCGGGCACAACTGACGGAACGATCCGCGCCGCCGAGATAAGCCAGAGCGAGGACGGAACAGAGTTCACTATTCTCGAGGGCGCGCATCGCTGCCGCGCACAGTTGCCCGTGCCTGGCCTGCACATGGTGCAAAATGCGCTGCTCGCGGTAGCCGCTGGTCGTGTCTTCGGTGTCTCGCTGGAAGAGTGTGCTGCCGGCCTCGCTGCCGCGCCGCTCGCCAAAGCGCGTTTGCAAATCAAGAAGTTCGGTGGCGTGGAATTCATTGACGACAGTTACAACGCAAATCCCGATTCCATGAAGGCAGCCCTGCGCACCCTGGCGGAACTGCCCGCTGAAGGGAAACGCATTGCCGTTTTTGGGGAAATGAGGGAACTCGGCGCTGAATCAGAGAGCGGCCATCGCGAGGTGGGAGAAACCGCAGCCACGTTAAAGATCGATCAGGTGATCGCGATCGGAAATATGGCGGCGGAAATTGCTCACGCCGCCAAAGATGCCGGACTCAAAAACACCGCAATCGTAGAATCGACCGCAGAAGCCGCTGAGTTGTTAGGCGAAATCGCTGCGCCGGGTGATCTCGTGCTGGTAAAAGGCAGCCGCCTGGCTCGGACCGAGCGCGTGATTGAAGCATTCCGCAATTCGCAATCCACAATCGTCAGTTCCCCATGATGTACTACCTCCATCGCCTGAGCGATCAGTTCATTGGGTTTAATGTTTTCCTTTATGTCACTTTCCGAGCTATCGCCGCCGCGGTCACAGCATTCCTCAGCACGTTGGTTTTTGGAAACCTTATCATCCGAAAACTGACTGTGCTGAAGGTGGGACAACCAATTCGCGAAGCAGCTGAAGTTCACCGTCTCGCTGAGCTTCATGGCGTGAAACAGGGCACGCCTACGATGGGAGGCGTGCTCGTTATCGGAGCCGTTTTTGTGTCGAGTCTTTTCTGGGCCCGTCTCGATAATCGCTTCGTCTGGTTAGCGCTGTTCAGCATGGTCTATCTCGGGGCGCTCGGTTTCGCGGACGACTATCTCAAGGTCACGAAGAAGAAATCCGAAGGGTTAAGCGGCCGGATCAAACTTCTTTTTCAAATCTCGCTCGCGGCAATCATCACTGCTCTTTTCCTCACGAATCCATTGTTGGAAGTGCAGGCACGCTCTCTGTACGTGCCGTTCGTCAAGGCGCCGGTCATTGCGAACATGGGCTGGTTCACGTTCGTGTTTTTTGCGCTCGTTATCGTGGGCTCATCGAATGCGGTGAACCTTACTGATGGGTTGGACGGCTTGGCGATCGCTTGCACCATTCCGGCGGCGTTCGCATACGCATTGCTTTCTTACGCAGCCGGCAATTTCCGGGTCGCGGAATACTTGCAGGTGCCTTTTTATCCGTTCGCCGGGGAGCTGACGGTGGTTTGCTCGGCCCTTATCGGTGCGGGCCTCGGTTTTCTCTGGTTTAACTGTTATCCAGCCAAGGTTTTCATGGGCGACACGGGATCGCTAGCCATTGGCGGGATGCTGGGCGTCGTCGCGATCTGCTGCAAACAAGAGCTGCTTTTGGTCGTGGTCGGCGGCGTTTTCGTGATCGAAGCCGTCTCAGTGATTTTGCAGGTGTTGAGTTTCAAACTGACGGGCAAGCGATTTTTTGTCATGTCTCCACTGCATCATCATTTCGAACTAACGGGCTGGAAGGAGAGCACCGTGATCGTTCGGTTCTGGATTCTGTCGATCATCTTCGCCCTGCTTGGCTTGGCGACACTGAAACTGAGATGAAAAACGCGCGTTATAAAAATCAGAATATCGCCGTTCTTGGTGCAGGCCTGAGCGGGAGCGCTGCGGCGCTGCTGCTCACGTCGGAAGGGGCGCAGGTTACGGTGCTCGATAGCGCTAAGGAGAAGAACTTACTTAAATCGACCTTGGACAACTTGCGGGCACGGGGCGTCCAGGTGATTTGCGGACCGGCAGCGGATGAAGATTCATCCGCGTATCGGACGGCCGTTTTAAGCCCCGGCATCGATCCGGCTTCCCCACTGGCGCGAAATTTTCTGTTGCGCGGAATTGAAACAATCAGCGAACTCGAGTTGGGGTGGCGATTCTGCGAAATTCCGGTCATCGCTGTCACGGGCACGAACGGCAAAACGACTACGACGGAATTGCTGGCTCAAATGTTGAATGCCTGCGGTCAGCGAACGATTGCTTGCGGGAACATTGGCAAACCGCTTTCGGAAGTGGCGCGCGAAAAGCAGCCATTCGATGTGCTCACGGTTGAAGTGAGCTCATTCCAACTGGAAGCGATCCGTACCTTTCATCCGTCCATCAGCCTCTGGCTCAATTTCGCTCCCGACCATCTCGACCGTTATCGTTCCGTAGCCGAGTATCGGGCGGCCAAGCTGCGCATTTTCGAAAATCAAACCGACATCGACGTGGCGGTGTTAAACGCGATCGAAAAATTTCCCGCGATTCGCCCGCGCACGATCACGTTTAGTGCGTACTCAGATCAAGCGGATTTCCAGCTTTCTGATGGGGCGATTGTTTACCAAAACCAAGCCGTCCTCCGTTTGTCAGACACGAAACTACATGGGCTGCATAACATCGAGAACCTGATGGCAACGCTCGCCGCTGGCATGGCGCGCGGATTGTCATTCTCACAGATGGCACCGGCGCTCCGGAATTATGCGCCGCGGCCGCACCGGTGTGAATTTGTGCGCGAAGTAGATGGCGTTGACTACGTGAACGATTCCAAGGCAACCAATCTGGATGCCGTGGAAAAGGCGCTGCATGCGCAGACAAAGCCGGTCGTTCTGATTGCCGGTGGCAAGGACAAAGGATTCACCTTCGATCCGCTGCAGTGTCTCGTGAAAGAAAAAGTCCAGTCGACGATTTTGATCGGCGAAATGGCCGAGAGCATCAGGCGTTCTTGGAGCGGCGCGGTGAAGTGCGAAATCGCAATCTCGCTCGCGGACGCCGTCGAGCGCGCGCATGCCAGCGCAAGATCCGGGGAAGTAGTTCTTTTTTCCCCGGGCACGTCGTCGTTCGATATGTTCAAGAGCTACTCCGATCGAGGCGATCAATTTCGTGCACTCGTACAGGCGTTGCCTCAAACAGACCGATGAAAATCCTGCGACTCTTCCGACATAAAAAACTCCTGGCCGCGACCGCGCGGCGCGCCTCGGCTGCATCTGCGGGAATGGATTTCGGAGACATCCCGGAGCCGAACATGAAACTGTCGCGGGCGTTGTTGATCGTGTTGCTATTGCACGTGGTTGCCGTGTCGGGAATCATCGCGTTCAACGCGATCAAGACGCGAGAGAGCTCATTTGCACCGGCAATTCCAGCGAACACGGAAAACAAACTGCCTACTACGGCCGGAACACCAATTCACGTGGACGGTGCCAAGCCACGAGATGCGGTGGCCCGAAAGGAAAACGCGCCGCGCAATGATGCGAAGCCGTCACATTCGCCGTCGAAGGACGAACACGCGAAGGCGCCTCCGTCGTCGGGAAAAACTTACACTGTAAAAAAAGGCGATAACCCCGTCGTAATCGCAAAGAGACTCAAAGTCTCCTACGACGATCTGATAGCTCTGAACCACATTGAAGATCCCCACAAATTGCAGATTGGCCAAAAGCTTTTGATCCCGACGACAAACCAAAAAAAGGCGAAGAAGTGAAAAGGTATCTGTTTAGCGCCAAAGGCGCAGTCTCATTGCCAGCCTGGGGCAACGCCCCAGGATTGGTGAAATCCCCAAGCGCCAGCGTTGAAAGCGCGATTCACTTCGGCACCGCTGCATTGAATCGCGCTTTCAGCGCTCATCGGCGGTCTGGCCGAATCCCTGGGGCGGCGCCCCAGGCTAAAATTGACATAGCGCCTTTGGCGCTAAACACGTGCGTGGAAATCGACGCCGCAATCTACAAGCCGTCTCACAATGTCATTCTGAGCGAAGCGAAGAATCTCGGATCAGAGATGTTTCGCTCCGCTCAATATGACAACGCCATTGATGAGATGAGTTCGAATTATGCATCGTAAGAGCGCCTATATCCTTTTCCTTGCAGTGCTGGGACTGCTCGTCATCGGGATCGTCATGCTTTTTAGCACGAGCGCCTTTGCGCGCGACAGTCACGGAGACGTTTATTTTTTCATTAAACGGCAGGCGATGTGGGTCGGGATTGGACTTGTAGTCTGCATCTTCGGGGCACTGGTGGACTATCATTTCTGGCGGCGGACATGGTGGCTTTGGTTTGTGTTGGCACTGGCAGCTCTGGCGCTTTGCTATGTTCCGCACATCGGAATGCGCCTCAATGGATCGCGACGCTGGGTCGGCTGGGGGCCGGTTACTTTTCAGCCATCCGAACTGGGAAAGTTGGCCGCAATCTTCTTTCTCGCCGCCTGGTTTGCGCGATATGAAAAACCGCAGAGCAATGTGCTCTTTGGACTGATCCTTCCACTTGCGATCATCAGCCTGCCGGCTGGACTCGTGCTGGGCGAAGTCGATCTGGGCACGACTGCTTTGATCGGTACAACGGCCTTCGTCGTAATGTTCGTTGCCGGCGCCAATCTTCTATGGCTCGGTGCTGTGTCGTTCGCCGGCCTGAGCGCTCTTCTCATTATTGCTACACAAATCTCCGAACGCATGGGGCGGCTCTCCGCTTTTCTTCACCCAGCGAATTTCAAAGAGGACGCTGGCTTACAGCAGATGCAGGCGTTGATCGCCTGGGGCAGCGGTGGAATGGAAGGGCTTGGCCTGGGCAACGGGCGCCAGAAGATGCTTTATCTGCCTTACGCGCACACGGATTTTATTTTTCCCATCATCGGTGAAGAGCTGGGGCTGCGGTTCAGCCTTCTCGTGGTTTTTTTATTCGTGATGATAATTGTTTGCGGCATTATGATTGCGCTGCATGCCAAGGATCGTTTTGGCCTGCTCCTCGGCTGCGGCGTTGTATCGCTGCTCGCGCTCCAGGCTGCGGTCAACATAGGCGTGACCACGTCGCTGCTGCCGAATAAGGGGTTGCCGCTGCCTTTTATCAGCTACGGCGGTTCGAATCTGGTCGCGTGCATGTTCGGCATCGGTTTGTTGCTGAACATCTATCGGCAGGGCATTCTAGAACCGCCGCATAAAAGACACGCGACCATGCATTCGAGAATGACGCTGCGGATTTAGATACGACTGGTGAATTCTATGAGCTTTGTGCAGCGACCAAAAATCAAAAACCAACTTTTATGAATGCAGTGATCGCATGCGGAGGAACTGGCGGACATCTTTTCCCCGGTATCGCCGTGGCGGAAGTGCTGCGCGATCGTGGTCACGATGTGATGCTGTTAATTTCCGAAAAGGATATTGACGCTCTGGCTCTCTCGGGTCGCACAAATTTTCGTGTGGAAAAATTACCCACGGTAGGGCTTCCCTCAGCGTTCTCACCGGCGTTCTTTGGATTCATTCGCCGCTTTTATGAAAGCTTGTCACTTTGCCGGTCTCTTTACCGTAAATTCAAGCCTCAGGTGGTCCTTGGCATGGGCGGGTTCACTTCCACTGCGCCGGTGTTGGCCGGGCGGATACGCGGCATTGCTACCTTCATCCACGAATCAAACGCCATTCCCGGAAAGGCAAACCGATTAACGGCGCGGATAGTGAATGCGGTCATGCTGGGCTTCAGGGAATGCGCGCCTTTTTTTCCAAAAACGCACACGGAGGTCACCGGCACGCCGGTCCGGACTGAACTGGTGCGATTGGATCGGAAGGTCGCGCGCCAAAAACTTGGGCTGCACGAAGATCTCCCGACGTTGCTTGTTATGGGAGGCAGCCAGGGTGCGAGCGGCATTAATCAAGCACTGATCAAGTCGCTGCCATTCTTGCAAGGTGTGCCGTTGCAAGTGATCCACCTGTCTGGCGCGCGGGATGAACGCCTGGTTGCGGACAACTATCGCCGAGAAAATGTCCCTGCTTACATCGCCGCTTTTCACCATCGGATGGAAGAAGTCTACAGCGCAGCCGATCTCGTTGTCGCCCGAGCCGGCGCGGCTAGTCTAGCTGAGTTCGCCGCCTTTTCATTGCCCGGCATCCTGATTCCATTTCCCTACGCCACCGATGATCATCAAACGCGTAACGCAGATATTTATGCTCGCGCTCAGGCGGCGATTCTCCTCAAGGAGTCAGAGGTCTCCGGCGAATTGCTCGCACGCAAAATCCGCGAGTTGATCCAGGACCCGCAACTGATTCAGCAAATGGCTGCCAATTGCTCGCGTCTGGCGCCGAAAGACGCGGCTGGTCGCGTGGCTACAACGATGGAAAAATACACGACTCATGAAGCCCGCTTCTGAAGAATGCAGTGCACCTGCCGACTCTGCTCCTCAAGAATTTCGGAGTGGCGCCGTGTCGCTTGACCTGCAGCGATTCTTCACTTGTGAGCAGCATCGGATTCATCTTGTTGGTGTAGCTGGAAGCGGCATGAGCGGCCTCGCTGGGCTTTTGATTGAGCTCGGACACGTGGTGAGCGGCTCGGACAAGGTCACCAGTACGGAGACGGAGCGATTGCAACGGCTGGGCCTACGGTTTCATGAGCAGCATCGGCCGGAGCACGCGGACACCGCCGATCTTGTCGTTTTTTCCTCCGCAATCAAAGGCGACAATCCGATTCTAGTGGGTGGCCGCGATTCGGGTAAGCCAGTCCTACGTCGCGCGGAAGCCCTGGCTGCAATCATGCGTGCAAAGCGCGGGATTGTTATCGCCGGAATGCACGGTAAAACGACAACCTCAGCAATGACGGCACACGTGTTGCGCGAAGGCGGACTCCATCCGTCGCATTACGTCGGCGCCGAAATTCCGATTCTTGGAAACAACGCACACTGGGATTGGCGCGGCGAATATTTTGTTGCTGAGGGGGACGAAAGCGACGGCACCCTGCGCTGCTTTCATCCCGAGCACTCTCTCATTCTGAATATCGAGGAAGAGCATCTTGATTTTTATCCCGACTTAGTTGCGATCGAGAAGGTTTTTGCGCAGCTCATCGATCAAACAACTGGAACAGTATTTTACAACACAGATGATCCCAACGCTGCACGGTTGTGTGCGAAACACGAACGTGCTGTCTCCTACGGATTTT
>QHPG01000003.1 GCA_003219005.1 Verrucomicrobiota bacterium
AGAAGGTGCGGACCGAGCTCGCCGCAAAGTTGACCAAGCCGCATTTCATTCCTGACCTAACGAACCATTCTCACGCGCGAAATTTGACCCGCAAACTCATCGAGCGCGGCTTCAGCGACCAGGAGATCGAAAAAATCCTGCGCGGCAATTGGCTGCGGATTCTTGAAGGAGCTCTTTGAACAGCGATCTACCGGGCCGGAATAGAAATCGTATAAGTGATCAACGCACAAATCACCACCATCCCGATCATTGCCATGATAAATATTCCATCTGCGATTCTTTCAAGACGATGCATTCTGCGCAGCCCCCGCGAGCGAAGCGCCCAGTAAGAAAGCAGGCAAGAGACCAGAAACAGCAGCGCATCGCCGGCCAGAAAATCGTCCGCTAACGTGTCCGCGGTTCCGAGTGTGATCACAACGCGAATCAATCCAATAACGGTCAGACAAACGCCGACCATGGCGGAGGAGACAGTAAAGATGTGAATGCAAATATCCCGCTCGAGGTGGCTGTTTGGGTCGCGCTGCGACTCCGTTTCTCCTTTCATGCGACCAGTATTTAGACTGCTCGGGAAACCAACTGTTCAGAGAATTACGGCCGCGACTCATCTTCGTAAAGGTTCGGCGTGGCAAGCAGACCGCTGTTGCAGCATTTCTCACTCTTGCTCTTACTCTTGCTCTTGCTCATTCTGGCAAGATGAAACCGCGATTCGATCATGAAAAACTGAATGTGTACCACGCTTCACTTGCATTCATAAATTGGGCTACAGAGTTAATCTCGAAAGTGGAAGCCAAGGCTGCGGTGAAGGATCAACTCGATCGCGCCTCGACCAGCGTTCTACTCAATATCGCCGAGGGAAACGGCAAGTTCGCCATCAAGGATCGTTGCCGGTTCCTTGATTTCGCTCGCGGTTCGGCGCTGGAATGCGCCGCTTGTCTCGACGTTTTGGTCGCTAAGAAACTATCAGACGAAGCAGCCGTGTGGTCCGGGAAGCAACAACTGTTTGAGATTGTTTCGATGCTGATGGGGCTGATCAACAGTCTGACCGCTCGTATCGGCGAAGAGCCGGGGACGTACTCGTTTCCTCATGAGCAAGAGCAAGAGTAAGAGCGTAGCTTGAAATTCATTAATTTGACGCGCCGCACCGAGATTGGTGCGAATTCATATTACATAGAGATCGGCCGCCACCGGCTGATGCTCGATTGCGGGATGCATCCAAAAAACACCGGAGAGGATGCGCTGCCTCATTTGAAGGCAATCGCCTTCCGGGCGATCGACGCGATCCTGATCTCACACGCTCATCAAGATCATATCGGCACGTTGCCGCTGGCAATGCGGCGCTTTCCAGGCGCGCGTGTTTTCATGACGGAGGCCACGGCTGATATTAGCAGTGTGCTTTTGCACAACTCGGTCAACGTGATGACCCGGCAGCGCGAGGAAATCGGAGAAGGGTCGTATCCGCTTTTCACACATCGGGAGACCGATCGAGCGTCGGAACGCTGGCGTTGGTGTCCGGTGCGTCAACGCATTTCCATCGCCGGCGAGCGAGCGCCTCAGCGCGAAAGAAATGCGCTGACGTTTGAGTTCTTCGAAGCAGGGCACGTGCTCGGCTCGACAGGAATTTTGCTGCGCGCCGGGGGCGAAACCGTCTTTTACACCGGAGACGTCAATTTCGACGATCAAACAATCATGGAAGCGGCGATTTTCCCTGAAGAGAAGATCGATGTCCTAGTCATGGAATGCACGCGGGGCGATCATGCGAAATCTGTGGGCTGGACGCGCGCCGGTGAAGAGCGAAGGCTTGCCGAGGCACTCGAGGACGCTTTCGCGCGCGGGGGATGCGTCCTCGTACCGGTCTTCGCGCTGGGCAAAACGCAGGAGATCCTGGCCATGCTTTACAAGTTCCGCCGTGAGTCCCGAAAGCTTTCGGGAGAGTTTCCAATTTATATCGGGGGTCTCAGCTCAAAGATGACCGATATCTACGATCGCCGCGCGCGTATGGCGCGCCGGCAATTGCCGCGCCTGCAATTGATGAGGGAAGTAGCACCGTTCATTTTGAATGATGAAACGGTGCGCGATGCACCACTGCGGGCGGGACGCGTTTATGTCCTCTCCAGCGGGATGATGATCCCAAAAACGCTCGACCCTGACAAACCGCCCCAACCGATCCGCTGCAACATTGAACAGTTCCAGTTCAGCGCGCACGCTACGCGGGAGACGTTGATCGAATACGCAAAGAAACTTTCGCCCCGCAAGATTGTTCTCGTGCATGGCGACCCGTCGGCAGTCGAGTGGATGCGGGCGCAGCTCGCGGCCCAGTTGCCCGGGACCGAGGTGATTGTGCCAGCACCGGGAGTGGAGGTCGAGCTGTGAGAAGTGAGTGGTGAGGGCTAGCTCGAGTGAATAGTCTTTTACTCGTCACAAGTGATTTCTCTGCGGGTCATCCCGAACCAAGTGAGGGACCGCACAAAAATTGCGCGAGCGGTCACGCGGATTACTTAGTGTGACGTATCACCAAATGAGGGGTTCTTCGCTTCGCTCAGAATGACGCGTATGAAGATCGTCTCGTGGAACATCAATTCTCTGCGCAAACGACAAGATCGCCTCTTCGCTTGGCTCGAGGCGGAGAAGCCAGACATTGTCTGCCTTCAGGAAACAAAATGCCCGGACGAATTATTTCCAGCGCTCGGCTTGCAAGCGGTCGGTTATCGCTCGGCTTATCACGGGGAGAAATCGTATAACGGCGTGGCGATTCTTGCGAAGAGCCAGCTGTGTGACGTTCGCCCATCGCTTTGTGATGAAGTGGTCGATCCGCAGTCGCGCGTGATCGCCGCGACCATCGGCCACCTGCGCGTGTTCTCGATTTACGCGCCTAATGGGCAGGCGGTCCGGTCCCCGGCTTACGAATACAAATTGCATTGGTATGGCCGCCTTCGCGGCTGCGTTGCGAAAGAGAAAGCTGTCGATGTACTCGTGTGTGGGGATTTCAACGTCGCCCCGGAAGACATTGATGTTTACGATCCAGACCTCTGGCGCGGAGCCATCATGGCCTCGGAGAGCGAACGCGCCGCGTTTCGAGATTTATGCGAAATCGGCTTGCGTGACACACTGCGGATCCACCACAACGAAGGCGAACTCTTCAGCTGGTGGGATTATCAGATGCGCGCATTTGAAAAAAATCGCGGCCTGCGCATTGACGCAGTTCTGGCGAGCGAAAAGCTGGCAGCAAAATGCATTGCGTCCGGGATTGACCGGGAAATGCGCAAAGGCAAGGAGCCCTCCGATCACGCGCCAGTATGGGCGGAATTTAAAGATTGAGAAAACGCCGGACGCCCAACGTCGAACATCGAATACCGAATTCGGATTCTGAATTGGACGTTGAGCGTTGGACGTTGGACGTTCGACGTTTATGACTGGCGAACGCCGTCAGCACGTTTCCAATCCCCCACCCAAGCCGCTCCTAATCTGGGACGGCGAATGTGATTTCTGCCGGTTGTGGATCGAGCGCTGGCGAGAAATCACCGCTGGTAAAGTCGAGTACGCTACTTATCAGCAGGCAGCGCATCAGTTTCCCGAAATTCCAGTTGAACAATTCAAGCGCGCGATGGCTTTGATTGAGCCGGGCGGCGAAACTTTCTTTGCCGCGGAAGCCGTCTATCGCTCGTTGCGATATCGATCTTCGAGAAGATGGCTGGCGTGGAGCTACGATCACGTTCCGGGATTCGCGGTCATTTCCGAAATCGCTTACAAATTCATCGCTCGTCACCGCGGGCTCGGCTCAACTTTTACTCGATTGCTATGGGGAAAAGACGTACGGCCGCCAATTTACTTTTGGGCGCGGCGCTGGTTTCTGCGCGCGCTCGGACTCACTTATTTGATCGCCTTCGCATCGCTTTGGGTACAGATGGACGGCCTTGTCGGGAGTAACGGAGTTTCGCCTCTCAACCAATTCTTGCCGGCGGTTTACGAACGATTCGGCCCCACGGCTTACTCGCTGCTGTTTACGCTTTGCTGGGTCGATTCGAGTAACGGTTTTCTCCATTTTCTTTCCGGTGGCGGCGTTGTTTTGTCGCTGCTTTTAATTCTGGGCATCGCGCCTGCGCTGTCGTTGGTCGTCCTTTTTGTTTTCTATCTTTCGCTCACGATCGCCGGACAAACTTTTCTCAGCTTTCAATGGGACATTTTGCTGTTGGAAACTGGCTTCCTGTCGATTTTTCTTGCGCCGTGGCGGCTTTGGCCAAGACGATCTTCTGTAGAGGCAGCCGTGTCGGCTGCGAGTAATTTTCCTCCCGCAGGCGACACGCCTGCCGCCACAGTAGCAACCACTCAATCACGACAACAAGAACCTCCTGTCTCACGCGCGGGTTTGTTCTTACTTAAGTTTCTCCTGTTTAAACTGATGCTAATGTCGGGCGTGGTGAAGCTGACCAGCGGGGATGATTGCTGGTGGAACCTGACGGCGCTCGATTACCACTATTGGTCACAACCGCTGCCCACTGTGTTCGGTTGGTGGGCGGACAAAAGTCCGGAATGGTTCAAGCATTTTTCAGTCGCGTTTTGTCTCGTCGTAGAAATCATCGCTCCGTTCTTTATCTGGGCACCGCGCCGGCCGCGACTCATTGCAGCTGGCTTAATGATTTTTCTCCAAATCGTAATCGCGCTCACTGGCAATTATTGCTTTTTCAATCTGCTTACGATCGCGCTGTGCTTATTGCTGATTGATAATTCCGTCGTAAGGGCCCCCCAGTCGCGGGAGGCCCTCAGACACACGCGCCGCGCGCCCCGCGGTCGCGCCCTACCAGATCAATTGCGCAGCTACGCAACCATCGCTGTGATCATCCTCACGCTGCCGATCAACGTGTGGCTCATTTTCACTGCGTTCAGGCCCGACGCGGATTGGCCGCGACCGCTCGTCGCAATTTATGGCCGTTTGCAGTCGTTTCGGATTGTGAACGGCTATGGTCTTTTTCGAGTGATGACCAAGGATCGCGACGAGATTGTGATCGAAGGCAGCGCCGACGGAATTGACTGGCTGCCCTACGAATTCAAATGGAAACCCGGCGACGTGATGCGCGCACCGGGCTGGTGCGCACCGCATCAACCGAGACTGGACTGGCAGATGTGGTTCGCAGCGCTCGGAAGCTATCGGGAAAACCCTTGGTTTGGCAGGTTGATTGTAAGGTTGCTGCAAGGCTCGCGCGATGTGAACCAATTGCTCGCGAAGAATCCTTTCCCGCACGACCCGCCACGCTACCTTCGCGCAATGTTTTATCGCTATCGTTTCACGACGTTGCGCGAACGGCGCGAGACCGGCGCGTGGTGGAAACGAGAGCAACTTCGGGAATATTTGCCCACGGTTTCAGCGGATCAGGTGCGTCAGCCTTGAAGCTCGCGCGTTGGAGGATATATTCGCCCGCCATGGCCAAGGAAGGACCGATCGTGACCGAAGGCACGGTAACGCAAGTGTTGCCGGGCACGATGTTCCGCGTCGATCTTCCCGGCCAACGCAATGTGCTTGCACATATCGCCGGCAAGATGCGGAAGCATTTCATTCGCATTGTCCCCGGAGACAAAGTTTCCGTGGAGCTTTCGCCGTACGATTTGACGAAAGCTCGCATTATTTTTCGCGAACAATAAACGCGAAGCGCGCTTGTGACGCGATAACTACGGTGTTTGCTGATTCCGCAAAGCACGCGGATAGTTAAGGCGAAAATCAACTGGAGATTACCAATGGCAGAAGAAAACAAAGCAGAACAGAAGACAGCCGTCCCTAAGGACGCGCAGGATAAATTGCAAAGCAGTAAGGAGCATGCCCGCAGAGCAGCGGAAGATTTGAAATCAGCCGCAGGCTCTTTAGCCGAAGAGTACCGCGGCAAGGCAGAACAGGCCTGGGACGAGGCACGCGGCAAAGCAGAAGAAGCATGGGGCGATGCCAAGGATCGGGCCCGGACGTTTCAGGAAGACGCGGAGCAATACGTGCGTGAAAATCCAACAAAGGCGATTTTCACGGCGCTCGGAATCGGGTTCGTGTTGGGTCTGATCTTCCGGCGCTAACTCCGAAACCCGTCGGAGATGATCAGCGAGAGCCCTAGGTCCCGCAATCCCGCGGGGCATGCCGGTTTGCTTGAGAACGTGCTGGCGCTCGTTAGCGCGCTTGTGGAGTTTTTTGAGAGCCGCTTTGCTCTCTTTGCCCAGGAATCGAAAACGGCCGCGGTACACCTGCTCATATTGGCCGGTTGCCTGATTTTTGCGCTGCTCCTCTGCGCGATGGGTTACGTTTTTCTCATCACCGCCATGGTTGTAGGGCTGGCCCACCTGCTTGGAATTTCATGGGCTTGGATAGCGCTGGCCGCTGCTGCAGTGCATTTTATTATTGCGATGATTTTGGTTCTGATCGCGCGCAGCCGCATGACCAAGCCGGTCTTCCGCGCGACGCTGGCTGAATTAAAGAAGGATCGCGAATGGCTGAAACACCTGGACGCAACAAATCAATCGACGAGCTGACTGCGGAAATCGCGCGGTCCCGGGAACATGTAAGGCGCGATTTGCGCGGCCTCCAGTATGAACTGGACTTCCCCGCGAAATTCCGGAGGTCATTTCGTCGACAAACCGGTTCTTGGATGACAGCTGCAGGTGCTGTCGGTGTGCTGATTGCTCTGGCGCCGATGCGGAAGAAAAAAATCTACGTCGATGCGAAGAGCGGTCGTAAATCACAGAAAAAGCTCGTCGAAACCGGCTTTGCCCTGGGGTTGCTCAAAATCGCTGCAAACATGGCTCGACCGGCGATTGTCGAGTTTGTGAAAAATCGACTCACTGATTTTGGAGGGCAACGGCACCGCAAGACATGAGTCCCACGCGTCTAAAGTCGCATGGGGATGCGCTCGCTTTAGCATTTACGCGCTCGGCTGGGTCGAGTAATCATTCCGGCAGTTCGCAATGGCCCCAAAGATTTCAGTTCCTTCGGTCGTGTCGCATCCGCTGCCGCACGTGGACGATTACCTCGAGATCGGCCAGAAGGCGGGGGCCTCGGACGTTCATCTGGCCGCAAGCGCACGGCCGAGATGGCGTTTGCACGGACGCCTGGAGCTGATCTGGCCCGACGCACCACGCCTCACTGCCGAGCAAGCCGCAGCTCTGGCTGAAGGCTTTGTGCCCGATGTCTATAAAACTGAACTCAAAGCCCGCGGCGATTCGGATTTTGCATATACAAACGAGTTTGCTCGCTATCGCACCAGCGTGGTCCGCCAGCGGCTTGGAACCGAAATTGTTTTCCGCGTAATCAACAGCACGGTGCGGACAATGGACGAACTGGGGTTGCCCGAGCGCCTCAAACTACTCACGCGTTACCAGAATGGGCTAATTCTGGCGACAGGTTCGGTAGGAACGGGTAAATCAACGTCGCTGGCGGCAATGGTTGAGCAAATAAACATCGAGCGGCACGATCACATCATAACGCTGGAGGATCCCATCGAGTATATTTTCAAATCGAAAAACTGCCACGTTACCCAACGAGAGATATTCACTCACAGCGAGTCTTTCGCCTCAGCGCTGCGTGCTTCGCTGCGCGAGGATCCGGACGTGATTATGGTTGGAGAAATGCGTGACTTGGAAACTATTTCACTCGCCATCACCGCGGCTGAGACCGGCCATCTTGTTTTGGCAACGCTGCACACGAGTAATGCCTCGCGCACACTTGATCGATTGCTCGACGTGTTTCCGACCGAGCAACAGGAACAGATCCGGGTGATGGTAAGCGAATCCCTGCGAGGAATCATCAGTCACCAGTTGATACCCAGGGCGGATGGCACCGGGCGGGTGCTGGCGCTGGAAATCCTTACCAATACGCCAGCGGTGGCGAACGTTATTCGGGAAGCGAAAACATATATGCTGCCGGGCATTATTCAGACCGGCAAAAAGCAAGGCATGCGTTTGATGGATGACACATTGATTGAACTTTATGACCGCGGTCTGATCAGCGCGGAAGAAGCCTACGCGCGTGCCGAGCAAAAACACATCTTGCGCCCACACTTGAAAATGTAACCGCGGTTCTGGAAATGGCTTATCTTGATCAATTCCTTCAGATCATCGTCAAGCACGGCGGGTCCGATTTGCACATCGCGGAGGGACACCCGCCGAAAATGCGTGTGCATGGCGATATCATGCCTATTCGCGCGGAGCAGATTTCCCATGAGGAAGCTACCCAGATGATGAGCGAAATTTGCGGACCCCATAACTGGGAAATCTTTAATCAACGCGGTGATCTCGATTTTGCCTATGAGATGGATAAAGCATCTCGTTTCCGTAGTAACTATTTCAAACAGTCAAACGGTTACGGCGCGACCTTTCGGCTGATTCCCACTAAGATTGCCACGCTGGAGGACCTGGGAGTTCCGCTGGTTATAAAAGAATTTGCCAACTTCCGCGGCGGTCTTGTCCTTATCACTGGCCCTACCGGCTCCGGCAAAACGACGACACAAGCTGCGCTGATCGACTATATCAATCAAAACTTTGCGAAACATGTCGTGACAATCGAGGAACCGATCGAATTCGTGCATGAGAACAAGCGAAGCGCGATCACCCAGCGGGAAGTTCCGGGCGATTCGAGTTCGTTTGCCGCCGGGCTCAAGGCGGCGTTACGTGAGGACGCCGACATTGTGCTGGTGGGAGAAATGCGAGACCTCGAGACAGTTTCACTCGCCCTTACCGCTGCGGAAACAGGCCTTCTGGTGTTCGGCACGCTGCATACAAACAATGCGCGGAAGACGGTTGACCGTATGGTGGACGTATTCCCGGCCGATCGGCAACCGCAGGCGCGTGTCATGCTCGCCAATTCGCTGCGCGGCGTGGTCGCCCAGTTGCTCCTAAAAAGAGCAGATCGGCCCGGACGAATCGCCGTAAATGAAATTCTGATCGCTAATGCAGCCGTCGCTGCAATTATTCGTGAAGGCGCGACGCAAAAGCTCCAGGATGTGATCATATCGGGCAAGGCGCAAGGGATGCAGTTCATGGACGACGCGGTTTGGGAGCTGCTCGAAAAAGGAATTATCTCGCCACACGAAGCCTTCATGAAAGCTATTGACAAAAACCGCTTCAAACCGTTCCTCTCACCAGAGGATGAAGCGCTCGCCAATGCGGCCGGTGCTGTGCCGGACGACGAAAAACGGCTTCCCGGCAATTTTGTCAAACCGTTGGCCACTCGCGCGCGGGTCTGAACGCGCTGAGAAAGTGCAATAAAGGAGCTTCGTCATTCAGCAATCATTAGCACGGCAGTCCCTTTGAGCTTGCCGGCACGAAATTTTTCCAGTGCGGTGTTGGCCTGTTCCATGGGGAATGTTTCTGTCTTCGTTTTCACGGGGACACGGGGGGCGATTTCAAAAAATTCTTCGCCGTCGCGCCGGGTCAGGTTCGCCACAGACGTGATGACTCGTTCCTTCCAAAGATCGACATAGGGAAATGAAGGGATGTCGCTCATGTGAATTCCGCCGCAAACCACAATGCCGCCTTTGGCGAGAGCGCGCAGCGCCGCGGGCACGAGCGAGCCGACCGACGCAAAAATAATTGCAGCGTCAAGTTTTTCTGGCGGCATCTCGTCGGAACCGCCGGCCCAGACCGCGCCGAGTTCTTTTGCGGCTTGCTGCGTGAGGCTGTCGCCTGGCCGCGTAAACACGAAGAGGTCGCGTCCTTCGTAAAGCGCAATCTGCGCGATCAAGTGCGCGGCGTTGCCAAAACCGTAAAGGCCGAGCCTGCGCGCATTCCCCGTTTTGCGATAGGAACGATAGCCGACTAGTCCGGCGCAAAGCAGCGGCGCAACCGCGACGTCATCGTAAAGATCGGGCAGGTGAAAACAGAATCGTGCATCGGCGACGGTGAACTCGGCGTAACCGCCGTCGATGGTGTAGCCGGTGAAGCGCGCGTTATCGCAGAGATTTTCCCGGTTCGATTGGCAATATGCGCACTCGCCATCCGTCCAGCCGAGCCACGGAATGCCGACACGATCTCCTGTCGCGAATTTCTGATTTGAAATTTCAGATTTGAAATTGGCGGGCTCGCCGACTTCTTCCACGCGCCCGACAATTTGATGACCAAGGATGAGCGGCTGCTTCGGATTCGGAAGTTCGCCATCGACCACATGAAGGTCAGTGCGGCAAACAGCGCAAGCGCTGATGCGCACGAGCAATTGTCCCTTCTCCGGTCTTGGCTTTGGCACATCGCGCAATTGCAGCGGTTGCCCAAGCTTATCGAGAACCATCGCGCGCATGCGCTTCGCCACGTTAAAGCATTAAAATGGTTGAGCAGTTAAATCGTCGATCAATGGACAGCTGCTGGCTCGGGTCGCAACTGTCCTCGCCCAGGCTGACCTTCGTCATGATAGTGGGCGCTGCGGAGAAATGGCACCTTATCGAGCACGTGCTCCTGGAACCATTCGAGCCAGAGATAGATCACTGGCGTGACAAATAGCGTGATCAATTGAGAGAAAATCAGACCGCCCACGATGACCAGTCCAAGCGGGCGGCGCGATGCGGCGTCCTGCCCGAACCCGAGCGCAATCGGTATCGCGCCCATCAGCGCAGCGAGGGTAGTCATCATGATGGGACGAAACCGTTCCATGCTGGCTTCGTGAATCGCCGAGCGCAGGTCCCAGCCTTCGTCAATTCGTTGCAGCGCGAAATCGACCACCATGATTCCGTTTTTCTTCACGATGCCGAGCAACAGGAACAAGCCGATCACGCTGTAGAGCGACAATGTCGATCCAAAGATCCAAAGGGTGAACAACCCGCCGACGACTGCGGGCACGATCGCCGGAAACAGAACCGTGATCGGATGGACATAACTTTCGTAAAGAATTCCAAGAATCACATACATCACAAAAATGGCGGCGAGCAGGAGCAGCGGCAGCGCTCGGAAAAGTTGGCGAAAGACAAGCGCCTCGCCCTGAAACGTTGCTTGAACGCCAGGAAATTGCTGATGCACTTGAACGAATGAATCCTCAATGAATTTGGTTGCATCGCCGATGGCAACGCCTGGCAGCAAATTAAAATTAATCGTGACGCTGGTGAATTGGTCGAAATGGTTGACGGCTTGTGGTCCAACGACCTGACTTGTCGATGTTACAGCGCGCATCGGAACCAGATCCGAGCTGGTTCCAGTTGTGGTTGTGATAGCGCCGATCCCCGTTCCGCCGCCGCTTTGGTTAATCGGGCTGCCGGTATTGCTCCGCACATACAAATTATCGAGATCTCTCGGCTGTGCGCGCTCGTTGTCTTTCACTTCGAGGATGACCTGATATTGATCGTCCGGTTGTTTGATTAAATAGACGTAGTTTTGCGAGTAGGCATTCTTCAACAAACTTTGGATCGCCGAAGTCGAAACGCCGTACGTGGCGGCGCGTTCGCGATCGATGTCAATCTTCAGGTTGGGCGTGCTGTTGTAATAATCGGAGCGCACCGAAGCGAATCCCTTGAAACCGCGCAGGCTCGTCATCATTTGATTGGCCGCGCCGTAAACGTCTTGCGGAACGATGCCGCTTACCGTGTAAGCATATTGTCCCTGCGTCTGATTGGTTGCGCCGACATTGATTTGCAACACGGGACTAGGCGTTATGATCGCGGTCAGACCTGGAATTGTATTGATCGATCTTTGTAATCGCAAAAGGCATTGCTCAATCGGATCTCGCTGCTCACGTGGCTTAAAAATGCAAAAGATGATCGCCTGCGATAACGAGCTTCGGGATGCGGAACCGGCGAGGGTGAAAAATTTGTCGACACTCGGCTCCGCCTGGATTTTCTGATTCACCAACTTTTGGAAAGCGCGCATTTGTTCGGGCGAGGAACCTTCCTGGGCAATAAAAACGCCACGGGCAAAGCCGCTGTCTCCGGGTGGAAGCAGGGTAAAGGGCAAATGGGTAAAGAAAAACCAGAGACCGAGAATGCAACCAAGCAGGATCGGAATGGTCAGCCACGCGCGGTCGAGAAATTTGTCCAATGCGCGGCCATAGGCGCCGATCACGCGTTGGATGAAATCGCCGGTCCACTTTTCCATCCGCGTGCGTTTATGGCCGGCTCGACGTTCACCGAGAATGCGCGCGCACATCAACGGTGTCAGCGTTAGAGAAACAAGGCCCGAAGCCAGAATGGCCACGATGATGGTGATGGAAAATTCCTGGAAGATGCGGCCGAGCAGTCCCGGTAAGAGCACTAGCGGAATGAAGACCGCCGCCAGCGAAAGCGTCATCGACAAAATGGTGAAGGAAATTTCTCCGGCGGTGTTATAAGACGCCTTCAGAATCGATTCGCCATGCTCGGCTCGACGGATCACGTTTTCCAAAAACACGATCGCGTCGTCGACCAGAAATCCGATGGCGAGTGTCAATGCCATCAACGTCAAATTGTTGATCGAGAAT
>QHPG01000239.1 GCA_003219005.1 Verrucomicrobiota bacterium
GAAAAGCGCTCATCTCATACAAGCACGCGCACGCGATGCCGAAGACCGGCGCAGTCGATCAATGGATGCTCGACCAAGTTCCCGTGACTTACACGGCCTACACAATCAGAGAAGAAGATGCGAAAATGGTCGGCGATGTTCCGGGCAGCCACGCCGAGCAGGCGCGATTGAAATGGCTGCCTTACACGTCGCTGTTAGAGTTCGTAGCCGAGCGCTTTCATTCTGCGGAGACGTTCATCCAGAAGCTTAATCCCGGAAAAAATTGGGAGCATCTTCAGCCGGGCGAAGTCCTCAAAGTGCCGAATGTTTTGCCCTTTGAAGTAGAAAAATTCACTGAGGGAAAAGTTTCCGAAAATCCTGCTTTCGCGTCGCGCAAAGTTTTCGTCGATACGTTCGAGCATCTTCTAGAGGTCTTCGATCACGATCAGCTCGTTTGTGTGTTCCCGATCACGCCGGGATCGAAGACCCTGCCGGCGCCGGTGGGCACTTGGAAAATTCTCGGCGCGACTGTTTGGCCATGGTTCCGCTACGATGAAGGGATGCTCAACTATGGCGTACGCACTGAGAACTATTATAACTTACCGCCCGGTCCCAACAATCTCGTCGGAATTCTCTGGATGGGCTTGAACAAACCCGGCATCGGCATTCACGGCACGAATAATCCCGAGACAATTGGCCGCGCCGCGAGCCATGGTTGCATTCGCCTCGCGAACTGGGATGCCGCGCGGGTGAAAGATCTCGTGAGCGTCGGGAACACGGTCATCATTTTCTAGAGTGCCGCAAGCCAGGAGGCTTGCGCTACCTTATGTCGAGTCATAAATTATATTCGCCCAAGGAAGAGGTGCGCCGATGAAAGCTCAAAGCGGTATCAGCTATGACAACGCGGCAGTCGCCAGTTGCCCCAAGCATTTGCTCCAATTCGCAGTCGATCAGCGTTACGACGACTACACACCAGTCGATCATGCAGTCTGGCGCTTCATCATGCGCCAGAACATTTTTTTCCTGCGCGAGTACGCGCACAAAGTTTATTTCCAGGGGCTGCTCAACACCGGGATTTCATTTGAACGCATTCCGCGCATCGAAGAGATGAACGACATTCTCGCGAAAATCGAATGGGGCGCGGTTGCCGTGGACGGCTTCATTCCACCGGCCGCCTTCATGGAATTTCAAGCTTACAAAGTGCTGGTGATCGCGTGTGACATGCGTCAGATCCATCACATCGAATACACGCCTGCGCCGGACATTGTTCACGAGGCCGCCGGGCACGCGCCGATTATTGTCGATCGCGAATACTCGAAATATTTACAGCGGTTCGGTGAAGTGGGCGCAAGAGCAATGTCGTCCAAGAAAGATTTCGAGTTATACCAAGCGATCCGCCATTTATCCATCTTGAAGGAACGCCCGAACGCCGATCCGAAAGAAGTCGATGATGCGCAGAAGCTGGTAGAGCATCGACAGAAAACTTTGGGCGAGCCCTCCGAAATGGCGCTGCTCTCGCGCTTGCATTGGTGGACAGTCGAATACGGCCTCATTGGCACACTGGAGAATCCAAAGATTTACGGGGCGGGATTGCTTTCATCGATTGGCGAATCGGTCTCATGTCTTGAGCCGACAGTGAAGAAGATCCCCTACTCTATCAACGCGATGAATCAGCCCTTCGATATCACGACCCGACAGCCGCAGCTTTTTGTCTGTCGCGATTTTGAGCATCTCAAGGATGTGCTGGAAGAATTCGCAAGCAAGATGGCGTTCATGGTTGGCGGACTTGAGGGCATCAACAAGGCCATCGAGTGCAATAACACTGCGACCTGCGAATATTCGTCCGGCCTGCAAGTCAGCGGCGTTTTCAACGAAGTCATCACCGACGAGAACAATTCGCCGATTTATCTGCGGACGACCGGCAAGACTGCGCTGGCCTTCGGCAACAAAGAGCTCCAAGGCCACGGCATCGATTATCACAAGGATGGGTTTGGTTCGCCCGTTGGCAAATGGAAGCAAACGCCATCGGCGCCCGAGCTGCTCACTAACGATCAACTGCACGCACTCGGAATTGTCGAGGGCAAGAAGGCGAAGCTGGAGTTCATGAGCGGCATTGTCGTTTCAGGGAAAGTCGAGAAAATCTTGCGCCACGACGGCAAATTATTGTTGATCACATTCTCAAATTGCAGCGCGAAATACGGCGACCGCGTTCTGTTCGATCCAGATTGGGGCACGTGCGACATGGCCGTCGGCGAGCGGATCAGTTCTGTCTTTAATGGTGCGGCAGACAAGGACGCCTATAACCAGGTGGCGCTCGTTCCGAAGGAGCGCACCATCAAAGTTCCTTCGGATGCAAAACGGAAGCGACTCGAAAATCTTTACGCGCAGGTGCGCAAGATTCGCGAGAGCAAAACTGGTTACGAACGACTTGGCGAGATTTGGGAAACGCAGCAGGCCGCACATCCCGAAGACTGGTTGTTGTCGATGGAGATCTTCGAGATCCTCGATACAACCGATCAACAGCGGCAGCTGAAAGCGAAAATCGAGAAGTTTCTGAACGAAAAGAAGGCGCAGACGAAAGATCTGACAACGCTAATCAGTTGGGGATTCCGTCTCGTCGAGTATCACAAGAAACCCGAATACCAGGCAGCTTTGCACGCCTCGCCGAAATAGGTAGGGCTGGCGCGCTGCGCCGGCTCCCGAAAGCTTTCGGGACAGCACGGCGTCCCACCTTTGTCATTCCGAGCGGAGTCGAGGAATCTCGCAATGGTTGTCCGTGCTATTTGATCGATCCGAGAGATTTGATTCGCTCACTTCCCGTTCGCTCAACCTCCGGTCTTCCCGTCTATGTCGCGGCTTCTCCAGCCGCTCCATTCTTCGACTTCACTCGAGATGACAGTGGTCGCTGTTAAAAGGTTTCATCCTTGAAATGGCGCTTGCCCTTGAGCGCTTTTGCGTATTCGTCCTTGCTTAGAATATTTTCATCGAGCTGCATGTCAGTGCGGACAAAATTTTGGAACCACGTTTCGATGCGTTGTCGATCTTTCAGCACTTCTTCGGTGATGTAGTTCGCATCGACGTTGATGCAGATCGCGCCTACGATTCCAAAGTCTTTTCGCTCGATAGGGATAGTCGTGCATTTGAATTTTCGCCCGCCGATGTTCAGTTCGTAGTTGAGCTTCTCTTCGTTGAGCAACTGCCGGCGCTTGAGATCGATCAACAAATTCGTCGTGCCATCGCGGAGATGCCGCCCAGTCACGTTATTTTCCAAAACGATCAGCGAGTGTGCCGGGTCAGCCAGATTGTGCAGCAAAATTTCCATGCCGGTGTTCGGAAACGATTTGCCGATTAGACGCACGATGCGCACGTAATTTTCCAGAAACTCGTTCGTGTCGTCAGTGACCTTTTTGCCGTCGTATTTTTCAAACAACTGCGCGTAAACCTTTTGCTCAGCAGGTTCCAGTTGTGCGCGAACGTTGTTTTGCTCGCCGATAAAAATGAGCTGCCGCGCAGCCGTATGATCTTCGTTCTTGAGGAAGTAATGCATGCCCAGCCGGAAATCTTTGAGACTGAATTCGCCGAAGTTTTCGCGCGTGACGGTGAACGGGTAGAAATCGTACTCTTCAAGATTTCTCCCAAACTTCCGACGCCGTTCCTTGTATTTTCCCCAGGCAAATCCTACCGCTAAAAAGAGTAGCGAGACAATAATCGAAGCGACGACGTTGATAGTAAGCTCGCTCTGCAGGGCTTTAATCATAGGACGAACACATTTTTACCGCTGTAGCCACCGGCCTGTGGCCGATTCTGCTTGGGAAGGTCATACTCATCGGAAAACGGCTCACAGAGCCGTGGCTACAACAATTTCTGCAGAAAGTTGCGCAACGAGTCACAGATTTCCAGCGAGACTCGAGAGCGTGATATTCTCGACCAGTGTGTCCGTCGGGCGCGCCAGGGCGAAGACGACCGAATCGGCCACCTCCGTGGCGCTCATCATTTTCTTACGCGGCCATTTGCCCTCGATCTGATCCCAGATTCCGGTGTCGGTCGCCGCGGGGTAAACATTGATGACGCGAATTTTTCGGTCGCGTAATTCCTCGCGCACGCACTGCGAGAATCCTTCGAGCGCAAACTTGCTCATGCAATACGCGCTCCAGTTGGCGAAGCCGCTTTTAGCTGCGACCGAAAGAATATTTACGATGCTTGAGCCCGGCGGCATTTGCGGAGCGAAATACTGCGTGAGCATGAACGGCGCAGTGATGTTCACGCCTACGGTTTGTTCCCACTCGATTGGCGTGATCTCTGTGAACGGTTTCACCACCGCGACGCCGGCATTGTTCACGAGTAAATCGATTCGTTCCTTGCCGACTTCGGCGATCAGGTCAGAAACGCCATGCGGGCTGGCCAGATCATGAACCAAAAGCGTGACCTTCGCGCAGTGCGGCTCGATTGCTTTCCGCGTTTGCGCCAACGCAACC
>QHPG01000004.1 GCA_003219005.1 Verrucomicrobiota bacterium
CAGACTGCTAAAGACGGTGCGCTGTGAAATGGGCGCTGAAATCCCCGCACGGGAACGGTTCAGAATCGCCGTCCTCGCCCGCGAGCCACGAGCTTGGGGAACCCTCTTTTGCGTGGTCATGTTCTTTGCGTCGTTGGTCGCCGCCATAATGCTTTGGAAGGCGATTGGTGGAAAACATCCGTATGCGTTCTACACAGCATTACGCTGGGTTTGCCTTAGCGTCTTTGTCTGCTCTGCAATCGCGACATTCAGCGTCATGCGCGAGTTTGACGCGATTGGGTTCTTGCATGCGATCTTCGGGGTAGTCCTCGGTGCACTTGCCGTGCTGTTCAATCCGTTCTTTGAGTTTCACTTTCGCCGAGAGACTTGGCGAGTGATCGACATAGCTGCTTTTGTCTGCCTCTTGTTGCTGGTTTTGAGGTTTTATGGCGGGTTTGCGGAAGAACTGCCAACTCGAATTAAGCGTGCGGCGAAACCAGTAATCTGGTTTTTCGCTGCGGGCCTGGTGGCGTATTACGTTGCCAATGAAGCGGTGCATCTCTATGGCAAGTACGCGCTCGCCACCGCAAGCGTGACGGCCACCGTATTTAAAGTGGACGAAGAGAGCGCGGATTCGGAAACTGGGCCGTCTGAGGTGAAATATACGGGCATTTACAGATTCCAAGTAAATGGCAAAACCTACTACGGTCGGACAGACCATCACGACGAGATTGGGGATAGTCTGCTGGTACGCTATAACCCAGCCAGTCCTGAACAGAACCGTGATGCAACCGGCGATATTTTTGATGAGACAACTGGCTTCATCGGGTTTGTGGTCATCGTCTGCGGTCTTTAATGGTGGCTGAAATGGATACTAGGGAGCGAAAAGGCAATGGCGCTCCGCGGAGAAAGTTAATGAGTACATTGGATTCTCGCGGGCGAACGATCTGGATTGCAGACGCGCATCGCGGCGACGGAAAGCGTTTCGTTGTGCGCGCGGATGAAAGGCTGATCGCGTTTGTGAAACTCGAATCGGCGATTATTGCGACGGAAAAGTTGAAGGCTTGGTATCCAGCCCGGCCCGCGCGGCGCTATTAAAGCCGTTAATGAGCTGCCGCTAAAATCAACCTGCTGTAGTCGGCATTCGCCTGGCTGCGACCGAATGGCAGCGCCTCAGAGATTAGATCCGTACCGCGCTTGTCTTTGCGCGGTCGGACTTCGTAAAGATGTCCAGGCGTCGATGTCACGGAAGTCGCATCATATCACTTTGTCATTGCCGTGTGGAGAGCAAAAGACGCAGAATTCCATCAAAGCATCAATGGCGATTAACATTAAGAATGCGGTCAGTAAGGAAAACAAAAGTATGTCTCCAGAAACGATTGACAGCCTAGCGTGGTGGTTTGGAGGAGCTACGGTTTTCTTTACCATTCTCACGGGAATTGCTGGCTGGGCGCGTGGCATTTCTCGTCGAAATCATCGGAAGTAAAGGACACGAAAAATGCAAAGCTCTCCACCGTCGTGCAGTCCATGCAGCAGCCCGTAACATTCGCGGCTCACGCGAGGTTGATAGTTAAAAACGCTGTTCGATTCGACCCCGCAAAACATAAGGGCGGTATGGTTTACCAAGCACTTCTGCATGTAGGAAACTCGACGGTGCTGAATGCGCGTTCCGGCGGTCACTTGTTCTTTTTGTCTTGTGAAGATGTCAAAGGTTGGGGCTCCCCTGGGGATAATGAGATTGATTACGACCTTATCTTTCAGAATGGAAGCAAGACTGAACTAGCTAAGGATCTAACAGTCGATCAGATTCTGCACGATAGTGATACCGCTGTCATAACCGCGTACTTTCTTCTGCCGCGAAACGAATTTGAGGTTTTGGGAGGACAAATCACCGTTACGGTCAATGCGAGTAAAACTAAGCATTTCTCAATTCCTCCTCAGAGGTCCGAGGGGTTGTCCCCGATATATGCAGCAGCCGATGATTAGCGAACCCCGACCAAATGAGCGCAGTGCACGCAAGCGTGAAGTATTGGGAGATCATCGCTGACAATCTCCATGACGCCGGTTGGAGCTTGGGCTGGGTCTCAGCCATTGATTCCGAATGGCGAACAATCTGGATTGCTGACGCACACCGCGGCGACGGAAAGCGTTTCGTTGTGCTGCGCTGACAAAAAGCTGACTGCGTTTGTGAAACTCGAATTGGCGGGTCGCGCTTGCGGCCATTTGGAAGGCCAGAGCTCGCTGCGTTCATAAGCTATCTCCGAGACCTGCCTAAAAATGAAGCACAGCTGGTCTAGAATTGAGACCAGACGGCCCGAATAATGAACTTAAATGTTTTGCCTCCCTAGGGAATAGCTGTTTTGCGGATTAAGAAACATTTGCTGCAATAAACGCTTCTCGTTTAACAATAAACGTAAAGACCGTCTCCGCTTTTAGCCCTGCCGTTGGAGACTTGGCACGAATATTGGTAACAAGAGGAGCCAACGTGAGTACACCGAAGAATAAAAAAAATGCGCCCCTCCAAAACATCCCCCCCGGTCCTTGCTGATTACCAAATAACCCCCAAAGGGACCTCCCCCACTGGCCACGGCCCCTTGGGAGCCCCCGCTAACAAGGTCAGAAAACCCCTCCGTTGGTTCGATCCCGCTGAGTTCCCTGAAAAACCACCAACCGCCCGCGTGGACGAAGTAAAGGTAGAACGCTTGATCTAAGGAGTCGATTTCAAGGACAAACTGGTTATCGCCATAGACGAGCTGGTGGGGGGTTTTGGGGCAGCGGGCCGGCGTCGGTGTAAACGAGCACACGCCCGGGCTGGAAGCTGGTCTGGACGTCGAATCCAAAGATCAACACGAGCTGCTTATTGCCTCCCGCGTAGCCGGTCAGGCTGATCCAGCACTCAAGAAACACTTCCGAGGGTGGTGATCAGATAGTCCTCGCCGCCAGCCGCTTCACCACTCTTTGAACCCGCCATCGTGCTCGTGCGTTTCGATCACGTTGCCCGCATCATCATAAACGCGAATCACAGCATCATGTGACCGGCTGTAGAATTTTGCGTAATCGACGGCATCGCTGACCTTCGTGTACCACAGGCCACCGAATGGCAGCGCATCGGAAATCAGATCGACGCCGCGCTTATCTTTGCGCGGGCGGACTTCGTAAGCGTGCATCGCTTGCAGCGTAGCGAAACTCGTATTTCAATCGCAAGCGCATTCCGGCTACTTGCGAGTTGTCTGGGCAATCAAAACGATTCTGGCGCGATCATGACGGCGCGGAAGTCTATAATCAAATCCCGTTGAGGCGCTCGATCCAGAATCCTTTATCCACCGTTTTATCCACCGATGGAAAAAATTGAGCGCATTTCGGCATAAACTGAGATCATGCAATTTTGCCGATTTACCTATGGCTGGGCACGTCAGAGCGCGTCCAGATAATTTGGGAAAATCGACCGGGTATTCTTGGCAAGGAGGTGCTCTACCACTGAGCTACACCCGCATTTTTTGGGGAAACAATAATGTCCAGCGACCCGCGTGGCGCAACCTTTTAATTGCTTCCGCAGGCTTGAAATTGTTGAATCCAAATTGGGCGTTGAGCGCATCCCATGAACAAAGCACCTCTATGAAAAAATTAGTCCTCCTTTGCATTTGCTCCATCGCCCTGGCGACGAGCTTGTTCGCGCAGGCGCCGACGGCATCGCCGATCGCTAGCCCGGCAGCAATAACACCAACAGCAACCACGGCCGCAACCGGCGGCGTCTCTCCATCGGATCTCGCCGAAAGGATTCATCAGAAGCTGGAGAAAAAGTTTCGCGGCAAACACGGAATCATCATCGGGAGCGATCACGATGAAGTCGACTTCGATGGCAAAAAATCAAATGAGGACATTCCAGCGATGGTGATTCCGCTGGTTGGAATTGTTTTCCTAACAATCTTTGGTGCACCTGTGCTGATCGTGATTGCCATAGGAATCTTTGCTCTTTTACTGAGCCGCTCGCGGCAGCGGACCATTCGAATGATGGTGGAAAAAGGTCAGCCGGTTCCCGCAGAACTGCTTGCACCGCACACGCGAGCCGTGCGGCAGCGGTCGGATGTGCGCCGTGGCGTGATTTGGACCATGATCGGATTCGGGGCGATGATCTTCTTAGGCGCCGTGAACGATTGGGAAGGCGGCGTATGGTCGATCGGGCCTATTCCGTTTCTGATCGGCCTCGGCTATCTCGTGATATGGAAATTGGAAGGCAAAAAGAACATTCCTCCTCCTTCGCAACTCACACGCGCAGATGTTTCGTTGGCGGATGATCTCGCGCAGGAAGCCTTTCTTCGCGCGTACAAGAACATCCGCAGCTTTCGTGGCGAGGCACGATTTTCCACATGGCTTTACCGAATCGCTTACAACTGTTTTCGCGAGAATGCGCGCAAACGCAAAGAGCTTGTCGGCGTGGACGAGAAGCTGTTGCAAGCGGAGCACGATCCGCAGACTGTCGATCCCGGTTTGAGACATGATCTTATGCACGCATTGAACCTTCTTCCCTTGCACGAGCGCACGGCTGTCGTGCTTTGCTGTCAAAACGGATTGTCCCATGATGAAGCTGCGCGCGTTCTCGATATTCCGCTCGGCACCGTGAAGACCAATGTCTTGCGCGGTCGCGAAAAACTGAAACGAACGCTGGCCGCGTGGGGACCGAATTGATATAATGAACGCAATGATTGACGACGAAACACTGGACTGGCAACTCCGTGAAGCGGCACCGTATATCGACGACGAAGGCTTCACCGCGCGCGTTATGGCCAACTTGCCCGTCGCGCAGCGCGAGCCGCGCTGGCTGCGTGCAATGATCCTCCTCGGCCTGGCAATCCTTGGAAGCGGGATTGCTTACTTGCTTTCCGGCGGATTCGTCCGTGAAGGCGTGATCCAGTTGTCAAACTTCCCGATTTGGCTGTTGCTCGTGTTCGCGTTCGGTTGCGGGCTCGTGGTCGGCGCCTTCGCTGTCATCTTTGCCATCCGCAAGACGCCGGAAGTGCGCGATCTTGCGCGGTTGCGGTTTTGAAACAGCGGCTCAGTTACGCTCCGAGCAGCTCGCGCGCCTGCTGCACATCGCGTTCGATTTGGCGCACGAGGGTATCAACATTTTCGAATTTCTTCTCCGGCCTGAGATAACGGATGAAGCGCACTTCAAGATCCTTGCCGTAAATGTCGCGGTCGAAGTCGAGCAGATGAATCTCGAGCACGCGCTCTGTTTTGCTGCTGCTGACGGTGGGCCGATAACCTAGATTCACGACACCCGGATAAGCAACTCCATCTAGCTTCGCTTCGGCGAAATAGACGCCGTTTGGCGGGAACTGTTCGTTGTGGGCACTTAGGTTTGCTGTTGGAAACCCAATCTTTTTTCCGAGATCGTCGCCGCGCATAACAGTCCCCAGAATGGTGTATTCGCGGCCAAGCATCGCTTCAGCCTTTGCGAGATCGCCCGCTTCCACCGCCCGACGAATCGTCGTGCTGCTTACGAGTTCGCCGTTGATCGTTACCGGCGGAATTCCGATGACGTTGAAGTCGAACTGTGCCCCGAGCTTCTTGAGGAGTTCGAGATTGCCACGGCGATTTTTTCCAAATGACCATTCGTGGCCAACGCAAATTTCGCTAAGCGGTTTCGAATGCTGCACTAATTGCTGCACGAAATCTTCAGGCTCGGTCGCCGCAAATTTTTTATCGAAGGTGATGATCAGAAGATGGGCTACGCCGAGATCGCGAATCAAAGCGATCTTGTGCGGCGTGGCAGTGAGCAAATGAGGCGCTCTTTCCGGTCGCAATATTTTCTCTGGATGCGGATCGAAAGTGACCACGACAGGCGTTCCATTGGCCGCCTTGGCGTGTTCGGCAGAGGTCGAGATGACTGTCTGATGACCGCAATGGACACCGTCGAAGACGCCGATGGCCAGAAATAGTGGACCGCGCAATTGCGAGTGCTCTGGGATCGAACGCAGGATTTGCATCATAAGAATGACGAATGACGAATGACGAATGACGAAATAATGACGAAGCACGAATAAACAAGACGCGGTGCGCGTGAAATCATTCGGGCTTCGATATTCGGATTTCCTTCGAGCTTCGACATTCGGATTTCGTCATTCTCCTCACGCTCCGCGCATCCTGGAAACTTCGGGCAGACTGAGCATCCGGTTCAGAATTTCTTCGCGGGTTGCGTTTTTGATCTGATCAACCGTGACGGCGTTCGCCACATCGAACCGGCCGGATTTTGTCCGGCGCAACGATTTCAAGTGCGCGCCGCAGCCCAATATCTCGCCGATATCGTGGACATACGTGCGAACGTAAAAGCCTTTACTGCAAAGGACGCTGAAGTCGATTTCGGGCAACGTGATCCGGTCGATTGTGTAGCGATAGACATGCACCAGACGCGGCTCCCGTTCCACGACTTTTCCCTGGCGGGCAAGCTTGTAAAGCGGGACGCCAGCGTGTTTTTTCGCGGAGACCATCGGCGGCAGTTGGTAGAAATCGCCCCGGAACTTTTCAAATGCGGCGCGAATTTGATCTTCTCCCAATGCCGGGACTGGCCGCTGCTGAATGACTTCGCCTTGTCGATCTTGCGTGTCGGTCGTCACGCCAAGCACGAATGTGCCGGCATATTCCTTGTCTTCGCTCATGAGCAAATCTTGAACCTTTGTGCCGCGCCCAATGGTAAGCAGCAACAAACCGGTAGCGATCGGATCAAGCGTGCCGCAATGACCGATTTTCTTGGTGGCCAGTTTTCGCCGCGTTAGCGCAACGACATCGTGCGACGTCATTCCTTCCGCCTTATCGACAAGCAGCACGCCGTCAGGATTTGCGCTCAAGGACTCCACGAATTTCCTCCAGAACCTTTGCTTCGACCTCGGCGAGGCTTCCTCGAACACGCGCGCCGGCGGCGAGTGCGTGTCCGCCGCCGCCGAATTTCTGGCAAATCGCGCAGACATCGATCGCTTCATCTTTCGAACGCATGCTGATGCGCACTTTGCCGTCAGCCAATTCTTCAAAAAAAACTGCGACGATCACGCCGCGAATTGCCCGGAGATGATCGATCAATCCTTCGTTGTCTTCGGGAAGAACGGTCAGATTTGCGGCGGTTTTTAAGGTGAGGCTAAAGCTCGCCACTCGGCCGCATTCACTAAAACGCATGGTTCGCAGCAGTTCGCGCAACAATTCGAGCCGGCGCCGCGGATAGTTCTCGTACAATTGCTGGCTAATTTGCCCAACGTCGAGATTGCCGACGCGCACGAGTTCCGCTGCGATCTCGAATGTGCGCGCGCTGGTTTTCGGGTATTGAAACGAACCGGTGTCGGTGGAGATCGCGGCATAAAGATTCTCCGCGATGTCGTGATTGAGAGGCAGGCCCTGGCTTTTAATCAGGTTGAAAATGATTTCTCCCGTTGCCGGCGCACTTTCATCGACGAACACCAAATCGCCGTAGCCGGGGTTACTGCGATGATGATCGATGTTAATCCAAATTTTTGTTGAGCCAATAGCGGCAAACGTGGTTCCTAATCGATTTTGAATTGCCGTATCGAGCGCGATGGCGACATCAACATCGTCGGCGGTGGAGGGCGGCTTGGTCAGCAATTCCGCGCGCGGCAGAAAGGAATATTTCTCGAGCATGCCGTCTTCGTTCCAAACGCGAACGTCCTTGCCAAGTTGCTGAAGCGACAGTGCGAGCGCAAGTTGGCTGCCCAGCGCGTCGCCATCGGGGCGAACGTGACTCAAGATCGCGAAGCGCTGATGCTCCCGCAAGACGCGGCCGATTTGCTCGAACGTCGTGTTGCTCACTCGTTCTCGCCGCGGGGTTTTTCGAGATTCTGCAAAATCTCAAGGACACGCGTGCCGCGCTCGATGGAATCGTCGATATGAAAAATTAGATGCGGCGTGTATTTCAAAACGACGTGGCGGGACAGTTCAGCTTGCAGCACGGGACGATGCGCTTCCAGTTTATCGATCACGCTCGCGCCCGTTGCCGCGCCAAGAATGCTTACGAAGACATGGGCGTTCTTCAGGTCGGGCGTAACATCGACGGCGTTGATGCTGACCAGCACGCCTTCGAAATTTATCTGGCGCGCAATGATTACGCTCAGCTCACGTTTTACGAGTTCGTTTAAGCGGAGTTGCCGATGTTTCATGGTCGTTGAACCGTTGAAGATTGACGCGGCCAGAAGAATTCCGTTGTAACGCTTCAACGCTTTAACGTCTTAACGAATCAAAGTTTCTGCGCAATCTGTTCGAGTTGATAGCACTCGATCACGTCGCCCACTTGATACTCGTTGAAGTCGCCCAGCTTGATCCCGCATTCCAAGCCGGAGCGCACTTCCTTCACGTCGTCCTGGAAACGGCGCAGTGTCGAGAGGCCGCCGTCATAGACAGGCTGGCGTTTTCGCAAGACGCGAGCGCGCGCAGTGCGGGCGATGCGGCCATCAGTGACCAAACAGCCGGCGACAATGCCTCTGCTGAGTTGGAAAACCTGCTTTACCTCCGCGTGACCGATGACTGTTTCGCGAAACTCGGGTTCGAGTAGTCCGGCCATGGCGTCTTTCATCTGATCGAGCAATTCGTAAATGATGCTGTAAAGCTTGATTTGGACGCCTTCGCGTTTCGCAGCCGGGACTGCCATGGCCTCGACCTTTACGTTAAAACCGATCACGACCGCCTCCGACGCGCTTGCCAGCAAAATGTCCGATTCGGAAATCGGTCCAACAGCAGAGTGAATAATTTCGAGATTAACCTTTTTGCTTTCGATTTGTTTCAACGCGCCGACGATCGCTTCGAGCGAGCCTTGCGTGTCGCATTTCAAGACGATGCGCAGGATCTTTTGGCCTTCCGCCGTTTCGAGCAGGCTTTCCAGCGTCGCGCGTTGCGGAACGAACAACTTGCTCGCACGCTTTGCCTCGAGCCGTTCGTCGCTCAATTGTTTCGCCTCGCGCTCCGATTCCATGACAAGGAATTCGTCACCGGCATTCGGCAGGCCGCTAAAACCAAGCACTTTCACTGGCGTTGAAGGTCCGGCTTCTTTGACCGGTTGGCCGTGATCGTCTAGCAATGATTTTACTTTGCCGTTGTAATCACCGCAGATGAACGGGTCGCCGATTTTTAATGTGCCCATCTGCACGATCACAGTGGCCGTAGGGCCGCGTCCCGCTTCAACTTGCGCTTCGATGACAGTGCCGCGTGCTCTGGCGCTCGGCGAGGCTTTGAGTTCCATCACCTCGGCCTGTAGCGTCATCATCTCAAGCAACTGATCAATTCCAGTGCCTTTTGTCGCCGAGACCGGACAAATAATCGTTTCACCGCCCCAGTCTTCGGGGCTCAGACCATGCTCCTGAAGTTGTTTCTTGACCCGATCTAAATTCGCGCCCGGAAGATCCATTTTGTTGACGGCGACCATGATCTTCACATGCGGCGCGGCCTTGGCGTGATTAATCGCTTCGATTGTTTGCGGCATGATCCCATCATCCGCCGCGACCACCAGCACGACGATATCGGTCACGTTGGCGCCGCGTGCGCGCATGGCGGTGAAGGCGGCGTGGCCCGGTGTGTCGATGAAAGTAAGTGTCGCGCCATTGTGATTGACGCTGTAAGCGCCGATGTGCTGCGTGATTCCACCAGCTTCGCCAGCCGCTACGCGCGTCTTGCGAATCGCGTCCAGGAGCGTGGTCTTCCCATGATCGACATGGCCCATGAAGGTGATGATGGGACCGCGCGGCTTGAGCTCCTCTGGTTCTTTAATAACCGGCGGAGGCGGCGCGACGACTACCTGTTCCACCTTGTGAACGCCGGCGCCTTTTTCGCGGCGCTCCTTTTCCAGAACGAACCCGTGGTTCTCCGCAATCTTCGCCGCAATATCGGGCTCGATTGTCTGGTTGATGTTGGCGAAAATATTGTGCGTCATCAATTCGGCGATGATTTGATGCGGTTTTAAGCCAAGCTCAGCTGCTAACTGTTTAACAACAATTGGAGGCTTGATAAGGATGATCTTCTGCGGTTCGGCTTCTGCCTCAGCAGAAGGTGTCACGGCCTCGGTCGGCGCTTGAGTGGGGGGCGTTTGCTCCGGTGCTGCAGGTTTTGGCGGAGCAACAGTTGCCTCCAGCGACGCTCGGATGCGCGAGATTGGAGGTAAAAGATCCCGCTTGGGTTTTACCTCGCCACCTTCTGTCTTCTTGCGCGGTTTTTTTCTGTCGATGAGCGAGACGCTTTCGTGTTCGTGGCTCGGCGCTGGAGTAGTTCGAGGCTCCGTCTTTGGCGAAAGCGTGCCCGATTTAGTCGGAGCTGCCGCATCGGCCTGCTCTGGCGCGATATCCCGCTTTGGCTCTTTCTTGAGAACCTTTGTTTTCGGCGCTGCTACTGGCTGACGAGCAGTAGTCTTGCGCGCGGCCGTGTGTGCGGCCGGTTTACGCGTTGCAGTTTTGCTGCTCGTCTTCGTTGCCATCGTCGTTCCTTCAAAATTTCGCTCATGGCTCAAGCCCTTAAAGCAGAGCCACGTTATTGTACGAGTTCCTGCCGGTGCACTGCCTCGTAAATCTCGCGTGCCTTTGTTTCATCGACTGCGAGAATATCCACCAAATCCTGCACGTCCGCATCGCGCAATCCTTCTAAATTGGTAAAGCCGGATTTCACCAGGGTGAGCGCCTGCTCATCGGTGACAGGGAGCGCGCTGGCAAGTGTCTGCGCAGCTTGCGCTACCTTTTGTTCCACCACGGTTGTCGCCGACGTATCCTTGCCGATGTTGATTTCCCAACCGGTCAATCGCGAGGTCAATCGTGCGTTCTGTCCCTTTTTTCCAATCGCGAGCGACAGCTGATCTTCATCGACAGAAATCTGCACACTCTTTTTTTCCGTATCGAAAGCCAGGTTTTTCACTTTCGCCGGCTTGAGCGCTTCCAGAACGTAATCCTTTGGATCGGAGCTCCAGCGGATGATATCGACCTTTTCGTTATTGAGCTCGCGCACGATGTTTTTGACCCGCGAGCCGCGCATGCCGACACAGGCGCCTACGGGGTCCACTTTCTCGTTCGCGCTCCAGACTGCGATTTTAGTGCGATAACCAGCTTCTCGGGCGATGCCGCGAATCTCCACCGTGCCGTCGGCGATTTCGCTTACTTCAAGCTCGAAAAGCCGGCGCACAAAATTGGGATGGCTGCGCGAGACGATGATCTCGGGGCCGCGGACGCCGTTCTCGACCGCGACCACGTAGGCGCGCAAGCGGTCGCCGACATTGTAATCTTCCACCACGACGCGCTCCCTTTGCGGCATTATGGCTTCAAATTTTCCAAGATCGAGAATCACATCGGAGCGATCGAAGCGCCGCACGGTTCCACTCACGATTTCGCCGGCGCGATCCTTAAACTCCTCGTAAATCATTTCTTTCTCGGCTTGGCGAATCCGCTGCATCATGGCTTGTTTTGCCGTCTGCGCCGCGATGCGCCCAAAATTCTTCGGTGTGACTTCTACTTCCACGGCGTCACCAATGTTCGCGTCCGGTTTGATCTTGCGTGCCTTTGAGAGCTCGATCTCATCTTGTGGATTCGTTACATCCTCGACTACCAGCAGGTTGGCCAGCGCCCGGATTTCGCCGCTCTTGGGATTAATATCGATGCGCAGATCGCGCGACGCGCCGACGCTCTTCTTGGAGGCGGAGAGCAGCGCGTTCGAAACGGCCTCGAGGAGGATATCGCGTTTGATCCCGCGCTCCCGCTCCAGGTAGTCGAGCATGGCAATAAATTCCGCGTTCATAAAAACATGCAGCCCGCAGACTAAAAAGAGTGGGACGCCAGTTCCCACTCCGATCAGCGCGCGGACTAGATTCTAAGGATAACTTTGTGAGGTCTACTCGTCAAGCTGCGCAGCGGTTTAATTTGACGTCAAACTCGCAATGTCCAACATCCAGCATCCGATGAATTCGCGGATCCAAGCTTTCCTGATTGTGCTCTTGGTCTGGTCGGTGGTTTATCTGCCAGCGCTCGGTTCACTGGCCATCAAGGGAGAAGAAGGGCGCCGGATTTTGCCGGCCATCCAGATGCTCAAGACGGGCGATTATGTTGTGCCGCAAGTGGGCAGCAATCCTTATTTCCGAAAGCCGCCACTGGTGAACTGGCTTGCCGCGGCATCGTTTAAATTCTTTGGCGCGCGAAATGAATGGACGGCCCGCTTGCCTTCAGCTCTTGCTGTGCTCGCGGTGGCAATTGCTTTTGTCACCGTCGCGCGCGTGAGCCTCGGCCCCAAGGGATCACTGATCGCAGCGTTGATCTGGTTGACGAATATCGGCATGATTGAAAAAGGCCGCTTGATCGAAATCGAGGGGCTCTACGTTTCTATCTGCGGGCTTGCCATTATTTGTTGGTTGAGCTTTTGGACTCAAAAAAAGTCCGCATGGCTCATTTGGGTTCCCGCCTCGATTTTTCTCGGGCTTGGGATGCTCACGAAGGGGCCGACACTTCTTGTATTTTTCTATGCGATTGTGCTGGCTGTCGTTTGGCAGCACAAGAATTCGCGACTTCTAATTCACCCCGCGCATTTCATTGGGTTTACAATTATGCTCGGCATCTTCGCTGCTTGGGCCGTTCCGTTTGTCAGGACAATGACGATCCCGGCGGCGATGCACAACTGGTCGATTCAATTCACCGGACGGCTGAAAGGCACTGAATTCCAATTTGTGAACTGGATCCTGAATATCCCGCGCGGTCTCATATATTTCCTGCCGTGGCTTGTTCTGTTTCCGTTTCTGCGATTTTCAAAATTTCGGGATCACAATCAGCGGCAACTTGCTCATGCGCTCGTCTGGGGGACGGCGCTGCCTTTTCTTATTGTAAACCTCGTGCCCGGAGGAATCGCCCGCTACAGCATGCCGTACTTGGTCCCGGCGTCGTGGCTGCTGGCAATGAGTTATGCCGATGGCGCACTGCATTGGCCCGGGGGAGTGCGCTTAGGAAGCGAGAATCCGTTTGCCAAAGCAGTGATCGCTTTCGTCGGACTTGGGCTAGTGATTGGCGGAATCGGGTATCCGCTCACCGCGCTTGCTCTGCGGGGCAGACAGCAGGTAACGAGGGCTGCCGCTACAATTAACGGCGCGTTGCCGGGCGACGAGATAGTTTATTCAGTCAATCCACGCTATGTGCCGGTGCTTTTCTACATAAAAGCGCCGCTCGAGTATGTGAGCAGCGTCGCGGACCTGCCCGAGGAAACACATTATTTCCTCGTCCGAGCCGATAATGAAGTGGAAGCAGCGTCAACGCAAAAGTGGGCGCCGCGCAAAGCGCATCCAATCGCTCGCGCGACGGATTATACCAAACAAGAGATGATCCTCTTTGAGGTCGGACCTTAAAGCGATATTAGCCTGCTGGGTTCCACCGGAAAAAGAATGTTTACTTCGTCCACGCGATCCAACCTTGTTTGACTCTTTGTTTTTACGCGGCGCTCTTCTTGTGGTGGAAGCGACAGCTGCCTGATGAAGCAGAGCAGCCTTGCAGCGCGAGCGAGACATCGAACATAGAGTATTGAGTCTTGGCACTGCCCGGTCGCAGCCTTTTTTTTCAGGCTTGCGGCGAACGAAGATTGACAGAATCGAAAACCAGAATTGGTTAGTATGCTAACCAATTGATCTGCACTATGTCCGATGACGAGACATTTGGCCAATTGCTCCACGGTACCGCCCGTGCATGGCGACAAAAGCTGGATGAGCGCCTCAAGCCCATGGGTCTAAGCCAGGCAAAATGGCGCACGCTAATGCATCTATCCATTGCGCAGGACGCCCTTACGCAGGCAGAGATTGCAGCGCGTCTGGGCGTGGAGGAGCCCACCGTGGTGACGCTGTTGCACCGCTTGGAGCGGGAAGCTTGGATTACGCGCACAAATTCTCCACACGATCGCCGCTGCAAAATGGTGCTGCTCGGCCGGCGCGCCCAGCGGGTAATCACAGAGATCAACGCAACTGCCGACAAACTTCGCCACGAACTGTTGGATGATACCACAGAGTCCGATCTCAAGACGTGCATGAAAGTGTTGGCGCGGGTTCGGAAGCGGGCAGAGGAAAGCGACAGCCGTCAGTCCGCCACACGCCAGCGTCCGGCTCGCGTTTTCGCTGAACCCAACGGCCAGACGAAACAGGGAAATTCGATTCCAAGAAAGAAGGCAATTTCCCGGCGCACCGGAGGCTTCAAATGAAACTTAACACGGAGCTCAGCGATGTTAAGACATTGGACCACGGCGGTTCCAAGCCATCGACGAAGCCTCAAATGAAACGCACCCGTGCCAGCACTCAGAGAATTCCCATGTGGGCGTACTTGCTTTTCATCATTCTGGC
>QHPG01000251.1 GCA_003219005.1 Verrucomicrobiota bacterium
AGAGATTCATCAATCGGAAGAACAATATTCTGCTTGCGCGTACAAGCTAGGAAAAGCGACGGCCAATTTACGTGATTTCCGATTCGAATTGCGTTTAGGTTATGCGGCTTGGTCTTCGCCTCGATCTCCCGCGCATGTTTATCGACCTCAAAAAATGTGCGAATTACGTTGCCGCGCGTGTCGAAGACGGCAGGCGCGTCGCCTTTTCGGGCCAGCATCTTGTCCCACGCTGCCAGTAATGGGTCTTCGGATTTCATCGCTTGCAGGAGGCCGCCCGCGCGGATACATTCCGCGCTCCATTTAGAAGATGAAAACAGGGATTCATCCAGAGTATTACGAGACCGACATGGTCTGTGCGTGTGGCACGGTATATCATACCCGCTCCACGCGTCGCGATATTAAGATCGGTATTTGTGCCGCTTGTCATCCCTTTTTCACTGGCGAACAAAAGTTCATCGATACCGCCGGGCGCGTCGAGAAATTCGCTCGCCGCTACGGCAGCACCAAAGCCGCGCGAGCCGAGAAGAAAGCTTAGCTGGATTCTGTAGTCGGGGTCGGTGACCCCGGCCGGAGCCGCGATCAGCGATCACGGCTACAATTATGGACTTTAATTCCCTTATTAAACTGAAACGCGAGCGCCTCGAACAACTCGAGCGCGAGATCGCTGATCCGGCGCTTTTTTCCAATCGCCAACGCGCGAGCGAGATCATGCGCGAGCACGCGAACATCAAGCAACTGCTGGCAAAGTGGGGCGAACTCGAAACGGGGCGCAAGCAATTGGATGACAATCGCGAGCTGGCGATGTCGCGTGATGTTGAGATCGCTGCGATGGCTGATGACGAAATCCCGGATTTGGAAAAACGAGTCGGCGATCTTGAGCGCGATGTTCAGATCGCCTTGCTGCCACCCGATGAAAATGAAGAGCGTGATGCCATCGTGGAAATCCGCGCAGGAACCGGCGGAAACGAAGCGGCGATTTTCGCCGCCGATCTGTACCGCATGTATCATCGTTATGCGGAAGGTGCCGGCCTGAAAACCGAAGATCTCGAATCGAGTCCTTCAGAGCTCGGCGGATTCAAGGAAGCGATCTTTCGAGTTTCCGGCGAATCTGTTTTTCGAAAACTTCGTTACGAAAGCGGCGTTCATCGTGTGCAACGTGTGCCCGCAACAGAGGCGCAGGGCCGCATTCATACATCAACAGCCACCGTGGCGGTATTGGCCGAGGCGCAAGATGTGGATGTGGAAATGAAGCCGGAAGATTTGCGAATCGAAGTTTCGCGTGCGGGTGGTCCGGGCGGGCAAGGCGTCAACACCACTGACTCGGCCGTGCAGGTCATGCACATTCCCACCGGCATGATCGTGCGCTGTCAGGACGGGCGCAGCCAGATCAAGAACAAGGAGCGTGCGCTATCGATTTTGCGGGCGCGCCTGCTGGAGCGAAAGCAGCGCGAGGAAGCGGAGAAATACAGCGCGCAACGCCGCGGCCAGATCGGCACCGGCGGGCGCGAAGAAAAAATTCGCACCTACAATTTTCCGCAAAACCGCGTGACCGACCATCGCATTGGTCTGACGCTTTACAATTTGGACGGCGTGATCGAGGGCGATCTCGGAGAATTGATCAGCGCGCTGCAAGCCGCCGATATGGCCGAGCGGTTGAAGGAAACGTTGGCCGCGTAATTCTTCCTTTGTCATTCCGAGCAGAATCAAGGAATCTTTCACTGCTTCGGAACCAGAAACTTTTAGAGATGTCTCGACTCCGCTCGACATGACAAAAACGAAGAGTGTGCTCGAAGTGCTGCAAGCAACGACTGCGTATTTCAAGAAACATGATGTTGAAAATCCGCGACTGAATGCGGAACACCTGCTGGCGCATGTGCTGGGGCGGAAACGGATCGAGCTTTATTTGGAATTCGAACGTGTGCTAACGGAATCGGAACTCGCGCCGCTCCGCGATCTGGTGAAGCGTCGCGCTGAAGGTGAGCCGCTTCAGCATCTGCTCGGCACGGTCGAATTTTGCGGCCACGTTTTTCGCTGCGACAAACGCGCGATGGTGCCGCGCCCGGAGACTGAAGAACTCGTTGAGTTCTTAAAATCCGAAATCCACAATCCAAAGTCCAAAATTCTGGATGTGGGAACGGGCAGCGGCGTGATCGCACTGAGCCTGGCTGCAAAGTTTCCTACTGCGGAAATTCTCGCGGTTGATATTTCGGATGAGGCCTTATCGCTCGCTCGGGAAAATGCCGAGCGGCTGGCGCTGGCGGATCGAGTCCGGTTTCTGAAAAGCCATCTCCTTGAAAATGTGGAGGGAGCTTTCGATTTCATTGTCGCAAATCTTCCTTACATCTCGACACAAGACCGGCACACCCTTTCCCGCGAAGTGTTACACGATCCGGCAGTCGCAGTTTTCGCCAGGGCGCGTGGTGATGAATTGATACGCGAACTGGTTGCGCAAGCGCCGTCGCGCCTGCGTCCCGGGGGAATGCTGGCTTTGGAGATCGGAATCGGCCAGGGCGAGGCGCTTCTTTCGATCTTGGCGGAAAAAAATTACCGCGACATTTGTTCGAAAACCGATTATTCAGGTGTGACACGTTTCCTGTTTGCGAGGTATGGATAAAATTCTCATTCACGGCGGCCATCCGCTTTCCGGTTCGATTAAGGTCAGCGGCTCGAAAAATTCTTCGCTGCCAATCCTGGCTGCCACGTTGCTCACGCGCGAACCGTGCATCGTTCATCGCGTGCCCGACCTAAGCGACACGCATTACATGCTGCAAATTTTGATCCATCTCGGCGCACAAGTGGAACGCGCCAGCGGAACAGTCACGGTGGCGGCCGAGAACGTGCAATCGGTCGCGCCTTACGATGTCGTGCGCAAAATGCGCGCTTCGGTTTGCGTGCTCGGGCCGCTGCTCGGCCGTTGTAAAGAAGCGACCGTATCGATGCCGGGCGGATGCGTGATTGGCGATCGGCCAATCGATTTGCATCTGAAAGGATTCGAGGCGCTGGGTGC
>QHPG01000252.1 GCA_003219005.1 Verrucomicrobiota bacterium
TTCGGTCGCGGCTGCTGGTATATGTCCCGCTCATCGGCGCGCTCTACATGTTTGTCTGGCCCACGGCGTATCGATTATTCCACAACCCGGAGCACGCAGCGATCATCCCGAAATTCACCAATCATCTGGTGACCACGAATTTTTGGCAGACCTTTCCTTCTGTCGCGGTGGCTATTCCTTTTCTTTTCGTCTGCGGTTTTGTGACCGTCTATTTTTTGGGGCAAAAAGGCTTTTGCACTTATGCCTGTCCTTACGGCGGATTTTTTGGTCTTGCCGACAAGTTGTCGCCCGGAAAAATCCGAGTCACGCCTGCATGCAATCAATGCGGCCACTGCACTGCCACCTGCACTTCAAACGTGATGGTGCACGCGGAAGTGAAGCAGTACGGGATGGTGGTCGATCCGGGTTGTATGAAGTGCATGGACTGCGTGAGCGTTTGTCCCAATGACGCTCTCTATTTCGGTTTTGGTAAGCCGACGATCCTGGTACCCAAATCGAACGCGATCAAGAGGAGTTACTCGCTAACGTGGCCAGAAGAAATCGTGGGCGCACTGGTGTTTCTGGGAAGTTTGCTAGCCGTTCGCGGCGTTTACGCGTTGGTTCCATTTCTGATGGCGCTCGGTTGCGCCGCGGTTACCACGTTTCTCACCCTGAAGATGTGGAGATTGATTCGGGCAAAAGAATTGTCCTTTTACCGTTTCAATTTGAAGTCTTCAGGCAAAATTCGAAAAGCAGGCTGGGCATTTGCAATCTTGGCCTCTGCTTGGATTGGATTGAACGCGCACAGTGGCTGGGTGCGCTACCACGAGTTTCTGGGCAATTACGCGTTTCAGAAAATTCAAGTGCCCGACGAGCTTGCCCTTGCGCAAGCTAATCCCGCCCGCTGGCTGAGTTCAGCCGACCGGGAGAACATTCTCGACGGGAAAAAACACTATGATGCGGCTTCAAGAGCCGGGCTGTTTGTAAACAGCGAGACATTGCCGAAACTCGCCTGGTTTGAATATCTGTTGGGTAACGCCGAGCAATCCGTCCAATTGCTTGGCCAGGCCGCAGTCCACCAAAACGGAGAGAGTAGGGCTTTGAGCCTCTATTATCGCGGCGCGATCCTGAATCGTATGGGGCGTCACGAAGAAGCGCGCTCGAGTCTGGATGAAGCGCTGGCGGAAAGAGATGACTTGATTCTCGCGCGCCAGGAAAAAGGCGAATCGCTCTGGCAGCTCGGTCGCAGGGATGAAGCTATTTCGGTTTGGACCGACGCGGTGCGGCGCAACGCGCGCCTGCCTTTGGTGAACAACGAGCTCGCCGGCGCAGACCGTTCGTTAGGCAAACTGGAAGAAGCCAGTGCTCATGAAAAACAAGCCGACCAATTCACTCCTAACGATCCATTTTACCATTGGATGCTTGGGCGCCGACTTCAAGACCTGGGTATGACCGAGCTGGCTGAAAAACACTTTCGGCAGGCAGAGCAACTAGGGACTGAAAACAAAATGCTTAACGAGCGCTGAGGGTAGAGACACCGCGCTACGATGGCATATGCTTAGCGCCAAAGGCGCGTCATGTCACTTTAGCCTGGGGAATCGCCCCAGGAATTTGATGCTCAACCACCTTTTGCAGTTGGTCGAAATGAATCGCGCCTTCAGCGCTGCGTTTTCTTTGGTGCCACGATCTTGGGACGTTGCCCCAGGCTAGGATGAAGCAGCGCCTTTGGCGCTCAACGCGTACCTGCAATGCCGGCGACCGAAGGCGTGGCAGGCTGGGGAATCAGGTCGCCGGACGAGGTGGCGGAGTGGGACGAGGGCGCGGTGTCGGGTGAACTCTTGGGCCGGGAATGAATTGTATGGTCAGCACAGGCGGGCTGGCGCTCTCCCGAGTATCGAACCGCTTCGACGTCAACGTGGGCTTCTCGTCTCCCAATACCAGCCAGCCGAAGTTGCCTGCTGGGTTATCCAGCCAATCCTGCACATCCGCCACCATTTGCGGTGAGCTCCACGTGTAGGGCCCAACGACACTGACCGACTGGCTCGCGCTGACGGTGGCGGAGAAGTCGCCGCCTTCATTGGTCCAAAAAATCGTGTCAAAGAAACGGTGCCGCCATGTGGCATCATTGGGCGTGGCCGGCGCGCCGTCACCTTCCTCTCCAGATGCCATGGATGTTCCTTCTCCCCAGTCGGCAAGGAGCTTGTGCAGCTCGACCGGATACGCAACGCTAAGAGGTGTTCTGGACATGTTCATACTGAGGGTAACGCCTGTTATCGTTGAGCCGGCCGGAATACTTCCAGCGATGTCGAATGCCAGCACTCCGCGGCGAAGTTCACCCATAGCCGTCTTGCCGGCAAAGAAGTGGAAGCCAAGGGCGTTGCTCGTATCGCCATCGACGGGATCGTACTCATAGAGTGTGTTGTCCTTGCTGGGGGTGATACTGATCATTGCCGCGCTCGCCGAATTAGCGACGATGCTGCCAAGTGCGCCTGCAAGTGCTACTGCGAGTAATGTCTTAGAATTTGTCACTGAGCTTT
>QHPG01000253.1 GCA_003219005.1 Verrucomicrobiota bacterium
GAGTAAACCGCGACCGGCACAACGATCAGCCACGCCCGTGGCGACGGTGAACGCAGCGCGTCGGAATCCCAATTGAGTTTCCGAATGGCGAAGATTGCAATTAATCCGACAATGAAGCGCGCAACGGCGGCAGCGTATTCTCTCCCGGCCGGATCGGTGAATCGCGATGCAGGGAGACTAACCAGAAAAATAGTCGCGGTGAGGAAGGCGATCGTAATCGCAAGGCCGATCCAAATTTTCCGCGCAAGAGTACCAGGACCCACTCAAACGTGGTTCTATTGATACGGATGCCGAGCGTCAATGCGAATAAGCATTGAGGCGCACACTGGTTGGCAAGCCCGACGGCTTCAGCGATAAAGGCTGGCTTTCAGGAGAGTTCGCCGCGTCAGCCCAGCTGAATCTCTGGCGGAATCTCAGGATTCATCAACGACGCGCCGCCATCCGCGTAAATCACCTGACCAGTTATCCAGTCGGCTTGCTGTGAACAAAGGAGCGTCGCAACGTTGCCGACATCCTCAGGCGTGCCCAGCCGCCCCATGGGAGTCCATCCGCGCGCGTGCCAATTTCGAATGAGTTCCTGAACTTGCTCGGGCAGCGAATTTAAAACGCTATCCTCGGTCCATCCGGGACTGATGGCGTTGACTGTGATGCCGCGTTTGGCAAGCGGGACCGCGAAGTAACGCACGAGAGACTCGAGCGCGGCCTTGGCTGAACCCATGCCAACCCAGGGTTGCAGTCCGCCCGTGCGGCTTCCCTGCGCGTAAGTGATAGCGAGAATTCTCCCGCCTTTATCCATGAGTGGAACCGCTTCGTGCACAGCGACGAGGAACGCCTTTGCCTGCGAATCGGACGCGGCATTCCATTGCTCGACAGTAATGTCCATTGGCGGGTAGAAAAACGTGGCTGCCTCCGGTCGCGCATTGCTGACAAAGATATCGAGTTTGCCGAATTCGGTTTTAACTTTGCCGAACATCTGAGTGATTTGTTTGGGCTCCAACACGTCCGCTTGCACCACGAAACCGTCGGCGCCTCGTTCGCGCACGTGCGCAAGCGTGTCTGAGGCGGCGGCCTCGTTTTGATAGTAGTGAACGGCTACGTTCACACCTTGTTCAGCCAGCTTGAGCGCGATTCCTCGACCAATGCCACGAGAGCTTCCCGTGATCAGCGCGTGTTTTCCACTTAGGACCATATTTGTTTTAATCGACGTATCTTTGCGCGATCGGCATCTTGCGGCCAAGCCCAAAGGCGCGGCTAGTCACTTTTATTCCGGGCGCGGCCTGCTCGCGCTTGTATTCGTTGAGATCGACGCGGCGCTGCACCCAGCGCACGGTCTTTTCGTCGAATCCGCGCGCGATGATGTCGCGCGCGCTCAGGTTTTCTTCCACGTAAAGCTGCAAGATCTGATCTAGAATTTCATACGGCGGCAGCGTGTCCTGATCTTTTTGATTTGGTTTCAGCTCGGCGCTCGGCGGTTTGTCGATTGTGGATCTTGGAATGATCTCACGCTCCCGATTGATCCAGCGCGCCAGCTCGTAAACCATCGTCTTCGGCACGTCACTAATCACGGCGAGCCCGCCGGCCATGTCGCCGTAGATGGTGCAATACCCGACGGCGAGTTCGCTTTTGTTTCCGGTCGTGAGCAGCAAGTGGCCGAACTTATTCGAAAGCGCCATCAGCGTCATGGCGCGCAGGCGCGGCTGCATGTTTTCTTCCGTCTCGTTTTCGGGCAGCCCTTTAAAAATTTCTTTGAACTGTGATTTAAACACAGCAAAGGCATCGCCGATGGGGATCTCAAGAGATTTGATACCAAGATTGCGCGCAAGTGTACCCGCATCGTCGATGCTGCCGCGCGATGAGTACGGGCTCGGCATCGAGACGCCCGTTACGTTTTCCGCGCCTAGCGCATCGACTGCGATAACAGCAGTGACCGCAGAATCGACTCCGCCACTCAAGCCGATCACCGCAGAATGGAAATTGCATTTGCGAAAATAATCCCGGACTCCGAGGGAAAGCGCGGCGAAAAGTCGCTCCGGCGTTTTGCTTTCGTGGAATTCGATTGTTTCGGTTGAATCCGTATCGACGACTTTCTCCTCCTCGCGAAACGCAGCCAATTGCGCGATTAACTTGCCGGCGGGGGTGACAGCGATCGAGTTTCCGTCGAACACCAGTTGATCGTTGCCGCCCACGAGATTGCAATAACAGATTGGACGCTGATGCGCGCGGGCGGAACCGGCCACCAACTCGTAACGGATCGCCGGCTTATGCAAGGCAAACGGTGATGAACTCAGATTTACGATGATCTCGGCGCCTTGCTCCACGAGCTTGCCCACCGGATCGACATCGTAAAGCGGTCGCGGCAGATAATGTTCCGTCCAGATGTCCTCACAGATGGTCACACCGATTTTTTGTCCTCGCACTTCGAAAGGCTCGACGCGGCTAGCCGGCTCGAA
>QHPG01000244.1 GCA_003219005.1 Verrucomicrobiota bacterium
CGACAGCGGTGCTGGAGCTGATGAAAAAGTAAACTGTAGCGGCCGGCGTGTCGCCGGCATCTCAAGGAATTGCAGCCGACACAGCTGCCTCTACAGCAAACTACTTTACTTTGATGTTCTTTCGCAGGTAGGTCGGGACGTCGAGATCTTCGCCTTCCACGATCGTTGGCTCACTTTTTTCAAAGCGGCCGCGGGTCACAGGTTCAAATTGCAGAACTTCCTGTTTCGCCTGCGCAGACTTTTCGGACGGTGCCTTTTCTTCCTTGCGCGGGACCGTCTTCTTCAGCGCCGTACTTATGAGAGGGGCTGGTTCGCTTGGCACGAATGCAGAGTCCGGTGCCGCTTCGGCCGCCACGGGCTCTTCAAACGAAACGCTTTCCTCAGGCTGCGCAGGTTCCATCGCCGCCGGTTCGGGTTCGATATGAATCTGCGGCGCGGGATGTTGGTACTGTTCCTGGGCTGGCGTCGTCGCGGGCGCGCTGCTCAAGGTCCCCGAGCCAGTGGATTGCGAAATCAAATCTTCTTCAGCAGCGAGCGAGCTGATGATGGTCACGCTCAATCGGTCGCCCAGCCGTCCGTCCACAGCGGCGCCGAAGAGAATTTGTGTTTGCTCGCTCACGTGACGGCCGAGTTCCTGCATGAGAATTTCGACTTCAGACAACGTGAGGCCGGGCCCACCTGCCACCTGTACGAGGACGTGTGTGGCGTCAGCCAGCATCCGGCCACGATCCATCAGCGGATTCTTGAGCGCCTGCGTAAGCGCGTCATGCGCGCGATTGTCCGAGTCGGCTTCGCCGTAGCCGAACAAGCAACGGCCGTTGTGAGCGCGCAAGGCAGCAAGTAAATCATCGAAGCCGATGCGAATGAGTCCCGGCCGCTGGATAAGGTTCACAATCGAGCGGACGCTCTGGCTGACCGTGATATCCGCCATTGCGAAAGCCTGATGAATTCCGGCGTGTGGCGCGGTCATGTCGCCCATTCGATCGTTCTCGAAGCAGACTACTGAGTGAGCAACCTCGTTGAGCCGGGCGAGCGCCTCTCGCGCCTGGGCGTTGCGTCGTTTGCCTTCGAAGGTGAATGGAAGGGTGACGAAGGCGATCACAAGCGCGCCGGCTTCGCGGGCCAGCTGCGCGACGTAGGGCGCCGCGCCCGAACCAGTGCCGCCACCCAGCCCTGCGCAAATGAAAATCACATTCGCATCGGCCAACGCTTCGCGAATTTCTTCGGTCGATTCTACAGCGGCTTGATAACCGAGCTCTGGGTCGCCGCCGGCGCCCAAACCGCGTGTCACATTACGGCCCAGCTGCACCTTGTGCGGCGCGACCGAACTCGCCAGTGACTGCACATCGGTGTTGATCGCAACTACGCCGGCTTTCTCCAAGCCATCGAGCACGACTCGATCGAGCGCGTTCAAACCGGCGCCACCAACGCTGACAACTTTTACCGGAATAAATTCTGCCAGGCGGTCCGGGAGACTGTAATTTTTGCTGAGTTGAATCATATTTTCCTTCGATCTTGCTATCCCATTCTCAAACGCGTCATTCTAGCGAAGCGAGGAACCTCGCAATCTGACGAGAGGTCACACGAACCAAACACAGCATTCTCCTCGCTTTATGGTCAGGCGCATTGAAGCAAGCAAACGCCCGCAGTATTTGTGAGGTCCCTCGCCGTCTGCGCGGCTCGGGATGATCGCTGGAGAGTGTGGTGAAATTCATCATCGCATTCCGCTGAAAAATTTTCCGATCAACCGGCCGAAGCCTCGCCGCGGCCGATCTGTTTGCATAACTTGTGCGAACTTCACCAGGCCGATGGCTGTTGAGAACTGGGGATCTTCCACTGCGGACGTTACGCCCCATGTGGTCTGCGCGTGTGCCAGGTGCGCAGGGATCTCGAAAATTTCCTCCGCCAGATGATCGATGCCATTAAGAAGGCTACAACCGCCGGTAATGAAAATGCCGGCGCCGAGATAGCTGAGATATGGCTGCTCTTCGAGCCTGCGCTTAAGTAGCTCGAGTCCTTCGCGCATGCGCAGGTGAATGATCGTGTTCAGCACTTCCCGGTCGATCTCTTTTCCAGCGAAACCGGAATCGTCCTTCAACAAAATCATTTCGCCAGGCAAACAATTGCCGAGGATACAACTGCCCTCTTCAATTTTTAATTTTTCCGCGCGCGCCATCGGGATGCGCAGCCCCATGGAGATATCATTGGTGATGTGGTCGCCGCCGACGGCCAGACAACCACTTTGTTTCACAGCGCCGTCGGCGTACAACACGTAATCGGTCGTCCCGCCGCCAATATCGATCACCAGCGCGCCGAGATCTTTTTGATGCTGGGTCAGCACCACTTGCGCAGAAGCGAGCCCGCCAAAAACAACGTCCTCCACGTCCAGCGGCAGTTCTTTTATGCAGCGGATGGTATTTTGAATGCGCGTGCGTACGCCGTGGATGATATGAAAATCGGCTTCTAACTTTTGGCCGAGCATCCCGATCGGGTTCAGCACGCCGTTCTGTCCATCGACGTGATAGTGTTGAATGATTGAATGCAGAAACGCGTTTTGCGCCGGAATGCTCACCTCGCGCGCATTGATTTTTACGTCCTCAACATCCTGCTCATCAATTTCGTCGCGATCTTCGGGCAGCATAACGCA
>QHPG01000005.1 GCA_003219005.1 Verrucomicrobiota bacterium
CAAGTTCAAAGTACCCGCCGCGGAGCAAGCCGAATTGAAGGCAATCGTCAACAGCACTTACGGCGACATCGTGATTGGCAAATCGTAATCGGATTGACTGCCACAAATATCGAGGAAGAAAATCAGACATGAGCATCGTCGGAAAGGTAGAGAGCCTTTGGCGTTACCCTGTGAAGAGCATGCGGGGCGAAGAGTTGGATGAAGCCTTTGCAGGCTTCTCAGGAATTTACGGCGATCGACTCTTTGCCTTCAAAAGTTCGGCGAGTCCCAAGGGATTCCCCTATTTCACGGCGCGCGAGCAAACAAAACTTTTGCAGTATCGTCCGCGCTTTCGTTATCCCGACAAAGCGGCGCGGCCCATCAATCTGAGTGAAGCGGAGAGCATGGGCGCGAATCCCGTCTCGGCCAATCCTTCGGAGTTAGTGGTCGACGTTAAAACTCCGGACGGACGAACACTCGCTATTGATGATCCGGCGCTGACGACGATGGTGCGAGCCGACATCGATGAAAAGCATCAGCTCACGTTGATGCGATCCGAGCGCGCGATGACCGATTGTCGCCCGTTTTCGATGTTTAGTTTGCAATCGGCGCGACAATTGGCTGAAGAGACGGGCACTCCGATGGATAAGCGGCGTTTCCGAGCAAACGTGTATGTGGACCTCACATCCGCTCAAGGCTTCGCCGAGAACGATTTTGTAGGCCGATCGCTGCGGATTGGCCCTAAGGCAGTCGTCACGATTCTGGAACGCGACCCGCGCTGCATGATGATCACACTCGATCCCGATACCGGAGAGAAAACGCCTGCGATACTGAAAAAAGTGGCGCAGGCCCACGATGGCATGGCCGGCGTTTACGGCGCAGTCATTGTGGAAGGCATGCTGCACAAAGGCGATTCGGTAGAACTGCTGGAACCCATCTGACAAATCCTGTAGCCACACCCCTGTGGGGCGTCTGAATTTCCAGATGGGCGACGCGCCCATCGGAGATGTTCTTCGCTGCATTCGATCCAGCAGGTTGCAAACCGCTGGGCGCACAGACTAGATTCTAATTAGCGCGAGTACAGCTCGACTATTAGCTGTTCGTTTACGATCGGTTGCATCTCTTCCCGAGACGGGATGCGTGCGACTTTGCCGCTGAGCGCATCGCGATCGACCGTCAGCCAGTCGGGCACGGGAACAATTTGTGTGAGATCAAGGTTCCGCAGCACGAGCTGGCGGGATTTAGGTTTATCTTTGATCTTGATCTCGTCGCCCGCTTTCACGTTGTAGGAAGCAATATTCACGGTGCGACCGTTGACCAGCACATGGCCGTGCGACACAAGCTGGCGCGCAGCGCTGCGGGTGTTCGCAAGGCCAAGGCGGTAAACCACGTTATCAAGCCGCGTCTCTAGTAACTGCAGCAGCGTTTCACCGGTCACACCGCGCTTGCGCAGTGCGCTCTGGAAAATGCGGCGGAACTGCCGCTCCAGAAGTCCGTATTGATAGCGCAGCTTCTGTTTCTCGCCGAGCGCAATCGCGTAATCGGATTGCTTGCGCCGTGCACCTCGCGGGCCGTGCATGCCGGGCGGATAATTTTTCCGCTCCAACGCCTTGGAGGAACCGAAAATCGGCACACCATAACGGCGACTTACTTTGGTTTTTGGTCCGGTGTATCTGCCCATTTCAGAAAGATGATAGTTGAGAGTTAATAGCTGATAGCGTTATACGCGGCGTTGTTTCGGCGGACGACAACCGTTGTGCGGCACAGGCGTGACGTCGCGAATAAGCGTGAGATCGAGCCCGACTGCCTGCAAAGCGCGCACCGCGGATTCGCGTCCAGCTCCCGGCCCTCTGACCAACACTTCTACTTCTTTCAGCCCGTGGCCCATCGCCTGCCGCGAGGCGTCCTGCGCGACCATTTGCGCTGCATACGCCGTGCTCTTGCGCGAACCTTTGAAGCCTACCTTTCCGGCGCTAGACCACCCGATCACGTTGCCTTTCAAGTCGGTAATGGTCACGATGGTGTTGTTGAAGGTCGCAAGCACATGCGCAATGCCTGAGTGAACGTTTTTGCTGCCTTTGGCTTTGACGATCTTCGGCTTCTCAACTTCGTCCGCCGAAAGCGAAAGGCTTTCCGGAGCTGCTGCAGCGGGGGCTGGCTGTTCTTTCTTTGGCTTTGCGGGTTTTTTGGCCCCGGAAGCTTTCGGGGGTGCATCAGCCTTTGGAGCTGGCGCCTTCTCACTTTCCTTGGTATCAGCCGGCACCGGCGCCGATTTCGGTTCTTCGGCTTTCGGCTCTTCCGGACTTGCGTTGGTTGGACTCTCTGGCTCGGCCATAATTCTAATAAGTCTTAAACTTTGCCGGCTTTCGCCTCTGGATTGCGCACTACGCCAACCGTTTTGCGTGGTCCTTTGCGTGTCCGGGCATTCGTCGAAGTGCGCTGGCCGCGCACGGGCAGGCCTTTCCGGTGACGGATGCCGCGATAAGAATTGATCGCCTGCAGACGTTTCAAGTTGCTTTGTACATCGCGGCGCAGATCGCCTTCAATCTTGATCTTGTTGTTCGTAATGGCGTGAATGATTTCGTTCAACTGTTGCGGCGTAAGATTTTTCGCGCGGATGTTCGGGTCGATGTTGGTCTGCTCGAGAATGCGCCTGGCTGTGCTAAAGCCGATTCCGTAGATGTAAGTGAGCGATGCTTCGATCCGCTTGTCCGCTGGAATTTCAACTCCTAGTAACCTTGGCATAACTAATCACTAATCGCTTCTCACTAATCACCCTTGCCTTTGTTTATGGCGCGGGTTCTTGCAGATCACGCGCACAACGTTCTTGCGCTTCACGATCCTGCAACTGGCACAAAGTCTTTTTACTGATGGTCGTACTTTCATAATCCGCGAAATGGAAAACGCGGGGCAGCCGCGTCATCATTTTTGGCGATAAGTTATTCGCCCTTTCGACAAATCGTAAGGTGAAATCTCTAGCATAACTTTGTCGCCTGGCAAGATCCGAATGAAATGCAGACGCATTTTCCCGGAGATATGCGCCAGAACACGATGGCCGTTCGCCAGCTCAACCCGAAACATGGTATTAGGCAGCAACTCGACGACCCTGCCTTCTACTTCAATTGCGTCTTTGCGCGCCATGTCAGAATTTCCGGGTCATCCTTTGTGATCAGGACGGTGTGCTCAAAGTGCGCCGAGGGCATTCCATCCGCTGTGCGCACCGTCCAGCCGTCGTCGAGCAATCTTACGTCGGAAGTGCCGATGTTAATCATCGGCTCAATTGCCAGCGTCATGCCCGCTTTTAGTTTTGGCCCGCTGCCGCGTTTACCGTAATTGGGAATTTGTGGTTCCTCGTGCATTTTACGTCCCACCCCGTGTCCAACAAATTCGCGCACGACTGAAAAACCAAAACGACGCGCTTCATCCTCGATTTCGGCGCAAATGTCGCCTACCCGCCGGCCTTCGCGGGCGACGCCGATTGCGCGCGCGAGCGCGTTTTCGGTAATGCGCAGCAATTGATCCGTGCGTTCATCAATGATCCCAACAGGCACGGTCGTGGCGTTATCGCCTACCCAGCCATCCTGAATGATGCCGATGTCCAGTTTCACAATGTCGCCATATTGAATGCGTCGTTGGCTGCCGATGCCGTGAACCACTTCGTCGTTGAGCGAGATGCAGATGTTGCCCGGGAAAACGCGGTGCCCCAACCGGTAGCCAAGAAACGCACTCTTCACGCGGGCTTCGCTCATGAAGTCCGCTGCCCCTTCGTCCACCTCCCTGGTGGTAATACCGGGACGAATCAAATCGCTAACCCGGTCGAGAATGTCGCTCGCGGTGCGACATGCCTGCCGCATCTTCTCGATTTCCCGGGCGCTTTTGATCGGAATCATCGCTTGTCTTCAATCAATCGCGAGATGTCGCTAAAGACCGCCTCCCGATCACGATTACCGTCGATCCGATGCAAGATCGACATTTTTTCATAAAAGGACGCCAGCGGTTCGGTCTTGGTGCGGAATTCTTGCAAGCGGGTTTGCAACACGCTCAGATCATCATCGTTGCGACGCTCTAATCGACCATCGCAATAGGGACATACAGGACGGTTGGCAAACTGCGCGCTCGATGAGCTTGTAGTAAAACCACATTCGCCGCACTGAAGCCGGCCGGCGATGCGGTCAAGCACCGTCTGCTCTGACACCTCGAGCCAGATCACTAAATCTAAGGCGGAGCGTAATCTTGCCAAAATCGACATCAAGCTCTCAGCCTGCGGCAGTGTCCGAGGGAAACCATCGAAGACGAACCCGTGGCCACCATGCAAGCGCAACCAGTCCTCAATCAGTTCAATGATAATTTTGTCCGAGACGAGCCCGCCGCTTCGGAGAACTTCGGCAGTCTCTTGCCCCAAAGGCGTTCCAAGATCGCGTTCACGGCGCAAGATCGCGCCCGTCGAAGTGACAGGAATGCCGAACTGGCGCGTAATCATTTCCGCCTGGGTCCCTTTGCCAGAACCGGGCGCGCCAAGAAGAACGAGCCGCCTTTTCACCTATCGCCCGTAAAGAAAAAAGGCGACCCCGGCGATCACGATCACCGCGATCCCCACATAAAGCCACATCAGTGTGCCGCCGGCTGCCGCTTCGCCGCGAACGTAAGTGGCACGATCGAACGCTCGCCCCCGGATTCGCCCCTTACGCAAAAAGCCGTCGTAATGCCGTTGAATCAGGTGCGTTTCCACCTGGCGCATCGTGTCAAGCATGACGCCCACAATGATTAACAAGCTGGTGCCGCCGAAAAATTGCGCTGTAATGATAGGCACATTTAACCACTGGCTGAGAAGGCTTGGCAAAACCGCTATCAAGGTCAGGAAAATCGCCCCAGCAAACGTGAGTCGCGTCATCGTGAAATCAAGAAAGTCGGCAGTCGGCTTCCCTGGCCGCACTCCCGGAATATAACCGCCGTATTTTTTCAGATCGTCCGCGATTTGAGTCGGTTGAAACTGCGTGGCAACCCAGAAGTAACTGAAAAAGAAAATCATTGCTGCAAGAACGACATAATGGGGCCAACCGGTGGAAAGCGCGCTGGCTATGCGATTCGCGATGGGACTGTTCTTAAAACCGTAGCTGACGATAGTGGCCGGGAACAGAAGCAATGCCCAGGCGAAGATGATCGGCATCACCCCCGCGTAGTTCACTTTCAACGGCATGTACTGTGTCTGGCCGCCGTACATTTTCCGGCCGACCACCCGCTTCGCATATTGCACAGTGATCTTGCGCACCCCTTGCGTGATGGCAATCACCGCAGCGATCACAATGATCAAAAGCAACACAAGCAATACGAGCACCATCGGATTTACCTGGCTCGAACCTGTTTGCCCCGAAGGCACAAACGTCTTCCACGCCTGTGCGAGCGCAGCAGGCAGGCGCGCAACAATGCCAATCGTAATAATGAGCGATATCCCGTTGCCAATCCCGCGTTCGGTAATTTGATCGCCCAGCCACATCAGCAACAGCGTGCCGGTCGTCAGGGAGATCACAGTTACGATTCGAAATCTCCAGCCAATGTCATCTACTAGTGGAATTCCGAGTTTCTGAATGGTGTCCGTGATCCCGGGAAGCATCGTGTGATACGATTCGGGGTGCTGAAACGACAGTGCCAGCAGATAGCCTTGAAAAATGCAGAGCCCAACCGTCGTGTAACGGGTCAGCTGCATGATCTTTTGCCGGCCACCATCTTCACGGGCGAGCCTGCCAAGCTGCGGAATCACCGCGGTGAGCAACTGCATCATGATCGACGCGCTGATGTACGGCATGATGCCCAATGAGAAGACCGCGCAGTTTTCAAGTGCGCCGCCACTGAACAAGTTAAAAAGCGCTGCCAGACCGCCTCCAGTCCGCTGGCTCAGCGAGAGGCGAAACCATTCCTGCAAGACGCCCTGGTTGACCCCCGGAGTCGTGATCGCAGCTCCCAAACGCACAATTACCACCACCGCCAGCGTAAACAAAATGCGCCGGCGCAACTCCGGTATCTTAACTGTGTTGAGAAACGCCGAGACCATCCGCTAAATCTGGAATATTGCCTGCCGAGACGCTAGCTCTCCTGAGAAGTTTTCTTCTTTGCCCCCGACTTCACTTTGGCCGGCAGCCGCCTCGACGATTTTTTCTTCTCTGCGGCCTGCAAACCAGGTTCGACAGATCCTTCGCTCGCCGAGGTTCCAGTCTTCTCGGCGGCACGGATTAGACCTTTCGATGCTCCTCCCTCACGTAGCGTAATCGTTCCCCCAGCCTTCTCGATTTTTTCCCGCGCTGCCGCACTGACTTTATCGGCTTCCACCGTCAGGCCATGCTTCAATTCGCCGTCACCAAGAATTTTTATTCCCACGAAATGACCGCGAACCAGATTCAATTCACGCAGCACTTGTTCAGTTACCACGCTTCCGGCCTTAAATGCGCTGAGGTCGTCGAGGTTCACAATCGCATAACGCTTGTGAAAGGCCGCATTGTTGAATCCGCGCTTCGGCAATCGCCGAATCAGCGGCATCTGCCCGCCTTCAAACCCGAGTCGAATGCTCCCACCCGAACGCGCCTTTTGCCCTTTATGACCCTTGCCGCTCGTCTTACCGTGCCCTGAGCTTTCACCGCAACCCAGGCGTTTGACGCGATGTCGCGATCCCGGCCGCGACCGCAAATTATGCAGACGCATCATGTTGCTCTCCCTTTCCATCGCTTAAGTGAATTCCGCGCGTTTTAAAGATTTCCTCCCGCCGGCGAAGCGATCGCAGCGCGGCGATCGTCGCCTTAACTACGTTAGCGTGATTACTTGATCCGAGCGACTTGGCCAGCACGTCGCGAATACCGGCCGCCTCAGCAACTGCCCGCACGCCTCCCCCGGCGATAACGCCAGTCCCAGGCGATGCGGGACGCAACAGCACTCGTGCTCCATCGTATTCACCGATCACTTCGTGCGGTATCGTGTTTTCGTTCAATGAAACTTTTTCCATCGCTTTGCGCGCTGCTTCGGAGGCCTTTCTAATAGCCTCTGAGACTTCATTCGCTTTGCCAAATCCGCATCCCACTCGCCCATCGTGATCTCCCGCCACGATCAAAGCGCTGAAACTAAAACGCCGACCTCCCTTCACGACCTTCGCGCAGCGGTTGATAAATACGACTTTCTCCGTGGTATCACCCTTTGCTGCCGGAGCTTTATCTGGTCTGCGCGAGTCTGGTCGCCTGCCTGAAGTTGTGTAAGCCATGAATTAAAATTTTAAGCCGCCTGCGCGCGCTGCCTCCGCCAATGCCTTCACTTTTCCGTGATAAAAGAACCCGCCGCGATCAAAAACGACGCGCTCGAGTTTTTTCGCCAGGGAACGTTCTGCGATTGTTTTGCCGATCAATTCTGCCGCTGCCTGATTCGCAGCTGTTTTATCTTTGCCATGCAACGATGGCTCCGTGGTTGACGCCGCGGCCAGTGTCCGTCCGGCATCGTCATCGATCACTTGCGCGTAAACATGTTTCCCAGAGAAATGAACTGCCAGCCGCGGACGTTGCGCCGTACCTGCAACTTTTTTCCTGATCCTTTGATGAACGCGCTGGCGCGCTGCCTTACGAGTCGTCGCCATACCTATTGAACGGTCTTGCCCACTTTGCGACGAATCTGCTCTCCCGCGTAGCGAACGCCTTTGGCCTTGTAAGGTTCAGGAGGATAAAAGCGACGAATGTCCGCCGCCACTTGGCCGACCAGTTTCTTATCGGCGCCCTGAATTGCGATCTTCGTGTTGTCCGTGACTGTGATTTTAATGTCCTTCGGAATTGAAAATTGAATCGGATGCGAGAAACCGAGGCTTAAGTTGAGGGTCGATCCCTGCACGGCAGCCCTGAAACCGACTCCTTCAATCTCGAGTTGTTTGGTAAAACCTTCGCTCACTCCCTGCACCATGTTGTGCACGAGGCTGCGCGAGAGCCCGTGTAACGCTTTCACGTTGCGCGTTTCCGCTCCGCGCACCACCGACACCCGATTCTCCTCGACACTCGCGCGGATGTCGCGCGGCAGTTTCCAGTGGAGTTTTCCCTTTGGCCCTTCCACCAAGACCGCTCCGTCACCGCCGATGCTCACCTTGACCTTGTCGGGAATCTCGACCGCTTTGTTTCCGATTCGTGACATAAAATTTACCAAACGTAGGCCAGCAGTTCACCGCCCATCTTTTGCTTTCTCGCTTCGCGTCCCGACAAGATGCCGCGCGAAGTGGAGAGAATCGCCACGCCCATCCCACCAAGAACTCGCGGGATTTCATCTGCCCCAACGTAACGCCGTAATCCCGGGCGGCTCACCCGCTTTAGTCCTGCAATGGCGCTCGATCGATTCACGAGTTTGTTGATGATCTTGATGCGCGGATGCGCAGCACTCGTGTCGACCGAGTAATCGGTGATGTAACCTTCATCTTTCAGAATGCGCGCGATCTCAGCCTTGATTTTCGAGTACGGAACGAGCACCTCCGGTCTCTGCGCGCGCGTGCCATTGCGGATACGCGCCAAGAAATCGGCAATCGGATCAGTAACAGTGCTCATCAAAAAAATCAGGCGGGTTGTACGGCGGGCTTTCTTGCCCGGTCGCTAAACGGCATGCCCATTTCGCTCAACAGCGATTTGGCTTCCTCATCCGTTCGTGCCGTGGTGACGATTGTAACATCAAATCCGATGTTGCGCTTGATTTTATCAAGCTCGATTTCGGGAAAGATCGATTGATCCGAAATTCCGAGGGTATAGTTGCCGTGGTTGTCAAAACAACGCGGTGAGACGCCGCGGAAGTCGCGAATGCGCGGCAACGCGGCCTTGATGAAGCGCTCCAAAAATTCGTACATGCGTTCTCCGCGCAGGGTCACCTTCGCGCCTATGGCTTGACCTTTTCGCAATTTGAAATTCGAAATGCTTTTCTTGGCCAGGGTCTCTACCGCGCGCTGGCCCGTAATCAGCGCGATCTCGGCTTTCGCTTCTTCCAGCGCCTGCTTTACGTCCGATTGGGAGCCGATCGAAGTGTTAATGACCACTTTCTCGACCTTCGGAATTTGGTGAACGTTTTTGTAGCCGTGCAGCTTTTGCAGCGCAGGCATCACACGCTCTTTGTAAAAGCGATGAAATTCGTTTTCCATTTTAGCAACCTATCATTCTGAGCGAGGCGAAGAATCTCACAATCGACGCCTGGGGTTACTTGCGAGTTCCCTCGCTACGCTCGGCATGACCCCGTTTTGTTCCTTTTTTCGCTTCCGCGTCTTTCACCGGTTTCGCATCGCGCTCGATCAATTTTACATTGGAAATATGAATTGGTCCCTCCCGTTCGGCGATTTTGCCGCTCGGATTGTCCTGGGATTTCCGAAGGTGCTTCTTGATAATGCGTACGCCTTCAACCAAGACACGCTGTTTTATGGGAAACACCGCCAGGATCCGCCCTGAAGAGCCGCGGAAATTCCCGGACATGACCTCGACCTGATCGCCTTTTTTAACGTGACACTTGATTCGATTCATAACACTTCCGGTGCCAGCGACACAATTTTCATGAAATTGCGCTCGCGCAATTCGCGGGCGACCGGCCCGAAAATGCGCGTGCCACGAGGATTCAAATCTTTGTCGATAATCACAATCGCGTTGTTATCGAAGCGAAGCACAGAACCATCCTCGCGCCGGATGGGCTGTTTCGTTCGGACGAGAACAGCACGCACCACCTCGCCCTTCTTTACTGTTCCAGTCGCGCTGGCTTCCTTCACGTTCGCAGTAATCACATCGCCGATGCCGGCATAGCGGGTTTGCTTGCCGATCACGCCAATCATGGTCGCCATGCGCGCGCCGCTGTTGTCCGCCACATCTAGTCGTGATCGAAGTTGTACCATCGAAATCTTCCTATTAGTCCTGCTGTTGCATTTACTTCTGGATGACCTCCACAACACGCCATCGCTTCAGCTTGCTCAGTGGCCGCGTCTCCATGATGCGAACGGTATCGCCGGTTTTTGCCTGGTTCTGCTCATCGTGCGCGTAAAACTTTTTCATCTGCTTGACAATCTTTCCAAACTTGGGGTGCGGCACGCGCGTGACGGTCCGCACCACAATTGTTTTGTTCATGCTGCTGGAAATCACTTGGCCGGTGCGTGTCTTGCGTGAACCACGAGTCACGGACGCGGGCTGCTCTGAAGGAGCTAACGAAGCTTCTTGCTCGACCATAATTTATTTTTTCTCCTCGTGTTTAGCCCGCTGAGTCAGGAGTGTTTCGAGCCTGGCAATATCGCGCTGCAGCAAGCGCAATCTGCTTGGCTGTTCGAGCTGGCCACTCTGCTGTTGCAAACGCAGGTGCAGGCTTTCCTGGCGCAAGTCGCGTCTCTTGGTCAGCAACTCGTCCGTGCTCTCCGGTACGCCATCCAGCTCGAACAAAATGTTGCCAGGCCTTACCGTGGCGACCCAGTCCTCAGGTTGGCCTTTCCCCTTGCCCATGCGCGTTTCCGGTGGGCGGGAGGTTACCGACTTATCAGGGAAAATGCGGATCCACAGTTTGCCCTTGCGCTTCATGTTGCGAGTGAGCGCGACACGCGCGGCTTCCAGTTGTGTGTTGGTGATCCAGGCACGCTCGAGTGTTTGCAACCCGAACTCGCCGAAATCGATTTTGAGATTGCGTGAAGCAGTCCCTTTCCGGCTTCCCCGCTGGGACTTTCGATACTTCACACGTTTTGGCATCAATGCCATAAATTGTCTCCTTTATGCGACCGGTCGTGCTGTAGCCGCTTCGCTGTGCGAAGCGCGCGCGTCCCACAGAGACGCGGCTACAGAGCTCGATGATGCGATCGCCACAAATTTTCTCCTTAGACTTCGATCGGCTCGGGTGGCGGTGGTGGCGGCGTAGCCGCCTGCGGCGCTGGCTCCTCTTTCCTGCAGATCCAACATTTCACACCAATCTTGCCATAGACTGTGTTTGATTCTGCCAATCCGTAATCGACCGCCGTGCGCAAGGTGTGCAGGGGAATTTTTCCTTCCCGATACCATTCCGAGCGCGAAATCTCCGCGCCATTGAGCCGGCCCGAACATCGCAGACGAATTCCTTCCGCGCCAAAATCCATCGCGGTCTTCACGGCTTTTTTCATCGCGCGGCGATAGGCAATCCGCCGCTCGATCACAATTTTCGAAACGGCGGCGAACTGCAGCTTCTTCTTCACGTAATTCCGTATCTTCAGGTCGCTGTGCAAAAATGACGGGAACTCCTGCGACGAAGCGTACCAGCGCGACCGCCAGTCCCGATTCACGCTCAGGCGAAACCCAGTTGGATTAACTTTTTGTCCCATAAAAATTATTTCTTCCTCTTTGCGCTCTGCCTTGGCTTCACCGATTTCTTATCGGTCACGGTCGCCGCGCTTTCACTCGCCTCGTTCTTCGTCTCCTTCTTTGCCGCTTTCTTTTCCTGGTCTCGTTTCGCTTTTCGCGTTTCGCGCGTTTCGATTGGAATCTCGTCGGATAGCACGATGCGAATGTGACTGGTGCGTTTTAGAATCCGGCTGGCACTGCCCCGCGCGCGCGGCATGATACGCTTTAGCGTCGGCCCCTCACCGACAACCGCTTCCTTCACCACTAGCCCATCTGGTTTCAGATTGGCATTGTTTTCTGCATTGGCGATTGCGCTCTTCAAC
>QHPG01000245.1 GCA_003219005.1 Verrucomicrobiota bacterium
CGACTGGCCACTGTGGGACGCAGTGACAACCGACTTAGTTTACATCCGCCTGCACGGCCATACCCGGAAATACGCATCGAGCTACAGCAAGCCCGCGCTCAGGAAATGGGCGACGCGCATCCAAGGTTGGCTGAAACAAAACCGCGCAGTCCACGTGTACTTCGACAACGACGCAGAAGGCGCAGCCCCGCAGAACGCACTCACGCTTCTCGAGATGTTGCGCTGATCAGGCGTCGAACTGGTCTGACAACTGGAGCACGAGTTGTTCGCGATTATTGGCTCGTACTTCGATCACCCTCACGTCGTCTCGCTTCTTGATCGCATTTGTGAATGGGAATGGTCGTACGCTGATTGTGCCCAGCACCGGTGCATTGCTGTCGAGCGCCTCAGTTACGCGCCGCGAAAACTGTGCGACCTGATTTCCATCGGACCGATCTCGTCAATAATCACGAGGTGACGCGCAGCGACCGCTCTGCGCACCGCGGCGACACCAACACTCTCTAACCCAGACAGATCGAGTCCGTATTTTCCGACTCGCTTCTCTGCTTCAAAATCAGCATGGGCAAGCACAGACTCTTCACCAGTAAGCGTGACGATTTTGAATCCAACACGCTGTCCACCCTCGCGAATTTCCTCGGTATAAAAGCCGCCGGCCGGCAGCGACAGCTTGTCGACCACTCGCTTGATCAGCGTCGTTTTCCCGGATCCCGGGCGGCCAGTGAGCAAGATTTTTTGGTTCAAATTCACTTCTGGCAATGTCTGCAAAACCAGGCGGTGCGGCCACCAATAGTCGCCGATTTTAGTTCGCGTCCGCAGCGCGGGCATTTGCCGCGTTTGCCACGATGAGGCAGCAGCCACGATTTGGGCATGATGTCTGCATCAGCTTTAGCTTCAATCGCTTTTTCTAAAATGTAGCGCGTGGCGCGAAAGAGTTTCGCAACTGCTTTCTTTTTGAGAGCTGAAGTTTCCGTCGACGGATGCACGTGGGCGCGAAAAAGAATTTCGTCCGCGTAGATGTTGCCGATGCCGGCGATCAATTTCTGGTTGAGCAAAATCGTTTTCACCGGGCCGCGATGTTTCGCGAGAATGTTTTTGAATTGCGCAAGATCGACATCGAGCGCGTCCGGGCCGAGGCCGCGTTTTTTCAAAAACTCATCGACATGCTTGACTAAACCGATCTCGCCGAACATGCGCTGATCGTCGAACGCGAGCCGGTGGTCTTTTTCAAAAACAAATACGACGCGCGCGTGTCGTCGCGCCTTTTCTTCGCCTTTGAAGTAGCGCAGAAAGCCAGTCATGCCGAAGTGCAACCGCAGCCAGATCGCATGGTCGGCGCGCACGAACAGATGTTTGCCGTGGCGGCAACTGGACTTGAAGCGACGCCCTTTCAGTTCGCGCGCCAGCTCACGTGCTGAGACATCTTTCAAGACGTAAGCGTTACGCACATCGACGGCGGTGATGCATTGACGCAATGACGTGGCGTCGAGGTATCGCTTGAACGTCTCGACGTCGGGGAGCTCTGGCATCGTGTTTACATCAGTTGCTCAATGTATTCCTTCAGCGCCACTGCGTTATTATGTTCAATGTCTTTTGCGCTGAAAAGAAGCGTCACAGTCCGCTTTCTTGCCTCGCGTACCAGTTTCTCAACTTGCTCATGGCAATCGTCGAGCTCTGCGGCGTATCGCTTTTTGAATTCCATCCATCGGCTTGGGTCGTGTCCGAACCGTTTCCGCAATTTGGTGCTGGGCGCGATGTCCTTTAGCCATTGATCGATTCGCGCCTGATTTTTCTTCACACCCCGCGGCCAGAGTCGATCAATCAATACGCGATGGCCGTCGGATTTCGCTGGCTTGTCATAAACACGTTTGAGCCGAATGCTCACGTTCTGCTATCGCAGTGTAAAGGGCGCTCGGCTGTGCTCGCCGCGAGTGAAGCAGACAATCCTATTTACTCCGCAGTTCTCGCAGACAGGATTGCCTGCTTCACATGCGTGCTGCAGCTTAGCCAGAACGAATGTCATCGACGACGCAGCTCGACAAGTTTCTGCGGTTCCTAAAAAGTTGCCAGGCGACGCCGTGTTTAATCGGTGGTGGGAAGTCGATAGACAAAACGACATTAACCGGAATGCGCCCGCTATCCGGCGAAGACAATTGCGCGCTTATCTGCGCGAACGGCTTCGCAAGGCAAACGTCGCAATCATCGGCGAGGCGATCGGCTATCGTGGCGATCATTCCGTTACTCGCTTTAGCTAGGTCCGGGTACTAGAGTCGGGCCAAATCCACCGGCGATTTAAATGTCGGTACCCTACTCTGATCGGCAAAACGACTCCGAAGCTTAACCCATCCGAGTGCTGCAACGGGTCACAGCGGTCATTTTGCCCAGACCTTATCCGTACAGAGCGAATAGGAGTAGCCTTCTCGTAAAATGTGTCTAATCGCAAAAAGACGGGTTGCGGCGGGCCTAGTTGCTCTCGGCGACGGCTATCGGTATCCTTAGCTCTCCCCAACGGTGAACGCGCAAAATACGTCTGCTGAGCCGACGCCTGATCTCCAGCTCGAGATTGCTCATCTCCTGTTAATCGACGTTGTCGGTTACTCGAAACTGCTCGTGAACGAGCAGATTGAAGTGCTGCAAACGTTGAATCAAATCGTCCGCGCAACGGAATGTTTTCGCGCTGCGGAGGCAAGCGACAAACTTATTCGCGTGCCAACCGGCGATGGGATGGCGCTCCTTTTTTTTC
>QHPG01000246.1 GCA_003219005.1 Verrucomicrobiota bacterium
GAAGGCGCCGTGGGACTTTCGCCACCGGAGCGGTATTCCCAGCCTTTACGCCGGAAATCCCACATGGCTGCAAACATCACGTCAGGATTTGTCGGATCGATGGCAATCGCAGTGCACCCGGTGGAAAGATTGCCGCCTTTCAGAATTTGCTTCCACGTTTTGCCGCTGTCAGTCGTCCGGTAAACACCGCGATCCGGCGAATCGCTCCAAAGCGCCCCCGGCATCGCCACGAAAACTGTGTCGCTGTTCTTTGGACTCACCACGATCTTTGCGATGCGCTCGGAGTTTTCCAGACCTGCATGTGTCCACGTTTCGCCGCCATCGGTTGACTTATGAATTCCCTCTCCAATGGAAACGGTGTTGCGCGTCCACGACTCACCGGTCCCGACCCAAACATTTTTCGAATTCTTTGGATCGAGCGCGATGGCGCCGATGGATTGCGCAGGCTGCTCATCAAAAACGGGGCGAAATCGTGTGCCGCTATCGTCGGATTTCCAGACGCCGCCGCTGGCCGCGCCGACAAAGAGCGTGATCTTGCCTGAGGGTTCTCGTGTTGCAGCGATGGCCGAAATGCGACCGCTCATGGCTGCAGAACCAATGTTTCGCGCACCGAGACCGGAGATGGTGGCGGAAGTAAAAGGCCTTTCCTGAGCATCGACAGGAGCGGCCCAAAGAAAAAGCGATGCTAGGATGCATCGCGCTCCAAAAGCACTGCGTGCGAAATCAAAAAAGGTTCCGATGCGGTTTTGCGAAAGCGTTGGGAGTGTACGAGCGTCCTCACGTCGCTTCTGGTAATTCAATATTCTCATAGATTGATCAGCGCTGGGGTTGGGGGAGACTTATTTGGCCAGGAAAATGAAATATCGTGTCGTCCACCGGCACGTTGGCTTCGACCTTATCGATGATAATCTTTCTCTTGTCAGGATCTCCTTTGCGGCCGGACTCGATTGAGGTCGGAATGAATACGCCAGCCGTTTTCTCATAATCTCCTAGGTCAGTCTCAACTTCCTCGTACGCCCCGTGTCTCGTTCGCTGCGTGAGAATGCGGAACTCGAGGAAGTGATCCGGATCAAGATAGACAAAGCTCACGTCTCCGTTTTTGCGCACCACTTTTAGTTTGTGCGCTAGCGTTCCGTCTACCTCTTCGGTCCCGAGATATTCAATAGTGCTTCCCTTTTCCTTCCAATCCACGAGCGGCCCATCGATCTCCGCCTGCTCCTGTAATGCCTTCAGATCGTCCGCCGACATTCTTTCTGGGTCTCTGCGCCCAAAAAACGGTGAGACTCTCCAGCCCTCTTTTCCGTCGTATGCCTCGACCTGGGTCATGCCCTGAAGCGCTCCTTCCGTTCGCACTTCGCCCGGTCGCTTTTTCGTTTGCAGATAAGCGAGTTGGATCTGGCCCTGTTGCACCAGCATTTTGCCACTCAGACGCAGGGATTTCAGCGCGTTTAGCGCGTCGGCCCCGCCCTTAGCTTCGATATTTTTGGAAACCAACTGATCGACCCCGAAAGCTTTCGAGGGATTTTCATTTTGAGCGAATCCTGCGGTCACCGAGAGAGCCGCAGATACAAAGCAAATTATGAAACGTAGATGCATATGAAACTTATAAGACAATATGAGACACCGCACTGCCACCGATATTCAAAGGAGTTGTCAAAGCAAGCTGTTTGCCAATTTCTCGACATTAAGAGAAACCATTGCGGGGACCCTTGATTTTATTCCGTCCGCAGCGCTGTAACTGGATTTATCTTCAGGGCGCGTCGCGCTGGGAAATAGCAGGCCGCGAACGCGGCAAACGCCAGTAGCGAAGTCACGCCGACAAAAATTACCGGGTCACTCGGATTCACCCCGTAAAGCAGTGATCCGGCCAGCCGGGTTGATCCGAATGCGGCAAACAAGCCGAGGCCCAGACCGATCACGGCGAGGGACATTCCCTGGCGCAACACCAGTTGAATCACCTGACTCGTCTGCGCACCGAGCGCCATCCGAATTCCCAGTTCACGAGTACGTTGACTGACGGAGTAAGCCATCACTCCATACACGCCCATTGAAGCAAGAATGAATGCGAGCAGGCCCAGGCTTCCCAGCAACATGGCACCCATCCACGACGGCCAAAGTGCGATCGCCATGTGTTGCCGGATTGTCTTTTCATATGTGATCGGAATGTGAACATCAACGGAGCGGACAATCCGGCGAATTTCACTGAGCATCATTCCTGGTGCACCAGTTGTATGCACGAAGAGGGTGATGCCGGTGTCAGTGATTTCCTTCAGGGGCCAATAAACCATTGGCGTAGGAATTTCGCCGAGCGTGACCGCCTTCGAGTTGCGTGCGACTCCAATGACTTCGATCGGGTCCTTGTTGATCATGAACCTGAAGCGGCGGCCCAAAGCATCTTCGTTTGGCCAA
>QHPG01000256.1 GCA_003219005.1 Verrucomicrobiota bacterium
GACGAATTTTCTCGAATTCTCGGAGTGATGGAGCGCCATTCGAAGCGCCTCGACTTGCTCGCCCAGGACCTGCTTACGCTTGCGCACCTGGAATCGGCCAATCCGAATTTGCAACTGGGCAATGTCGATCTGCCGAGCTTTTTCGAAGAAATGGTTCGCGATTGGAAAAAGAAGCTCGCAAACAAGCAGCTCAACGTAATTGTCGATGTTCCGCCTGAAGTGCCCCCGATTCGCGCCGACCGGCAGCGGCTGCAGGAAGCACTCTACAATTTGCTCGATAACGCCGTAAAATATTCACCTGAGCATGGTGAAATCAGGCTGATCGCTCGGCAGCGCGACGAAGAAATCGTGCTCAACGTCAGCGACAACGGCATCGGCATCAGCGAAGAAGATTTGCCGCGCATTTTCGAGCGTTTTTATCGCGTTGACAAAGCGCGCAGCATCGAAAGCATTTACGGCACCGGTCTCGGCCTCGCTATCGTCAAACACGTCGCGCAACTCCACGGCGGCCGCGTTGAAGCCGAGAGCGAAATCAACAAAGGCACAACGATTCGCGTCGTTTTGCCGATTGTCACACAAACGTAACAGTAAAGATTTTGACCGGCTGAATCGGCGTGGGGCAATCTCGTCGCATGACGAAATCCTACAGATCGAGAATCCTCCTTTTACTCACAATCGCATTTGGTCCCGCGTTCGCGGGAGCGACGGCATCGGCGCAAATGATGGTCAACGGCGCTGGCGCGACGTTCCCGTACCCGATCTACTCGAAGTGGTTCGACGAATACGATTTTCCATATCCCCACCGTCGCAGGCGCGGTCGTGATGACCTACAACCTGCCGGGCAATCCAGCCCTGAAACTCGATGGCGAGACAATCGCTGACATTTTCCTGGGCAAAATCAAAAAATGGAATGATCCAAAGATCGCGGCGTTGAATGGAGGCGCAAAGTTGCCCGACAACGACATCGTTGTCGTGCATCGCTCCGATGGAAGTGGAACAACGTTCATTTTCACCGATTACCTGAGCAAGGTAAGCCCGGAGTGGAAACAGAAGGCCGGCAACAACACGTCGGTCAATTGGCCAGCAGGCATTGGCGGTAAAGGAAATGAGGGGGTGTCGGGGCAGGTCAAGCAAACGCCGGGGGCACTGGGATACGTGGAATTGATTTACGCGATCCAAAACAAAATGCCGTATGCCGATATCAAGAATGCAACAGGGCAATTTGTTAAGCCGACGGTTGAATCGGTGACAGCTGCCCTCGGGACGGCCAATATCCCGGATGACTTTCGTTTTTCGATGACGAACGCGCCCGGCAACGACGCGTATCCAATCGCGGGCGCGACCTGGTTGCTCGTTTACGAGCAGCAAAAGGATGCAGCGAAAGGCAAGAAGCTGGTCGAATTTCTCAAATGGGCGCTAACCAAGGGAGAGGGAATGGCAAAGGACTTAAACTACGCGCCGTTACCGGACAGTATTCAACAACGCGTTCTGAAGCGAATTGACGAAATTAAATCGTAGCTAAGTGGGGCACCGCCGGTGCTTCGCATCTAGTAGAATTACAATTGTTATGGCTATGACCGCATCCATAGCGGTGGAAGAGCCGTCCGTGCAAGCAAGGATGGCGCCGCCGTCTCGCTTTGGAGACAAGGCATTCGAATGGCTTACGTTGGCGATGGCGTTCGGGGTCGTTTTGCTGGTCGTTCTAATCGGCTGGCAATTGTGGCGTGGATCTTCGCTCGCCATCCAAAAATTCGGGTTTCATTTTCTCACAACATCGACTTGGGACCCAGTCGCGGAGCAATTCGGCGCGTTGCCTTTTATTTACGGTACCCTGGTTTCTTCCCTGATTGCGTTACTCATCGCGGTGCCGTTGAGCATCGCCACAGCAGCGTATCTAACAGAACTTGCGCCTCTCTGGATTCGGCAGCCGCTCGTTTCGCTGATCGAAATGCTCGCGGCGATTCCGAGTGTGATCCTTGGGTTGTGGGGGATTTTCGTCATGATTCCGTGGTTGCGCGATTATCCGTTTCCGCTGCTCAAGCGATTGTTCGGTTGGACCCCATTTTTCACCGGGCCAATCTACGGGCCCAGCATGCTCGCTGGCGGAATCATTATTGCGATAATGATTCTGCCAATCATCACTTCGGTCTCGCGCGAGATTTTGCGCAGTGTTCCCAACTTGCAACGGGAAGCGGCCTACGCGCTCGGTGCAACGCGGTGGGAAGCCACACGGATCGCGGTCTTAAGTTACGCCAACAAGGGCTTGTTCGGCGCCGTCACCCTCGGTCTCGGACGCGCTCTCGGCGAAACGATGGCGGTGACAATGGTGATCGGCAACACGCCGCAGATTGCCGCGTCGCTCTTCAAACCTGGATACACGTTGGCGAGCGTGATCGCGAATGAGTTCACGGAAGCAACGACTGACATGTATCTCCAAGCGCTGTTTGAAATTGGCTTGGTCCTCTTCGGAATAACGATTCTGGTGAACCTTCTGGCGCAACTGCTTCTGCGAACCATCACCGCAACGTCAGCAACACGCGCGGTGCAGTAGCCATGCATTTGAAACGAGCAGACAATCACACCTGGCGCAAAATCAAAAGCGCGCTGGCATCGACGATTGCATTTGTTTCTGCGATTCTTGTGATCGCGCCGTTGGGTCTGGTCTTCTTTCATCTCCTCATTAATGGCGCCGGTTCAGTGAACTGGGACTTTTTCACGAAATTACCGGCGCCTGTCGGAGCGGTCGGCGGCGGCATGGCAAATGCCATCGTCGGCACGCTTGAGCTGCTCGCGCTGGCCGGCGCGATTGGAATTCCGATCGGCGTGCTTGGCGGAGTTTACCTGGCGGAGTACGGTTCGGCTCGGATTAATTCTTTCCTTCGGTTCCTGGCGGACGTCCTCAACGGCATTCCGTCGATCACCTGGGGCGTCGTGGTTTACGGACTGGTGGTGTTGCGTTTCAAAGGGTTCTCAGCATACGCCGGCGGTCTCGCATTGGGCCTCATCATGATTCCACTGATCCTGCGCACGACCGAGGAAGTTATTCTGCTCGTGCCGAATGGATACCGTGAAGCGGCGCTCGCGCTTGGCGTCAGCCGCTGGAAGACAATCGTCCACATTGTGATGAAGACCGCGTCAAAGGGGATCATCACCGGGATTTTGCTCGCTCTCGCTCGCGTGGGCGGCGAAACGGCCCCGCTTCTTTTCACGGCTTTCGGTAATCGTTTTTGGAATCACAGCCTCAGCCAGCCCATCGCCGCATTGCCGTTGCAGATTTTTACCTATGCGATTTCTCCCTATGATGATTGGCATCGACAAGCCTGGGCTGGCGCGCTCGTCCTCGTCACGGGTGTTTTTTGCGTTAATGTAACAGTCAGAATTCTGACTCGAGGCCGTACGGCGTCGGTCGTCTAGGGCTTTCGCAGATGGAGAATCTGGTTATGGAAACAACTGAACGAAGCGTTATCGAGCGCG
>QHPG01000257.1 GCA_003219005.1 Verrucomicrobiota bacterium
TGGTCACAACGGGTAATGCAAGCGCAGCAACTGTGGTGGATCGGCTAGCGACACGACAAATATTTCCGTGTAATCGTCCTCGGGGATGGTGATGGGTGTCGCGATGCCGAGTTCTTTCACTAAATCGGGAATAGTGTTGCCGTGGCCCACGACGAGCGCGTTTCCGTTTAACGCGCGCAATTTCACAACCAGCGCGGGAACATCCTTTGCAGGAATGATTGTCGGAGTAAGATGCGCCGCTGTCGCCAGCGGCGCCGCAGTTTCCTGCGTGCGCTTGAACTCGGTAACGAAGACGGCCGTGATTTGCGAATCCTTTAGAATCTGCGCAAGCGCGTCCGCGCGCTTGTGGCCGGCGGGCGACAATTCAGGATCGTTGCCACCGGCCGTTGCTTTCTCCGTGTGGCGAACTACGAAAACAACCGGCGCTGCGTCGGCGGCGGCTGCCAGTAGAAAGAGGATTGGAAAAATTGACGCGAGACGTTTCATTTCAAATTGCAACAAACAAATCTAGCTCGAATGCATCGGTTGCAAGTAGACAATGTAGAGGCGCTCGCCGCGGCGAACACCGCCATAACTATCTTAACCCGCCTGCCAAGCAGCAGTCTTAGTGTGGTCAGGGATCCGCAGCTGCGAGACGAGGCGCGCGCCGAGTATTGGCACCGCGTTTGAGCAGCCAAACACCAAGCACCGCGAACCACGGAATGGAAATGCCGGTATTGATTCGCTGCCAGATTCCAACATTGCCACGCGTGACCAGGTGCCCGACGCCGAACATGATCGCCAGCACGATCACCGAGCCAATAAAGATAAAGCCAAGAAACAGTCTCATTCCTTTTGCGTCCTCTACCTTCCGTATTGCGAGAAACGCAAACAGCGGCACAAGTGGTCCGGCTAGACCGAGACCGAATCCGCCGTGGCGCTCGTCGGGCATCGGAAACATTCCGCCCAGCACCATCGAGGCGCCCCAGCAGGCGAGCGCTACGCCAGCCAAGCCTGCCCAGAGCCAGCGGCCACTTAAATCGCGCAGCGCAACTACGACTCCGATTGAAGCGAGCACCGCAGCAACCCCGCCGATAGTGATCGGAACGTTGAACAGCGCCGGGCACGGCGCGTCGGCAGCGCCGAGCTCACTCGCATAACGCGTTACGTGGCTGTAACCGGGATAGGTCGCCGCGCCAACAATCAGCGCGAAATAATAACAGATCGGCACCGCGATCAGCGCCGCCAGCAGTAGTTTGCGGATCATTGGAAATGAATAGGATTTAACCGCAGAAGACGCGGAGCGCGCAAAGTAATTGTTTCGTTCTATTTTTACTTCCCACTTCCCAATTCGCGCTTCTTCACTCTTACTTCCCGGATGGCCCGGGTCGTTTTTCTTCGTGCGGTCAACGTCGGTGGAGCTAATCGATGCCAGCCGGCGACTATCGCCAAGCAGTTGGCGAGGTTCGGCGTCGTAAACATCGGCGCAGTCGGGACATTTGTGGTGCGGGAAGATGTGAGCGAATCGGCTCTTCGCGCTGCGATTGCCAAAAAGCTACCGTTCAAATGCGAGATCATGATTTGTCCAGCGCGCGACATCATGAAACTCACAGCAAAGGATCCATTCGCACGACAACCTTCCGGCGCAAACATCACGCGATTCGTGAGTGTCTTGCATAGACGACCTCGCGCGCTGCCTCCTCTTCCTCTAAGTCTGCCGTCGAACAAAGATTGGCTATTAAAGGTTATCGCGATGCAGGATCGATTCCTTCTCGGTCTATATCGCCGGCAGATGAAGGCCATCGGCTACCTCGGCAAGATCGAGAAACTCCTGGGTGCGCCTGCGACGACGCGCAATTGGAATACGATTGAGAAGGTTGCGCAGGTTCTCAGAACACAAACTGAGCTTAAACAGAAGACAGCGAAGTAAAGGAAGATCGAAAATCAGAAACTCCGTTTTCTTTGTTTCCTTCTGTTCGACTATTTTCTTCTTCTCAGTTCGGCTTTCGGAGTTGGACGTTGGGCGTTCGACGTTTTCGAGAACTCGGATTCACTTGTCACCGGTCACTCATCACTTCTGATATTGTTCGTCGCTGACCTTTTCCATCCAGTTTACGACCTTTCCATCGAGCGCTTCCTGAATCGCGACATGCGTCATGGCGGTGGTGGACGTGGCGCCGTGCCAGTGTTTCTCGTTAGGCGGAAACCACACTACATCGCCGGGGCAAATCTCCTCGACCGGTCCGCCTTCGCGCTGCGCCCAGCCGCAACCGGCCGTGACGATCAGTGTCTGACCCAGCGGATGCGTGTGCCACGCCGTGCGAGCACCGGGCTCGAAGGTGACGATCGCCCCACCAACACGCGCGGGTGCGGTCCCCTGGAACGGGGAATCGAGCCGCACTGAGCCGGTGAACCACTCCGGGGGGCCTTTGGCAGACGGTTGTGAGCCGCTTCTCTTGATGTTCATGTCGCGTCCTCGCGCGGAACCACGATGTGCCTCACCGTGTCGGCCGCGTGGTGGATGCCGATTACCGTCCGGTCATCTGCTGCAACTTTTCGGGGTATCGCGCGCCGTGCACGGTGATCTGTGACGCTGCGCGATCGATCTCACGCAAATCGTCGACCGTCAGCTGAATCGCTGTCGCGCCGATGTTCTCCTCGAGCCGATGGCGCTTCGTCGTGCCCGGGATCGGCACGATCCACGGCTTCTGGGCCAGCAGCCACGCGAGCGCGATCTGCGCCGGCGTGGCCTTTTTCAGTGCTGCAAACCTG
>QHPG01000258.1 GCA_003219005.1 Verrucomicrobiota bacterium
CGATTGCGAGCGCGAAAAGAAGAAACGCGGCGACCGATACCGCGACCAAAATCGGGAAACGTTTCCCGCGATGTGCTGACGATGCGATTTCCTCCCTAGTTCGCTGAAATTTTTTGGGTGGCGCAGGATTGCCAACGATATCGGCGTAAAAATTGACCACTGAAACAGACATACCGTGCTTCACCTCCACGTCGCCGAGATCGTGAAGATAAGGTTGCCACCGGCGCGATTGGGCCAAATCGTCGGCGACCCTTTTGGAAACAAGGATGTGTCCGGCATCGCCGCAATCCATGATGCGTTGCGCGATATTGATGCCAGCCCCGGCAATGTTCTCGCGTTGGTTCACGTCTGCAACGTGGTGAACTGGTCCGCTGTGAATTCCCATTCGCAGCGGCAGGCTCGGTTTCGCCCGCAGGGCCTGAGTAATTTCCAGTGCGCATTCGACCGGTTCCTCCTCCGATCCAGTAAACACCAGGGCCATGCCGTCCCCGGTCGGAAGAAAAACGAGTTGACCGGCCGCTTCTGCGTTTCGCCCCGTTTCTGTGTCCCGGACAATCGCGTTCAGCTCGTGCAGAGCTTCCGATTGCTCATCAGTCGTCAGCTTGGTGTACCCAACGATGTCGATGAAGAGGACATGCGCGATCTCCAGGCGCAGTTTGCGCTTTTCTTGCTCGCTCATTTACTTAAGTCGTTAGGCCCGCGAGTTCACTTGGATTGAGGTTCGGCGATAAGTTTCGCAAACCGCGGATCTTTTCGAAGCGGATCCCACAATGGATTGAAGCGAAGATCGGCCGGAGTGATCCCAGCGGGCACTTCGAGGAGATGCGGAATTGCCGCGATCGCAGCATCAACGTCGCCGAAGCGTGCTTGAATCTGTGCCAATGCGATCTGGGAATAGGGCTTGCTCACTGCATCGTTCTCGTAGGCTTCGACCGCGCGCTGTGCCTGCTCGAGCGCCTTTTCCTTTTCTCCAAGCCCGGCATAAGCGAGGGCAAGGGTACTAGGTGTGCCGTTCGCGTCTGCTTGAACCGGTGAATCGGGTTTTGGTTTAATCGCTTCGATGGCGCGAGAGAAACTTTGGCGCGCCTCCGCATCGCGACCCATCCACTGCTGACAATAACCAAGCTGGACCAGCGCGAGCTCAGTAACAGGGTCGAGCGGCTGTCCCGCTGGAATTGAGCTTAACTTTCGCTCAATGATACTGCTGGCGGTATCGAAGTGACGTTCGTAGAGCGCTTGGTTGATGCGAGGAGTGAGGACAAAATCTTCCATCACGTCCGCGGGAACCCGCGCGAGTTCCTCGGCGGCTTTGTCCAAACGGCCTTCGTTTTGAAAAGTCACCGCTTTGCTGGCGCGCACCGAGGCCGAATCCGGTGAGATCTCAAGCGCTCGATCCATGGCGGCGCGCGCGTCGTCAAAGCGCCGCAAAAAAGTGTAAAATTCGCCGCCGAGACTGCCTAGCAGTTGGAAATCCCGCGGATCCAGTTCGAGCGCCTTCTTGTACGTTGCCTCGGCTTCCTGCCAAAGACCAAGGCGGCGCTGAACGAATGCGAGATTTTGCAACAGATAGGAATTATTCGGCAACCGTATTTGCGCCTGCTTGTAAGCGGTAACCGCGCCCGCGAAGTCACGTAAAACCCGGTAGCGGTATGCGCCTTGCGCGATCCATGATTCCCCAGCTTCCGGTGCCAGCACCATGGCGCGGTCAGCCGCTTCCTTCACCGCCCCGGCGGTGTTCGTGTTTGGATCGATCGCGTTGAAGAAAAGAAAGCTTCGAAGGACCGCGAGTCGCGCCCAGGCAAACGCGAAATTCGGATCAAGCTGGACAGCTTCACCGTATTCGCGCGCAGCCTGCTGATAGGCTTCGTAACCGTACTGTGTGTGTTCGATCGCCAAACCGCGGAGGTAAGCGTCGTAAGCCGCAGTATTTTGTGTTGGTTTGTCGGCGACAGCCTTTTGCTCGGCGCCAGTGAGCTTCGCGTTGAGCTGATCAGCGATGGTGCTGGCGACTTCACCCTCGACTCCAAAAACATCGTCGAGCTTGCGATTGTAACTTTCTGCCCAAACGTGTTCGTCGGTCGCGGCGCGGATCAACTGCACATTCACGTGCACAGCGTTCGCGATTTTTTGCACACTGCCTTCGAGCAAATTCGCGACCCCAAGCTGTTTTCCAACCTCGCGCAAATTGTCCGGCGCGCTTTTGTATTTCTGCGTCGAACTGCGGGAGATGACTTTGAGGTCTGCGATCTTTGACAACCGCGTCAGGATCTCGTCCTGAATTCCTTCGGCAAAATAAGCGTTCGATTTGTCATCACTCAGATTATCAAACGGTAGAACGGCAATGCTTTTCTCCGGAACAGATGTAGCCGCCTGGCTCTGTCGAGGCGTGACTGCGGACTTTGAACGCACCAACTGAAACACCAATAGCCCGGCAGCGATTACGGCCACAATAATCGTCAGGCCAATAATCCTTCGCCCGGTGTGGCGCGTCTTTGACTGCTCATGCGCCACTTCCGATTCCCGTTTGATGCCCTCCGGTGTGATCTCAAAAGCCCAGGACAAAATCAGAGCGACTGGA
>QHPG01000006.1 GCA_003219005.1 Verrucomicrobiota bacterium
TTTCCTGTTTACCCGACTGCTCGCCTCCGGTGCGCGGCTGTATGTAGCCGCCATTGCGCTCGCTCTCGGCTACGAAATGATCCGTGGCGTTCGGCCCGACCAAACTGAAACGCTTTTCATCTACATCGGCGCGACCGTCGCGATTGTGCTTTTAACTGCGATCTACACGACACTCGGCGGGATCAAAGCCGTCATTTGGACCGATGTGATCCAGGCCTCAATCATGATCGGCAGCGCGCTAGTTGCTCTCGGTTTGCTTTACTTTTCAATCCCCGGCGGATGGCACGAGATCGTTCAACGTCATGGCGGATTTCACTTTTCTGATTTTATCACGACCGGACTGAGCCCGGCCAAGACCGGTTGGGACAAAATCAAAGGAATGTTCGCAATCGAGTACACGATCTTCGCCGGCCTGATCGGTTCCACGTTTATGACGATGTCCACGCACGGGACCGATCAGGACATGGTGCAGCGAATGTTGACTGCGCCGGATGTGCGGCGGAGCCGGCGCTCGCTCATCCTGTCTGGTCTCGCCGATATTCCAATCGCGTTTACTTTTCTGAGCATCGGCGTGTTGCTCTGGGTTTTTTACCAGACACACCAGGATCCCGCTCTGCCCAAAACTCCGAACGAGATTTTCTGTCATTACATCCTTTACGAGATGCCGGTTGGAATTCGCGGCTTGTTGATTGCGGGAATTTTTGCTACCGCAATGGGCTCGCTCAGCACGGCGCTCAACGCCCTCGCCACCAGCTTCACGCGCGATTGGTATGAGCCATACATCAACCCAGCATCGACCAGCGGACAAAGCTTGCGCGCAGTCCGCTGGGCAACCGTGGGCTTTTCTATTTTGATGATTGTGGTTGCTTCGACCACAGCCTATCTCGTGATCGTCTACCCAAATGTAAGGATCATCCCAATCGTTTTGGGAATTTACGGTTACACCTACGGCTCGGTGCTCGGCATTTTTCTTGCCGGCATGTTGACCAAATCCCGAGGCAATAATTTCGGCAACATCCTCGCGATGATCATCGGCTTTATCGTCGTCGCAATTTTGAGCGGTTTGCCTAACAACGTCGCCGGAATTTTCGGCCGCAAGCTCTACGCGCAACCGAGCTGGCTGCCGGTGATGGAATTTCCCTGGTGGATCTGCTTCGGCACGATCGTGACGTTTTGTGTGGCGATTCTTTTCAAGACCCGCCGCGACATCGCCCAGGTGCCGCTTGACGGTGGCCGCCAATTACTTGATACGTAACGACTCTATTCTTACTCAACCCTGAATCACTGAAATCCCATGGCTCATGTCGTCACCGAAAAATGTACCGGATGCAAGTTCACCGACTGTGTAGAAGTCTGCCCCGTCGCGTGCTTCTACGAAATGGACAACCAGGTGGTCATTCACCCGGAGGACTGCATCGATTGCATGGCGTGCGTAGAGGTATGCCCGGTACACGCCATCTATGCGGAGGTCGATCTCCCTCCGGAATTCACGAAAGACACCGAATTCAACGCGACCCAGGCCCACCAGATCAAGGACTCGGGCGCCGAGGCGATTACAGTTAAGAAAGAAGCGCTGCCCGGTGCCCAGGAGCGGAAAAAGGCGCTGGGTTATTGAGGTCCGGCTGTCTACAGGCTACAGCTTCTTGTCTTTAGCCAGTTTGAGCGACAAGTCGCGCAACTGACGCGGATCTACTTCTGCTGGGGACTGCGTCATCAGGTCCATTGCCCGATTATTTTTCGGAAACGCCATCACGTCGCGAATGCTTTGTTCGCCGCAGATCAGCATGACCAGACGATCGAGTCCGAACGCGATGCCGCCGTGTGGCGGTGCGCCGAGCCGAAGCGCGCGCAGCAAATGGCCAAACTGCGATTGCCGAGCCTCCGGACTGATCCCGAGCGCCTCGAACATTTTCTCCTGCAACTCCGGCTCGTAGATTCGCATGCTGCCGCCACCGATCTCGACGCCGTTCAGAACGACGTCGTACGCCTCGGCGCGAACCTCCGGGAATTTCTTCGCTTCAAACAGCGGCATGTCTTCCGTTTTCGGTCGCGTAAAGGGATGATGCATGGCGTTCCATTTGTTTTCCTCGGGGCTCCATTCAAAAAGAGGGAAATCTGTGACCCAGAAAAAATCCCATTCCGACGCGTCGGCCGGTCGCGCCCTACCGAGCAAATCCTGAATCTCTGCGATCCGCAGTCGCAACCGCCCAAGCACTTCGCACGCGGTTTCCCATTTGTCGGCGCCAAAAAAAACGCAATCGCCTTCCTCGATATTGAGTTTCGATTGCAGCGCGGCCTTCTCGGCATCAGAGAAAAATTTCACGATAGGCGATTTCCATTCGCCATTCTCGATCTTGATAAAGGCGAGTCCCTTCGCGCCGTAGAGTTTCGCAATTTCAGTCAGTTCGTCGGCTTGCCCAATGGTGATTCCGGCAAAGCGTTTTGCGTTGATTGCTTTCACGACCCCACCTGCATCAATCGCGTTGCGAAAGACCTTGAAACTGCTCAATCTAAAATCATCGCTCAGATCGACAAGTTCCATTCCAAATCGGCGATCCGGTTTATCGCTGCCGTAGCGGCTGACCGCTTCTCGATATGTAAGCCGATCGAACGGTGTTTTGATCTCGATGTTGCGCGCTGCTTTGAAAATCGCGCCCAGCATTCCTTCGGTGACGGCGAAGATATCGTCCGGCGTGACGAATGACGCTTCGATATCGATCTGGGTAAATTCGGGTTGCCGGTCAGCGCGCAAATCTTCGTCCCGAAAACATTTCGCGATCTGAAAATATTTTTCCACGCCCGCGACCATGAGCAGTTGTTTGTATTGCTGCGGCGCCTGCGGCAGGGCGTAAAATTTTCCGGGCATGTTTCGGCTTGGAACCAAAAAGTCGCGCGCGCCTTCCGGCGTGCTCTTGGAAAGGATCGGCGTTTCAACTTCGACAAAGCCCTGGCTGTCGAGATAATCGCGAGTCGCCTTCGCCACGCGATGACGCATCCGCAAATTCCGCGCGAGCCGTGGCCGGCGGAGATCGAAATACCGGTGCGTCATTCGCAAATCTTCATTCTGCGGCTCGGCGTCGATCGGGAACGGCAGTGTGTCGGTCCGATTTAAAATGCGCAGCCCGCTTGGAATGATTTCAATATCGCCCGTCGCGAGGTTTGGATTTTCCGTTCCCGGCAACCGCGCCGCGACGCGGCCCGAGACTTGGATCACGTCTTCGCCGCGCAACGCATGCGCCTGCTTCGCAAGCTCCGCGTCTTCTTCCGGACGAAAAACAACCTGCGTCAACCCTTCGCGGTCGCGCAGATCAATGAAGATCACTCCGCCATGATCGCGCGTGACATTTACCCAGCCCGCCAGCGTGACCGGCTGGCCGATGTCGGTTTTGCGAAGCGAATTGCAGTTGTGTGTGCGATACATGCGATCCCCCAAAAAGTACCGCGTCATTCTGAGCGAAGCGAATAATCTCGCAAGCCATTAGGTGCTGGGGAGCACAGGCTGCCAGCCTGTTTTTTTCGGCAGCTTGCCGAAAAGCTTCTTGGACGCGCCACAATTCCGTTTGCGTAAATTGAAATTGCGCGGTTACCTTGTGACCCGTGTTCAGCTTGACGATGCTCGGCAGCGGGAGCGCGGGGAACAGCGCGCTGGTCGCAACCGATCATTGCAAAATTCTTGTCGATGGCGGGCTGAGCGCGCGGCAATTGGCGTTGCGCCTGGAGCAGTGCGGCGTCGCGCCGGAGCAGCTCGATGGGGTCCTTCTCACGCACGAACACGGTGACCACGTCTGCGGACTTGAAGTTCTCTGCCGCAAATTTGCTCTGCCGATTTATTGTAATGCGTTGACGGCAGAAGCAGTTCGCTGCGACAGCTCAGTCGAGCGGCATCGCAATTGGCACATCTTTGCGACCGGCGCCGAGTTTTCGATTTGCGATATCACGGTGCAAACGTTCCCCGTGCCGCACGACGCGGTTGATCCGCTGGGCTTCGCCTTTTACGCCGGCTTGTGCGGTCTCGGATTTATCACCGATCTCGGTTACGTGACGAAATTGATTGTCGAGCGCTTGCGCCAGGTGCAAACGCTTGTGATCGAGACCAATCACGACGAAAAACTTTTGCAGAACGACACGCACCGGCCGTGGCCGGTAAAACAGCGAATCCAATCGCGGCACGGTCATCTGTCGAATGCAGCTGCGGCAGGCGTGATCGAGGAATTGTTGCCGGGAAAAATCGAGCGGGTTGTGCTTGGACATCTTAGCCGGGATTGCAACACGCCCGCTCTCGCACTGAACACAGTGCGCGCGTCACTGACGAAGTGCGGAAGAATCGATATCGAAATTCATTGCGCCACACAATTCGAAATCACTCCGCAATTTCGAATCGGCGACACCGATCCCGGCCCGTTTCAGCCGACTTTCGAGAACGCGTTTTTCCAAAACGCCGTGTAGCGGCTATCGACGACTGCCGCAGGTGGCGCGGTCATTTACTGCGTCGCATTCTGCGGGAGCGCATTGCCTAGCATGCTGGTGAGCGCGTCCTCTCGCTCACGAACTTTTGTTTACGGCGATAATCTGGGACACTCGCGAATTCGAGAAAAGACTGTTTCGGCGCGACGCCGAAACCAACACGCGAGACGCGTGTGCTACCCAAGACCAGAATCTTGCGCCAGCGGCGGAATTATTTTTTCCTGTGGCCGAGCATTTCGCCGCGCATCGACCGCCGGTCGACGCGAGTGAGATTTTTTTCAATTGCTGGTTTGAGCAATGAGATGTGCGGGATGTCGCAGAGGTGTTCAGCGATGAACCAGATCGGTTTTTCCGTGGTCATCCACTTGCGGTCATCGAATCGCGACAGATTCACCGGACGCGAGTAGCGGCGGAGGGTGCGTTCGCCGCGCAGATTGAAGTAAATGTTGAAATAACTCATGGCCAGCTCGCGCAGGCTGCGATACACCGGCTCGCGATAACGGCAGCCGGTGAAATTGGATTTCGCCACGGCGCCCCAATGCCCGCGCACTTTGAAAATGGCAATGACATGATCGGTGTCCTGTTCCGCTTCCAAATCGAAGATCAACGGCGGAAATCCGATGACACGGAGCGCCGCCGCTGCAAAAATTCCGCCTTCGAGACATGACGCAGTGCGGTCGTGCAGAACTTTTTTCGGCGATCGCGCCGTGTAACTGAGGTTGTAAGACAGCTCGTCGAGAAATTTCTGAATGCCAGCGGGCGTTTTCAACGCGCGCAGCGTGCGCAGCTCTGATGGCGTGAAACCGAAATTAGATGAATCACCAAGTCTCAACATCAACCTCCAAAGAATCACCAAGTTCCAATATTTAGATCAGGTGCGCCACTTTTGGAACTTCGTGACAAATTCCCGGACCGCGTGAACGCGGAACTCCAAACGATGCAAGCTCAACTGCGCCTCTGTTCGGAGTCCCGCCTTTAGGTGGCGATTTTCTTTGGTGATTGGAGCTTTGTGGGATTGGAGCTTTCGGCTACAAGCCGATTGGATGCCTCGCGTCAAAACCGCGCGGTGGCCGGTAAACGGTTTGCCAGCGCGGCGCCCATTTGCCGGTGTAATGATCGAATGGCGTCGTATCGAGGCGCAGCCCGGCAATAACTGCGAAGGTGTGACCATCGCGTGCGTAAATGGTGATCCATTTGCCAGGGCCGCGTTCGCCGTAGCCGCGAAATTCGGTTGAACTTATCGGCGAGCTGATCAACCCGGCAGCAGCCAGCACATAGGAGACAGTTCCAGAACAATCGTAACCGCGGTCATCAAACGATTTGTGGCCACCGCCGTACCGATACGGCTTGGAGCGAAGTTGATTGGCTGCCCAGATCGCGCGTTTCACTGCGAGCGGCGCATGTTTCGGCGCAGCCGCACGACCGAAACGAAGATGGGCTGTCTTTCCCGAAACAACCGGTCCGGAATCCGGAAAGAGATCGGCCGATGCCGGTGGAACGATCAATGCCAAAACTGCAATGCCGAGCAGGATCTGACGACTAGCTGAATCGATAAACTCCTCCGGAGCCGTCTTGTATGAAGGAAGCCGACAGTTGAAAAGAAAAAAATTGCAGAAATTTTGGTGGATCGTCTTGTCCTCAAGACGATGGCAGAGGAATCGCTGGAGGCGCGAATAATAGGCGGCAAAGCCGCATTTCCAACGCGTTGAGGACAACGCGTTCCACCCGGTTGAAGCAGCAAGGGCGCACACTTTGTGGTAAACTCGCGGCATGGTCCGCGTGGTCGCATTGCCGGTGACACTGCTTGCCGCAGCGATCGTAACAGTTGCTGCAGATCCATCGCCGCAGAGCAAGTCCGACGAGCCCGAGGCGTTCGACATCGAGCCGGCGATATTAAAGCAAAACCTTTCGGATGCGCCCTTGCCAGAGGCGGGAACGCCTGACGCTGAGGTTGCGCGTTTAGAAAAACAATTGGAGCGCGCAAAAAGAAATGCAGACGGCGCGGAACGCCTCTACAAAATTGGCGTGCTCGCAAGGGTGGAAGTCGAGCAACGTTCGTTGAAGGTGGTTCGAACTGAATCGGATCTCGCCAATGCGCGGGTCACACAAGCCAAAGAAAAAGTTGCCGAAGAGGAATCTCGCGTTGCGTCTGGTGAAAACGCGAAAGGCGAGCTCGACGCCGCCAAAGCAACGCTGGAGCAATTAACCGAAGCCGCGCAGATCGCAGTGGCAAAGCGCGAACGCGCGGAGCTTGAAGCTGCCGAAGTAAACGTACGTCGCCAACAAAAACTCCTTAAGCTGGGCAGCGCGGATAAATCCGATGTTGATCGCGCTCAAGAAAAGCTCGCCGAGCTTAGGGCGCCGAAAAATTAATCGCGCCGCAACGCCACTGCGCCTGAGCGGGTAGGACGCGTCACTCCGTGCGCGCCGTCTTCGGCTTCGAAATGAACGGCGTGCAGAGGAGTGCCCGCCCTACCAATTGGCGTTACGCTGATTTGAAAGGTAAGGTGCGTCCCAATCCAGAGATTCCTCGACTTCGCTCGGAATGACAACAGCGGTTTACCAAAGCACCTGCTGAATTCGACATTGGGCGTTGGATGTTGAGCGTTCGGCGTTTTCTTAATATCCCGCCGCCATGCCGTCTTTTCTCGATTCGCTGGCGCCGATATAAACCCGTTGCCCATCGTGCATTTCCACTTTGATGGCCTGGTAACCGCCGTAACCGCCTACATCAAAGCGCACGTCGTGACCTTTCTTGCGCAGTTCGCGCACCGTCTCGTACGGAATGCCGCTCTCGACTTCGACGTAGCCCCCTGACGCAGTCATTTTTTCTCCGGTCGGCTCGTTATCACCCTCGTGTTGCCAACGTGATGCGTCGCCCGCTTCCTGCACGTTCAAGCCAAAATCGATCTGGTTCGTAAGCACTTGGACGTGCCCTTGCGGTTGCATGCCGCCACCCATGACGCCGAATGCTTCCCACGGTTTCCCATCTTTCATCACGAAACCGGGAATGATGGTGTGAAATGGACGTTTCCCAGGCGCGTAAACATTCGCGTGCTGTGGGTCCATGGAGAACAGTTCGCCCCGGTCCTGAAACATAAATCCGAGCCCCGGCACCACAATCCCGCTGCCCATCCCGCGATAATTGCTTTGGATCAGTGAGACCATGTTGCCTGCGTCATCGGCAGTGCACATGTAAATCGTGTCGCCTTGATCGAGCGCTGGATTGCCAGCTTCGACGTTTTTCACGGCCCGATTTGGATCGATCAACTTGCGCCGCTCCGTTGCATAGCTTTTCGAAAGAAGACCGGTGAGTGGAATTTTTGCAAAATCGGGATCGGCATAAAATTTCGCTCGATCGGCCCACGCGATTTTTTTCGCTTCGATCATGGTGTGCAGCGTCTCGGGCGAATTGCGTCCCATCGCGCGCAGATCGAATCCTTCGAGGATATTCAAAATTTGCAGCGCAGCGATACCCTGACCGTTCGGCGGTAACTCGAACACATCGTAACCGCGATAATTCACCGAGACCGGCTCAACCCATGTTGACGCATGCTTCTCGAAATCAATTTTCCGCAGGAAACCGCCATTGGCCTGCATGAACGCGTCGATCCTGTCCGCAATTTCGCCTTTGTAAAAAACGTCGCGACCTCTTTCGCCGATCAATCGTAGCGTATTCGCGAGCGCCGGATTCTTGAAAATATCGCCCTTCGCAGGAGTGCGACCCTTCCCGTCGAGCGTGTAAGTTTCGAGAAACGCGCCGGGCAATCCTTGATACAGCCGCGGGCCGAACGCCCAGTAATAGGCGATTAAATCCGTGACTGGAAAACCCTCTTCGGCGTAACGAATCGCAGGCGCAAGGTCATCGCTCAGTTTCAGTTTGCCGAATTTTTTGTGCAGCTCAGCCCATGCGTCCACTGTTCCAGGCACGCTGATGGGCAACATGCCAGTCGGTGAAATTGTTTCGCGATGCAGTTTTGCCAGCTCGGCCTTCATCTGATCGTAACTCAGACCCAGCGGCGAACGGCCGCTCCCGTTTATGCCGTAAAGTTTGTTTTCCTTCGCGCTATAAACGATTGCGAAAAGGTCGCCGCCGATTCCGTTGGAAACAGGTTCCATCAACCCAAGGGTCGCATTCGCGGCGATCGCCGCATCCACGGCGCTGCCGCCGCGTTTCAAAATCTCGACGCCGACCTGCGTCGCAGCCGGCACGCTGGTGCAAACCATTCCATGCCGCGCCAGAACTTCCGATCGCGTAGCGAAATTTTTTCCTGTAATGCGATCGATTTGCGCGTCGAGCCGAAGACCAACAATTAACAGAGCCAACAGTGCTAAAGTTAGTGGCTTAATGTCGCGCATAAGCCACATTAACGCCTTCCTTTCAAACAGGGCACTTGAATTTTGTTCTCCAATTGTATTTGATTGCCGCGTGCGAATGAACATTTCTTCCGATGACCAGCGAGCGATCAGTCTGATTCTGATCTGCGTGGGTTTTCTTTTCTTTCTGATCGGTCTTGCTGCACGACTGAAGGAAAGTTTTCAGTCCCGCGCCGAAATCTCGACCGCAGGCTTCACAGCCGCCGCGATTATGGCTGGCTTAGGCGTGATCGTCTTTCTGTTTTCCTGGCGAAAGAAGCAAGGCTGAAGACTGGATCTTATCCCAGTTAGGCGCCGTTGACCTCAACAGCCCTGGCGATTGCCGTTAATCGCCCCTACCAAGCTGCGCCGCAAAAAAGCGGCGGCGACCATTTTAGATCGCCGCCGTTCCCTATCGCTCCCCGAATCGAAGTTATTCTTGCATTGCGTTGTGAAGCGCTTTGTGGGCGTTCATCATGTCTTGATGCGCCTTTTGGATGTCATCGAGCTTCTTCTGCTGATCCGCATTGAGCAGCGGACGGATCTGCGACAGCGTGCTGTCCATCACCGTTTTCATTTTCTGCATCGCCTCCTGATGAATGGCTGTGATTTGCGGTTTGGCCTGATCAAGGATTGGCTGAACCTTGGTCTGTTGATCAGAAGTGAGATTCAGCTTCTCCGTTATTCCCTTGAGGCCGAACGCGTGGCCGTGCCAATCGCCATGGCCACAGGGTCCGCCGGGGCCGGGTTGTGCCTGCACAACCACAAAGCCGCCAAGCGCAATGGCACCGGCGGCCACAACTGTTAATAGATTTCGTTTCATAGTTTAATGTTTGTTTGCTGTGCGCTTTTCGCGCTTTCAAAGATGATGACCGGGTGCGCGAAGCAGCGGTTACAAATTTTTGTTAAATGCACTGGATTTAGCGGCGCTCGCCGAGGCGAGCACTCGAACGAGCGACAAGCGCTTGGCACAACCACATCTACATACAAACTTGTAACCGCGACACGCCATTCCCGGTCATTGTTAATGGTGTGGATACGCTCTTGGCCACATGGATGATTCTGACGCAAGCGCGCTGGTGCAGGCTGCGCTTCAGCATGACGATGACGCAGCTCGCGCGCTGGTGCGGCAGCTTTATCCGTTGGTGGCTAAGATCGTCCGCGCGCATCGACCGCGCCGAACGGCGGAGGAGGACCTTTGCCAAATGATTTTCATCAAAGTTTTTCAAAAATTATCGCAATTCTCCGGCAAAGTTCCGCTGGAGCATTGGGTCTCGCGCATTGCGGTGAATACTTGTCTGAATCAAATCGAGTCGGAGAAAGTGCGCCCTGAGTTGCGGCACGCCGATTTGAGCGAAGAAGAGCGCGCCGTGGTTGAGAACCTGGCCACCGCCTCCGAAGAGCTGGCGCCGGATCAGCGCTTCGCGTCGCGCCAACTGGTCGAACACCTGCTTGCCGCACTGAAGCCGGTCGAGCGGCTGGCGATCGATTTGCTATATTTGCAGGGACGTTCGGTCGAGGAGATCCGTAAGATCACCGGCTGGAGCGCGGCGCTCATTAAGGTGCGGGCATTTCGAGCGCGACAAAAAATGAAAGCTCAATTAGCCAGAATCCGAGAAAGACCATGAAGGATCACAAAATCGATCGGTTGCTGCGATCTGCGGCACAGGTGCGCGAAGAGGGGGCGGCCTCGATGCCGTTTGGCTTCGATACCCGCGTGATCGCGCTCTGGCGCGCGGCGCTGCCCAGGGCGAATGGTGTCGTGTCACTAGTGCGGCGCGTGGCAGTGTTGTCCGCGGCTGTGATCGTCATCTCCACAATCGCAGCCGTCCGTGAAGCAAATCAGAGCCGCGAGATCGGTGAATCTTTTACGAATGAATTCGCCATCGCGGACACGGCCATTCAAGATGAATTCTCGCAATGAACCAGGCATTGAAATGGAAACTGATTGCGGGATTCATCCTCGTGTTCGTCGCCGGGGGAATCAGTGGCGCGTTCCTTGGAGGATTGTATGCCCGGCATCTTTTTTTTGGATTTCATCATCCCGAACAGATCGGTGCGCGTATGAAGGAAAGGCTCCGCACTGAGCTGAACCTGACGCCGGAACAAGTTGCCAAAATCTCGCCGA
>QHPG01000007.1 GCA_003219005.1 Verrucomicrobiota bacterium
GCAGCCGGGATGGGTGCGGATCAAGATTGACGCGTGCGGTGTTTGTCATAGCGACTCATTAATCAAAGAAGGACTCTGGCCAGGTATTGAATATCCACGTGTGCCGGGACACGAGGTCATCGGCGTTGTGGATGCTGTCGGCGAAGGAGTGAAGCCTTGGAAAAGTGGCCAGCGCGTCGGTGTCGGTTGGCACGGCGGGAATTGCGGCTATTGCGATCATTGCCGGCGCGGCGAGTTCTTTGCGTGCGAAGTCGCGTTGTTGACTACCGGCATCTCTTTTGACGGCGGTTACGCCGAATACATGGTCGCGCCTGCGGAGGCGTTGGCCTTTGTGCCTGACAAGCTCTCTGCAGTGGATGGCGCGCCTCTGATGTGCGCGGGCGTTACGACTTTCAACGCGCTCCGCAAAAGCGGCGCAACAGGCGGCGATCTTGTTGCGGTGCTTGGGATTGGCGGTCTCGGTCATCTCGGCGTGCAGTTCGCAGCAAGGATGGGATTCAAAACCGTGGCCATCGCGCGCGGAAAAGACAAGGAAGCATTCGCCAAACAACTCGGCGCACACCACTACATCGATAGCCACGCGTCCGATCCGGCGGCAGAGCTGAACAAGCTCGGCGGCGCGAAAGTTGTGATCGCAACCGTGACGAATGCGGACGCGATGACAGCGGTGCTCGGCGGGCTTGCGCCAAATGGTGTGCTAATGGTGATCGGCGCAGCTGGCCCGCTTTCCGTTGATCCAATTCTGCTCATTACTGGCTGCCGCTCAGTCAAAGGCTGGTACTCCGGAACCTCGATCGATTCGCAAGACGCGCTGAACTTCAGCGCGTTGAACGCCGTGCATTCGATGAATGAAGTTTTCCCGCTGGATCGAGCAGCCGAGGCTTACGAGCGCATGATGAGCGGTAAGGCACGTTTCCGCGTCGTTCTCGACGTCGGCGGCAAATGAAATCTCATTACGACGTAGTCATCCTGGGGGCAGGTCACAATGGGCTTGTAGCTGCGAGTTATCTGGGGCGCGCTGGGTTGAGCGTGCTGTTACTGGAAAAAAATGATTACATCGGCGGAGCGACCACTTCGCAAAGGTTATTCCCGGATTATGACGCATGGTTGTCGCAGTATGCCTATCTGGTGAGTCTATTACCACAGAAAATCATTCGCGACCTCGGCCTGAATCTCGAGTTGCGCAGACGCGCGATTGCCTCGTTTACGCCGTACGTTAACCACGGTCAGCATGGCGCTTTGGTTTTGAGCAACCTCGAGGGGGAGGTAAGTCGAAAATCGATTGTCGATCTGACCGGAAGCGACGCCGAATTCGAGGAGATGAAAAAGTTCTACAATTTGCCGCGCATTTTTGCCGAGCAGGTTTGGGATTCGATGCTTGAGCCGCTCGTCCCGAAAGAAGAAATGGCGCGCCGGTTTAATGTTGATGCAATCTCGCGCGAGGCGTGGCGCAGTTTGGTTGACGAACCGCTCGGGAGCGCGATCGAGCGTTATCTGCGAAACGATCTCATGCGCGGCCTTGTTTTCACCGATGCGAAGATTGGCGTGTTTACATATCCGCACGATCCCTCGTTCGTACAGAACCGCTGTTTTCTTTATCATCTCATCGGAAACAAGACAGGCGAATGGAAGGTGCCGGTCGGCGGGATGGGCTCGGTATCATCCGAGTTGGAACGTGCAGCGCGTAAAGCAGGCTCGGAAATATTAACGAATGTCGATCTTCGGGCACTGGATGTGACGGGGAACGCACGGAGCGTGGAATTTTCCGTCGATGGGAAACGCGAGACGGCCGAGACGCGGTTTTTATTGGTGAACTTTGGCCGGAACGTGTTGGCAAAATTTACGGGTCGGTTTTTTCAACCGGATCGCACCGACGAAGGATCGGTGTTCAAGATAAACATGCTTCTGCGCCGATTGCCCAGGCTGAAGGCGAAAAAATATCCGACGACGGAGGCGTTTTGCGGGACCTTCCATAGCGACGAAGGTTACGACCAAATGAATGCCAGTTATGATCGGGCCTCTGGAGGTCGATTGCCAGAAAAGACACCGTGCGAGCTGTATTGCCACACGCTGACCGACGACAGCATTCTCGTACCGGGCCTGCGAGAGCAGGGCTTTCACACGATGACGTTGTTCGGGCTCGATGCGCCATGGAGCTTGTTCGCGAGAGACAACGAAAACATGCGGCGCGAAGCGGAGAAAAGATTTCTCGGAAGCGTAAACCAGTGGCTGGAAGAGCCGATTGAAGACTGTCTGGCCGCGGCGCGTGATGGCCGCCCCTGCATCGAAAGCAAAAGCCCGGTCGATATCGAGGATGCGCTAGGAATGTATCGCGGGAACATTTTTCAAAATGCGCCAACGTGGCCTTTTGCCGAACGCAGAGACCAGGCCGGCACTTGGGGAGTGGAAACTGAATACGAAAATGTGTTTCTCTGCGGATCAAGCGCGTTACGCGGCGGGGCGGTTAGCGGAATTCCAGGACATAATGCAGCTATGAAGGTGCTGCAGGAATTAAAAGCTAATCGCTGAGGATTGATTCAATGCCTAAACCAGCGATCCCGACATCCAACATTCCCGAAGCTAATCCGTCTGATGTAGCGTCAATCGATGCGATTGTCACGGCGGCGTACGACGTGATCTCCGGACCTGCCGATAAGAAGCGTGACTGGGACCGCGAACGGTCACTATTTCTTCCCGGCGCACGCTTGATTCCAACTGCCGTCGAAGCCGGAAGGAACGATGTTGATCTTGCGCCGCAGATGCTCGACGTCGAGGGCTACATCGCGCGCGTGGGACCGCTCATTGAGAAAAGGGGATTCTACGAAAAAGAAATCGCGCGGCGGGTCGAACAATTTGGCCAGATTTCACACGTTTGGAGCACATACGAATCGCGTCACGATCTAAGCGACCCGGAGCCGTTCATGCGCGGGATCAATAGCATTCAGCTTTTCAATGACGGAAAGCGTTGGTGGATTGTGTCGATTTACTGGCAGCACGAAAGCGCGCGGCACCCGCTCCCCGAAAAGTATCTTTAATGTTCCGCCTACTGCGCGCACATGTGCTTTTCGTTAATTAGCGCGGCCTGCCGCGGATGAGCGTGTGGCGCGGCTGAACCAATCGAGCGGCCATAACGCAGCAATGAAGGTGCTGGAGAAAATCAAGATAGGGACGCGCGCTCCGATGTCCGGATAGCGCAGCGCGCCGTCACTACCTGTGGGCGGTAAACGCATCCACTTCCTTTGCGAATCTATGGATGCTATTCGGACCAGGTCCCGGTGCATAACGCAAAGCGATATACGTTTCGGTGATCCGGCGAACGCGCTCAGACTCGTTAGGCAATGATTGGGCCGCCCGTGTTGCGAAGTCCGATGGGCCTTCCCATGGATCGCGTTGCACACCGATGCGGGTAAGCTTCCGACAAAAGCGTTCATACAACGCCTGAATCCGATCGGTGCGCGGGCGCGTCCGCAATTGCATCCAGCCAGCATAGATGATTAGCACGGCAACGATGACAACCAGCACCTGCATGATGAGCGGGAGAGGTCCCTTATTGGTCAGTCCCAGCGAAGTCAGTAACACGTCCTGGACATCGGCGTCGAAACCCATGACGCGAGTGTCCCACTGATAGTTGAGCGCTTCCCAGATGGACCGGATCTGGTTGACTAGCGCCAACCGCACCAAACCCGTGAAGAACGCGCTCCGGCCAGTTGCTATTTCTCCGGAAGCGACGCGGCCGGCCAAAAACGAGCTGAGATCTTGACTCGCGCGGCCGGGGGCGACCACGCTGGTTGGATCGATTCGCGTCCATCCATTCTCCGGAATCCAGACTTCGCACCAGGCATGGGTGTCGGCCTGGTGCACGAGAAAGAATCCGCCCAAGTCATTGTATTCGCCGCCTAGATAGCCGACCACGACGCGCGCGGGAATTCCGGCCAGCCGCATCAGAGTAGCGAAACTGGCAGCGTAATGCTCGCAAAAGCCGGTGCGACGATGAAAGAGAAATTCCTCCAGATCGTTCTTGTTGTATTCGCCAGGTGTCAATGAATAGCGAAATCCTTGGTTCCGAAAAAACTGGAGGGCTCTGCTCACGGTCTGCCGTGGCTCGGAATCGTCTGCGGCAAAGGATGCGGCCAACTCACGCACCGCGGGACTAATGGATGCGGGTAGCTGAAGCGCTTGCCGGCGTTCGTAAGCATCAAGTTCAGTTCGTACCGGTTCGGTAGAGGAGAGCACTTCATAGCGTCGTGGTTTACGAATCAGCTGAACGCTGTACAGATAATTACCGCGCGCGAGCATTGCGCCGGAAGGGCTTCCCAAGGGCCGATCTAACGCAAACATCCAGCGCGCCCCATGCGGTGGGATGGTAATTCGCTGGCGAATCGTCTTGTCGCTCGCGGGATATCGCCGAGACGAATCGGAGATGGACGTAGGCGCATAAGGCCCGCGCCATTCCATGCCTTCGCAATGCCACATGACCAGTCCTCGCCAATACATTGGACCAACAGGCCCCGTCCTGCGGTCGGGAAACTCAGCGCGAAAAGCGATGTTTGTAGAATTTGCGAGCGCCGCGATACCGCCAGGAGAAAGCCGATCGGAAAAACCGGTCATCGCCGAGCGAAGATCGCCAATTCGAAGCCTAAAGCCGGTATTGATTCGCGGAAACAGAAGAAACAGCAAAACAACGAGCGGCGCGGCCTGAGCCAGCAGTTTGAAAGTCGTCGCTAGCGATAGCCAGAAAGCGCCGGGTGACGATCCACGATGAAACTGGACCAGTGCTGCAATCAGCAATGCGAACGCGACAAAGAGGCAAAGTCCGATCGCAAGGTCCTGCGAAAGGAGAAAGCCGCAAAGACAAAGCACCCACGCCATCATCACCATTACTTGAAACTCACGCGCGGTGTGCGCTTCGAGAATTTTGAGCGATACCAGAACGGCCAGAAGCGATACGCTAGGCTCAATGCCTGTGAGAGTTTGGTAGCTGAGAAAGATGGCGCCGACCGTTACGGCTGCGAGGATTAGTTTCAAAATAGTCGAGCGAAGCCGGTAGCCTCTCGGCTCCATCCAGAATTTCAGCACGAGCGCTAGAAGAAAAAGAAATGGGACCCAGCTTGCGAGGTTGCCAAACATCGGGGGAAGTGTGAACAGCAGCGCGGCGGCGAGCCACAGCAATGGCCGCCGTGGAATGGCGGTGTCTCTCCAGGGTTGTGTGCGCCTGCTACTCTTACTCGTGCTCATGCTCTTTCGCCTTCTGGGAACAAACTCAACACGCGCAAGCATCGATGAAAATGCGCCTCTCCAACAGCGGGCGCGATGTCTGTGTTTGGCAGACGTAAACTGTATGGCCGCCGCACGCGTTCGGCTTCGATCACCCATAGCGCAAGTTGCGACAGTCTCTCTTCAACGCCGAGAAAACCCAGAGCAGAAAAATCTAAATGCACCGAGCCTTCCGCTTCGGCAGCAAATTGTTTCGTCATGAGCGGCTGTCCGCGCGCCACGGCTCTCCAGTCAATGTGACGTTGCGATTCGCCTGTCACATAGGCGCGGACTCCTGCAAAATCATCGCCTTCTCCAAGCTCCGTTTGTGGCCGGCTATGCAGTGAACGCGCACGATGCGATGGAAGCCGAGGATCGCCCGACGGCTTTGGATACACCAGGTAAGTTTGCGAGGAGGCGAACCTTTTCAAAACACGAACGAAACCGAGCGGATAAATACTCGTTAGGCGAAAGGTTCCTACCCTGCGTTCGCCGCGACGCCCCGCTGGGAATCGAAGCGTCACACGAGCGGCTTTGCCGGCTGGAATGTAATCCACGCGTTTGCGCTCGCCGCCTGAACCGGGCAGAACCAATCCGATTCCCCGACGCGTGGTGCGCGAACAATTCATAATCTCGACTGGCAGGGAAATCTCCTCGCCTGCAAACGCCGGTTTCGCGGATTCCGGCGCAATCGTCACATCTGCCAGATTGAGCAGCGTGTGCGGAATTGAAACCAGAAACACCGCCGTTAGCCCAAACAGTAGCAGGTAAACGGCCGGGCTATTTTGATTCGAGGCCGCATACCACATGGCTCCCAGCACAAAGAGCAACGCCGCGAAACCCGCGGTCGGATAAAGCAGCGGAAACTTTCCTGCTTTCACGGGACAGGCACGCTGTGCAGCAGATTATCAGCGAATGTGCGTCCGCTTTGTCCGAGTTGCTCGATATCGTTCCCGAGCCGATGTCCCATCACTGCTATGCCAATTGCTTGAATGTCCTCGGGCAAAACCATGTCGCGTCCGTTCATCAGCGCCCACGCCTGTGACGCGTGCAACAAGGCAAGACCGGCGCGTGGCGACAAACCAGTCGTGTGGCGCTGTCGCGAGGCATCGAGTAAATCCTGCAAATAGTCGAGCAGCGCCGCCGAAGCGTGCACCTTTCGCACGTTATCCTGGATCTCGATCAGCGTTCGCGGGCTGATAACCGGTTTCAATTCCTTCAACATCTCCCGCCGATCCATCCCTAAAAGCATGGCGCGCTCGCTGGCCCGGTCCGGCACACCTAGCTCGATCCGTATTAGAAAACGGTCCAACTGCGATTCAGGCAACGGAAAAGTGCCCACGGCAGTTTGCGGATTCTGCGTTGCGACGACAAAAAACGGCTGGGGCAGCTCGTAGGTCACGCCGTCAATCGAGATGTGATTTTCTTCCATCGCTTCCAAAAGCGCGCTTTGTGTTTTTGGGGTCGCCCGGTTTACCTCGTCGATCAGCACTACTTGCGAAAAAAGTGGACCACGATGAAAGACGAACCGCTGCTCATCGCGGTCAAAGATGGAGTTGCCAAGGATGTCGGCAGGCAATAGATCGCTGGTAAATTGGATGCGTTGAAAAGCCAGCGCGAGAGAGCGCGCCAATGCCTGGGAGAGCGTGGTCTTGCCTACGCCCGGTATATCTTCGATCAGCAGGTGGCCGCGTGTGAGCAGGCACGCCACGGCGAGCTTTACCGCCTGATTCTTTCCTACGATCACTTCGCAAATCTGCTTTACGAAGGCGTCAACATGGTCCGTCACGCCGCAATCATGTGCGGGAATAATGCGATGCGCAAACATCGTTTGTCGCTGATTACTGAATCACCGACCCGTCCGCCGTAGCCTTGGCGAAGGCGGATCATTTAATTCTGTAGGCGGCTTAGGAAATGTGCGTTTGGCTTTGGTCGTCTTTATGGAGTTTGCTTGCTCCATTTTCCGTGCCGCCGGGGTAGGGGAGGAATGCGCGTCGCGATAACATTTTGTGGCTAGCCCAAGCACGAAGGCCGCAACAACGAAAACGGCGACTCGCTTTTCTGTTGGAGTGAGGCGGAATCTCTGTCTCACTTCATCGAATCTAAAACGCCGGCTCCTTTTAATCACGAATCAACACTAATAAAAACTAATCAGGATTCGCGCGACGATGACAACGCGTTTCGACAAGTTTCTTACTTCTATTCATGACCTGCCGCGCCGTGAGACCTGTGCGGAGGCGGCTGCTTTGGCGTGCAAATATGTTGTTCGTTTCTTAACGCCGCAACGAATCACGAATGCACGCGGGATTGGCGGCATATCTCATTCCCATTAGTGTCTATTAGTGTTCATTCGTGTTTAATTACTGGCCCAGCGGCGTGGTTATTTCGGTTCCCGGCGGCGGCTTGAACTCGAAAATGGAAGCAGGGACCGGCGCGCGCGTCTGGTTTGAATACGTCGTCACGATTCGATCGCCGTTCGGCAGCAACATATCGGTGCGTTCGACGCGCAGGTTGTCGTTGATTTTCAGATCAAGCTTTTGAAATGCTCGTTTCATCGAAGGCGTGCGCGGTGTCAACGCCAGCTCATATCCTTTTTCCGTCTTGGCCCCATTGATTTGGAACATGTTTTCGATGTTCTCCAGGTTTAACGCGGAATTGATTGCCGCTACCGTCGAATCGAGCGGCGATCCTTTTCCTAATGGATAACGCTCGGCCGATTTGAAATTTGGATAATAAATCCAGAGCTGACGGCCGTCGCTCACAGTTACGCTGGGCGAATTGCCTTTCACTTCGCGACGGAATTTGTTCGGTGGCTGGAACCAAATTCTCCCCGAGCTCCGAATCGGTTTCATCATCAGCCGGATCATCCTTTCTTCCTGAAAGTCGGCCTGCGTGCTGCGGTTCTGGCGAATTCCGCCAAGAAGATTCTTGAGATCAGCCTCGGAAAGCGGCGCCGTTTTCCCAAGAGATGTCAGCGTTACAAAGGCAAGCGCCACAAATACGAATACGCGCATCCCACGATTCTATGCGGCCAAGTCTAATTCTCAAAACATTGGTAATCGGTCACAGCGACTCGCCACGTTTGCAGAAATGGCGAGCGCACGCCCTTGCCGGGACAACTCCGCGTAAGCGGCAGACAAGGATGCGTGCGCTCCCAATACCCGCGTTCGCTAATTTTAGTCCTCAGTGATGATGCCGAACAGGCCGTGCTCTTCGTCCGCGATTCCAGCGGTGAAGAAAACTCCTCCAGCCTGCGCGGGGAGCATATCCCACAAGCCGTCAAATTGGAGCGGCGTTCCGTCGGCGCGCATCAGTGTCTCGATAAAGGTGCCCGTGACCGGATCGTAGACGTTAATGAGTCCGTCTCCAAAATTACCGACCCAGAGTCCGTCTTCCGTCAGAGTAAGTCCCCATGGGGCATTGAGATTCCCGTTTGAGACCAGGCGTCTGAGGAAGTTCCCACTGGTATCGAACACATTGACGAAGCCACAGCCGGCGCAGGCAACGTCATCTTCCTTGGCGGCATCTTGCTTCGCGTAGGTCACAAAAATTTCATCGTTGAAATTCCGGATGCCGAACGGGCCGTACCCAGAGGGAAGGTTCGGATCGACGAACCCATTGGGAGTCACGCGATGAAAATTCTCATCATAAGTCTCGACTTTGCTGGTATGAAAGTCTGTAACGTAGAGAAAATTGTGACCATTGGCGACGCCGAGCGTTGCGCCTTTGTAAATGGCCTGGTTGACGCCACGGTTCGTGCCGTTATCGACTGCGATGATGGCGTGCGTCAGGTCCAGCGTCGAGTTCCACCCCGAGATGGAGCCATCTTCACTGACGAAGATGAAGAGAGCGGGCGCCGAGGTTCCATTTTTTGTCACTTGGAAGGACGACGTGCTGTTAAAGACGATCCCAGTGGGATTCGCTGTTCCTCTGTTCCGCCTGGCCCTTGGAATCTCGACTACCAGGGAGCTGGCTGTGCCATCCTGATGGTAGAGAGTGGACACACCAGTGCCATTGTCACTGACCCAAATCGTGCCCGAAGTCGAAACTGCCATGCCCCACGGATTGACAAGGTTTGGATCGGTGTGTTGCGCCACACCGGGAATATCTGATTGGAAATTTGTCCACGAATAGGTGTCCGCGCGCCCAGACGTGGCCGTCAGAATTGCTGCTGCCAACAGTGGCAAAGCAATTTTTATGTAAGCATTAGATGTTTTCATAGGTTTGATGATTGTTTTCTCTGATGTGGGATTCGCGGCGATCAGTGTCGGGTAGCGCATCGGAAAAGTAACGGCGTTGTTACTTTCTGGGAGTCAGCGTGTGCGTCGTGGAACCGGCGGGATCTCCGAGTATGAGCTACGCGCGTTCGGAGTGGTTAATTAATGAAGCCAATACGACAGCGATGGCTGTCCGCGACAGCAATTACTCGCGGAGGAAGACCACGCTGGCCGATTAAGGCAGCGTGGTCTCTTTATCTCTACAATCTGTCGTGTATCACCCGCGCCTCGCCGCATCTGCGTCTTGTGCGAGTTGTTTCATGTAGTTAAAGAACCCTT
>QHPG01000249.1 GCA_003219005.1 Verrucomicrobiota bacterium
GCCTTTTTCGGCAAAGAAGCTTTCGTAATAGCCTGGGCCGAGGTCCCAGTACGGGCCCTTGTAATATTCGTCGCGATAAAATCGCCACACGCCGCTCTCCACGATCACGCAGCTCATCCGGTCGTTCCAGTAATCACCGACGAAGTGGAAACTCAAATTGGTGCGGGCGTAGGAACCTTTAAAACCGATGTGGTCGTAAAGTACTATTTCAGGCAGCCGAACAATTTCCTTGTTCGGCTCAACTGTAACCTTGCCGGCAGCAGAAGAGTGATAGCTCAATGGCCCCAGTGTCCATTTCATGTCGATGACGCACCCGTTATCGGGCGACAATTCAATTTTAGATATTCGTGGCATAAGCGTGTAGGACGATGGTTTTCGCTAATTTGACCAGATTAAATCCGCTCTGTCGAGCAAAGAGATTTTGGTATGCGGTTTTCACTAGTGTTTGCCAATTATCAGTTTCGGATGAGCCAAATAGAAATGCGGTGGCGCTGAGGGTCGTCTCTCCCTTGGCGAAGGGAGAGAGGGAGAGTGAGGGTCGACTCAAGGCGCTACTCAACGTCCCGACCCCTCACCTTCATCCTCTCCCCTTATGTAAGGAGAGAGGCGACAGAAGCGCAACCCGCGTTTGCACCGCTTCTGCGATCACGCTCCGCGGACGCGTTGCAGTTTACTGATTCTTGGCTCGCCCGATGACGCCGCACGCAATGCGTGCGCCTGAGTCGCCCGCGGGCTGAGACTTCAGATCGTCTGCTTTTGCATGCACCACCACGGATCGCCCGATCACCGAGCTTTGGTCGTTCGTGAGCGAGATGTGATGGTCCAGATACTCCAACTTTACTTTGCCTGAAGCGTCTGCTTCCACATTTCCCATGTCGCCCACGTGGCGCTCGGTGGCGTCTGGGCCAGCATGCGGTTTGTTGGTTGGATTAAAATGAGCGCCAGCGGAACTGAGATCGGCCGCGCTGCAATCGCCGAATTCATGGACGTGAAAGCCATGGTTCCCGGGGGTTAGACCCGTGATCTCCGCAAGCACCTGCACGCCATCGGCGACCTCAGTAAACGTGACAGTGCCGGCCACTTTGTTGCTCCCGGTGGGATGAAGCACCGCAACTGCCTTTAACGGAGCCGACGATTTTTCCTCAGGCTGCGCCTGCGCGGTGAAACTCAGCAACGATAAGAATGTCAGTGCAATTAACGAAGCTCGAAACGTATTCATATTCGCATTTCTATTTCGTAACACGCCATAAGTCCAGCCGCATCAAGTCAACGTTCGGTCGGGTTACGGGCTACAATGCCTGCTGCTGCAGTGTGCGCCGTCCTCAGCGCATTGGCTCTTGGCCAACTAATCGACGGTAACTTCGCGGTACGTCTCGACTTCGCTCGACACGGCACGCTTATTCATGAGATACTTTCCCTCAGAGGGCGCGTATGGAAATACCAAGACGACTTATCGATTGCCTAAATGAAAACAAAGCGACCTATGAGATTCTGCGCCATCCCGAGGCAGTCACGGCGCAGCGCATCGCCCAGGTGGAGCACGTTAAAGGCCGGCATCACGCCAAAGTGGTCATGATCAATTCGGGAGAGCAGCATTTAATGATGGTGCTGCCGGCAGATCACCAAATCGATTTGGAAAAAGTCGAGAAGGCAATCGGTAAATCCTGTTCACTCGACAAGGAACAGGAATTCAAGTCGCTCTTCGCCGACTGCGCGATCGGCGCGATGCCGCCGTTTGGGAATCTCTACGGTCTTCCCACATACGTGGACAAGAGCCTGGCGGAGCAGGACTACATTGTGTTTGAAGCCGGCACGCACACCGACGCGATTAAAATGAGCTACCGCGACTACGAGAAAATCGTGAAACCGAAAGTGGAAGACCTGGGCGTTAAGCTTCAGGCGATGAAAGGAGCTTGAGCATACGAAGGGCCGGGCACCGATTCGGATCGATCGAATGAAGACTGTGTTGACAAGCCTGGTTCTCTGGCTGGCTTGCGCAACCGCGCCGGCAACTTTCCCGGCGGAGAAAGTTTCGCGCATCAAGATCGATGGCACCATCGGGCCTGCGACAGCTACTTATATTGCACGCAGCATTGAAGAGGCCCGGACACAGAATGCGCAGTGCCTGATCATTCAACTCAACACGCCGGGCGGTCTGCTCGATTCGACGCAAAAGATTGTGCAAAGTTTCCTGGGGTCGTCGGTCCCTGTCGTCGTTTATGTCGCTCCGACGGGTGCGACTGCGACCAGCGCGGGCTGTTTCATCACGATTGCCGCCAGCGTGGCGGCAATGGCGCCTGCCACTACCATCGGTGCGGCGCATCCGGTCTCAATCGGTGGTTTTCCCAGCGGGGGCCAAGAAAAGCCCGACGAAACGATGAAGCAGAAGCTGGAGAATTTTTCTGTGAGCTACATCGAGACCATTGCCGGCAAGCGCCAACGCAATATTGAATGGGCCAAATCGGCCGTGAAAGAGAGCGCATCGATCACCGCGGACAAGGCGTTGCAGTTGAAGGTTGTCGATCTTATCGCAAACGACATGCCTGACTTGTTAAGGCAACTGAACGGGCGCGTCGTCGACGGCAAGCCGCTCAAGACGGCTGGGGCGGAAGTGTCAGAAATCGCGATGTCGCCATCCGAGCACGTGCTGCAAACGTTTTCGCATCCAGAGGTGATGCTGATCCTGATGCTGATCGCGTTCTACGGAATCATTGCTGAAGTCACTACGCCTGGCGCGATCCTGCCGGGCGTCGCCGGTGCGATCGCGCTGGTGCTCGCGCTTTATATGATGTCAATCCTTCCTGTGAATGTGACGGGGCTTGTCCTCATCGCACTCGCGTTGGCCCTGTTCATTTTCGACATTTACGCCGGCGTTTTTCATTTTTGTGATCGGCAAAGGAATTCGCGCGCAATTTTTGTCGGTGAAAGTCGGAAAGGAAACGCTCATTGGAAAAACAGTGACCGCGCTGACTACAATCGATTCACGCAGTGGGCGGATCTTTGTGGAGGGCGAATACTGGAACGCGGTCAGCGAAACGCCTATTGAAAAGGACGAACAGGCTGAGATTGCAGCCGTGCAAGGATTAACTGTAAAACTGCAACCAAAAGGAAAACATAGCCATGCCATTACTTGAAGCACTTCCGAAATTAATCAGTTGGGCCATACCCCTCATCATTCTTGCCGTAATCATTCTGCCGCAGGCGATCCGGATCCTTCGCGAATACGAGCGCGGCGTGATTTTTCGTCTTGGAAAATTACTCGGCGCCAAAGGGCCGGGACTGATTTTCCTCATCCCGATTGTCGATCGCATGGTGCGAATGGATTTGCGCGTCGTGACCATCAACGTTGAACGGCAGGAGGTGATGACGCGCGACAACGTGCCGGTAACGGTCGACGCGGTTGTTTATTTTCGCGTGGTCGATCCGCAAGCTGCGGTCGTAAAAGTGGAGAACTTTCTCAAAGCAACCTCGTTGATCGCCCAGACCACGTTGCGCAGCGTGCTCGGCCAAGCTCCCTTGGACGACCTGCTTTCGCAGCGCGAGTCGATCAACCAGAAGTTGCAGGAGATCATCGACCGGCAAACCGAACCGTGGGGCGTCAAGGTCACGGCGGTCGAAGTCAAAGATGTTGCGCTGCCCGACACGATGAAGCGCGCGATGGCCAAGCAGGCGGAAGCCGAGCGCGAGCGCCGCGCCAAGATAGTCAACGCCGAGGGCGAATTTCAAGCTGCGGAAAAAATGGTGCAGGCAGCCGCGATGATGAGCAAGGAACCCATTGCGCTTCAACTGCGTTTTCTGCAAACCATGCGCGAAATTGCCAGCGAGCATAACACGACGACATTCTTACCGGTTCCCATCGATCTGTTTGGGTCATATAAAAAAGGCGAGCCGCCGAAGTCGTAACACACTTGTCATGTCGAGCGGAGTCGAGACATCCCGTCGATTGAGCTAAGAGTTTTGCAACGGGATTCCTCGACTCCGCTCGGAATGACAGCTACGCAAGATCGACAAGCTCACGACCTGATTGCTTTTCTAGAATCGCCCGCGTCATATCCGCACGGCCCAACTGAAGTGCGCGTGATTCAAATCCACATTTCGCGGGTGTTCATCGCTTCGCCGTTCGTTTTCAAAGTGAAGAAGCCTGTGAACCTTGGCTTTCTTGATTTCAGCACGCTGGAAAAACGCCGATACTTCTGCCAGCGCGAGGTTGATCTCAATCGCCGGCTCGCTCCAGAAGTTTATCTCGGCATCGTCCAATCTACAAAACCGCGTCAGGCTTCTCGTTTGAAGCGGACGGCGAAATTGTAGAATACACAGTCAAAATGCGCGAGTTGCCGTGCGGTTGCTTTCTGAACGAATTGCTGGAGAAAAATTTGGCCGGCGAAAATGAGATCTGCCGCGTGATCGCATGTCTGCATCGCTTTTACGAATCCGAAACTCCGACCCCAGAAATCGAACAATGGGGCGCACCAGGTTCGCTAATCAAACCGAGCCACGATCCTAGCGATTTGCTGGCGAAAAGTTTCGCCCCGCCAGAAGCTGGATGGCGAACGTAATGCGCATCGACACCGAGGTCTTTGAGCTGTGCAGCGGCAATTTTTCCCAGGGCTACGACTTACTTGCACCGGAACAATTTTAGAAAAACCTTAAGCACGGGCAAGGCCACGATAGCCTTGACCTAGTGGTTTGCCTCAACGGTGGATAAAGATATTGTTCAGCCTTTCAAGAAGGGTGAACGCGCAAGATACGTCTGCTGAGCCGATGCCTGATCTCCAGCTCGAGATTGCGCATCTCCTGTTAATCGACGTTGTCGGTTACTCGAAATTGCTCGTGAACGAGCAGATTGAAGTCCTGCAAACGTTAAATCAAATCGTCCGCGCAACGGAATGTTTTCGCGCTGCGGAAGCAGGCGACAAACTTATTCGCGTGCCAACCGGCGATGGGATGGCGCTCCTTTTTTTTCGCAGCCCGGAAGAGCCGGTGCGATGCGCCTTGGAAATTAGCAGAGCACTGCGCGGTCATGCGCAGTTTCA
>QHPG01000250.1 GCA_003219005.1 Verrucomicrobiota bacterium
AACACAACCCCATGAATATTCCCAAAGGCAAAAAGAGCGCGAGCATCCGTCGAAAGCTCTTAGTGGCAAAACAACGTTTCCTCGGCGGAAAAGCGTTGAAGAGGATCGAATATTTTGAAACCCAGCGCGCGCTATCAAAAACAACTTTGGTTCGCGGCTTTGTTACCTCAGAATCAGTCCAGAGCCTCCGGATTTCAAAGAGGCCTCCGACGAGCCGAGGTCCGAGGCCGATTGCTGAATATTCGAAGGCGGATAAAGCGAAAGCGCGTCTGATTCCGACAAAGTTTGCCGCTAACGTGCAGCTTCCGGTTTGGCGATCGTTGGGGCCACACCTTATTCCCAAAGGGCAAACGTACGGGACGGGTGGTAACAACAAGCCGCCTGTCTCAGGCCGGTGCTCAGGCATTCTTGTTTCACCCACGAATCCAAACCACCTGGTTCTTTGCTCTGCCGGCGGCGGACTTTGGGAAACTCTGGATCAGGGAAAAACATGGCGACCACTGACGGACCAACAGCCGACGCTGTCGATGGGAGCAATTTGTGGCGCGCCCAGCTCACCGAATATAGTTTACGCGGGAACTGGAGAAGGGGACACCTACAGCCAGCTCGGCGTGGGGCTGCTTCGATCGTCGGATGGCGGTCAGACTTGGGAACATGCTCCTTCGAATGATCTTTCAGGCATCGGAGTTTTCGACATCGCCGTTGACCCGGCTAACCCGCTCCATGTCTGGGTGGGCACAACTAAGAAGCTACTTGAAAGCAATAATGGCGGTGCGACTTGGCGCACGGTTCAAAACGTTACCACCTGGGATATTTCCATTAACCCTAATGATCCCCAGGAGATCTTTGTTGCTACTGTCCTGGGCTTGATTCGCTCAACCAACGGCGGCGCCAACTGGACGCAAGTGGGACTTCCCGGAGCGACGCCGGGTTCGCATTTTACCCGCATGGAAGTTTGCCATGCGCCTTCGAGGCCAGCAGTCGTGTACGTTGGTGCGGTTCAGGGCGACAGTGGAATGCTCTGGCGACGTGCCTCCAGCGGCGGGGCGTTCTCCTCTGAAAGGACGCCGTCGCTTGATCCGAAGTCCGACGTCGATCAAGCGTGGTATGACTGGTGCCTCGCCGTGTCTCCAACAGATCCTGATGTCCTTTATTGGGGAGCGGTTCAACTGTACAAAGGCACACGTGGAGTGGCAGGTTGGACCTGGCGCAACATCTCGTCTCGATCCAGCGGCGATTCTATTCATCCTGATCAACACCATCTGGCGTTTGATCCCTCCAATCCCAACGTGCTTTATGCTTGTAACGATGGCGGCATCTTTCGTTCGCCTGACGGGGGCACGAGCTGGACTTCGCTAAATCCCGGGCTCGGGATTACCGAGTTCGAATTCATCATTCACCTGGAGAGCGAGGACACCTGGCTCATTGGTGGCACCCAGGACAACGGTACGCTTGGCAATCCCCACAATACTCCTCGCGAAAGAACATGGGACCAAGTCGCGCCAGGTGATGGTGGCGATTGCGGAGCCGACGACACCAACAAACTGTGTTACCACTCTTACTACGGCATCGAGATCGAGCGTGCTCCGGCAACTGGCGAGAAGGCATTCAAGTGGGTCGATGTTTCGCCGCCCGCGCCTGAAGAGTACGACGCGCTCTTCTATCCTCCAATGGACGTGCTTGAAAAGATTGTTGCGAAGGCAGGTGTTACGCTTTGGGTGTCGAACGATAGCGGAGATAATTGGGAGGAAGTTGATTTCGGTGGTGAGTCCGATGAGAAAGCTTCGGCCGTAAGCATTGTGGACCGTAAAACGATATTTCTAGGAACGGAAAAAGGCCGGCTGGTTCGGATTGATCGCGCTAGCTCGGGATGGGCTAAGGGTAACGTCACTCAGCTAACGAGTCCACGTAACGAATTCGTTAGCGATATTGTTGTCCTTGGGGCTTCGAAACGGGTTGTATGGACAAGTTGCTCAGCCTTTGGAGGAGGTCACGTCTTTCGATCGACAAACAGCGGCAAGAGTTGGAGCGATCGCACCGGCAACATCCCCGACATTCCGGTTAACGCCATCGTCATCGACCCGAAGAACCACCGGCGAATTTTTGCCGCAACCGACCACGGCGTGTATCAGAGCAAGAATTCTGGGAGCAAATGGACTGACTTCAGCAACGGACTTCCCAACGCCGTGGTTGGTGACATGATCTTGCACGAACGCCGAAGAGTGCTGCGCATCGGCACGCACAATCGCGGGGCTTGGGAAGTTGATATTTAACGGGCGGGGACTCACTCCGGCAGATAAACCGCATAGCCTCGGGGCGGCGCCCAGAGATCGACCCAGCCAGAGTCGTTAGTCCGTTTTTCTTGCGGCATGCCAGAGTCGTCGCGCCCGCGCCAGGCGGCCG
>QHPG01000008.1 GCA_003219005.1 Verrucomicrobiota bacterium
GAATCGACAACATAGATCGAATCATCAGGGCCAATGGCAATCCTTCGCGGCCCGTATAATCCAGGCGCCCACTGAGCGATGAACGTCCCGTCAGGTCCAAGTTTCTGGATGCGATGCTTGGAGCCTACCTCCGCGACGTAAATGTTGCCCGCCCGATCGATTGCGATGCCATTCGGCGCTTCAAGTTTTCCTATGCTCGTAACGAAAGTGCCGTTGGGCGAAAATTTCTCGATGCGCCCATTACCGGTATCGGCCACCAGAACGTTTCCGTCAGGATCAACCGCAATCCCAGTCGGGGAATCAAATTCTCCTTCCCCGGTTCCCCTGCCGCCTTCAAACCTGTTAGTCACATCTACAGGCGGGGAACCGGGCTGAGGAGTGGCGGGTAACGCGCTCACACGTCGCTGAAACTGTTGAATGTTCTTGTTAGGGATGTTCAACACGTAAAATATCCTTACTCTTCCCTCAAAGGAATATGAAAGCGAATCCTCTGTTCCAAGGTCGCGGAGTGACTGGAATATATTGATTATTCTCTCCGTCTTCGGGTGGCGTTCCCAGATCAGCTTCAAATCTTTGTTACTGCGACCATAACTCGCAATGGTTCGTTTATTCGAGTTCCATACATCTTGCTCGGTCTGGACAATCTCGAAGGGATACTCGGCACAAAAAGACAGGATTTTGCCGTCATCGTAATCATGCAAAAACAGATGGATGATGGAATAAGCATCCCTCTCGCAGATCAACGTTTCATAGGGAGGATCGGGCATTCCTTTAATCCGATTGAACTCGTCGCGCTCCAAGTGGGGAGAAGCGGGATGTTCTTGACCAGCAACAACATGTTTTAAGAAACGCGAGACAGCCACCTCCCCTTGTGCGTAGTAGCGGATCCCGAATGGATTTTTGGTTTTGCTGTAAATGTAGCGAACGGATGGTACCAGGCCGTCTAGCAGTATCAACATTGCCACAGCACCAAGAACAATTTGAACGCTTGGCCATGGCCGCAGCTTCAATAGCCCGGCAAACGTGAAGCTCATCAGGATTATCCAGAATGGAATTGGCAGAAGCAGGCGGTTCTCTATGGATCTGGCGATAAATGCGCCCGCAACTGGAATTATGGCCAGCAGCACGATTTCAAACCGCTTCTGCCAAAGCGCCAGCACAAAGCCGGGCACTAAGAGCCAGTAATATGGCAGCGGAATAGGCAATACATCGGGAATAAAGAAGCGAGGACCAGGTAAAGTGAAGAAGCAGTCGTAAAGCTGCTTGGTAAACGGCGTTATGCCATGCGGAAATGGAGCTGACTGCATCGCATGCCAGAAATCGCGAAGAAAGCTGGATTCGTAGTAAGTGTAATTTTCGCGGTTAAAGACGACATAAAGGAGGATTGTGGCGGCGCTCGCGAGAAAGCCATACACTACCAACGCCAGCGAGCTCCAAGTGGCGGTTTGTTTCAGGCTCCGCCAATAAAACAGAGCGTAAAACGGCGCAGCAATCGCAAGCGCCAGGAGATATTGCTTCCCGGATATCGAGCTGGCCAGACAAAGCCCTGCGGTGACGCCGCCTAGAGAAACGCAACAAGCCGACTCGTTTTTGAATCCTGCATAAAGAAAGTAGAGCGACGTTATCGACAGGGCCGTGGCCATCGGGTAGCGGTAGCCGGCAAACGTGTAAATGAACGCGAACGGGAGGAAATTGAGAATCAGCGCTGCGACAGAGGTGACGACGTAAGACTCAAAGAGCAGGTCAACTAATAGAATTGTGAATACAAATGTAGTTAGCCAGATGCAAAATAGCGCTGCCTGGTACGCCAGGATGTTAAAGCCGAATAACTTGAGAAAGCCCCACACATAGTAATGAAACAGGGTTTCTCGCGAGATAGGGAAATGAAACCATGCTGCCTGGTATGGGTGCCCAATGACATATGTTTTCAAGTACCAGAGATCCCAACCGGACTCGTCAAAAAGCGCATCTCCGTTCCAAGGCGCGGTGCGAAAGTTCCAAAGGTGCGACACTACGAAGAAGAGAATCCAGAACAGAAAGAACGCTGTTTTTAATTTTATTAGAGATTTGAACCCGGTTGCGGGCCGTTCGCGGCCGGGGAAAAAGGCCGCCAGCAAAAAGAGCATGCTAAGCAGCCAGCCGATCGGTTGCCATGGGTCTCCCCAAGTGGCCTTCCGGTAGTGCGCCGCCCCAGATGAAGCGCAAATCGCCAGACTAATGACTGACAGTCCGAGGAGAATGATCCTCGGTGTAGAAAGCTGCGATTTCCTCAGAGCTAACTTCATAGCCTTAATGTCATTCTGAGCGAAGCGAAGGATCTCAGCTCAATTTTGGAACGGTCGCACACCGTAACCAGATCAGAGTGAAATCACAGGGCTCAACATGACAAGCGCCATTTGTGAGATGAATTCTGGCCGTTTACAGATCGATGACGCTCACGTGGTCGCCGAACATGTTCACGACATAGAGCTTCCTATCTGTCAAAGCGAGCGCTGATGGGCCTTCGAGTTGATCCGGTGGCTTTGGCGTCAAACTGCCAATCCTATTGCCATTCAAGTCAAAAATGAACACTGCATTTATATTGGTGCTTGATGCGTATAATCGGCCCGCCTTCGAATCTATAGCCAAGTCTTCAAAGCCATATGGCTTTCCTCTCCACTCAGCAATTAGCCATTTGGTTAAAAACTTCCCATCCGAGTCAAAGACCTGTATCCGACCGTTACGTGGATCGGCCACGTAAACTTTACTAGTAGCGGGATCAACCGCGACCGAGGCAGGATCGTCGAACTGCCCCTCACCACTCCCTTTACTGCCCCACATCGTCAGCACCTGTCCATCGGGGTTGAACTTAACAATTCGCGTACGGCCTTGATCGACGACGTAGATGGAGTCATCCGGTCCAATCGCGATGCGGCGCGGTCCATAGAATCCGGCGTCGGGACCTCTCCACTCGGCGATGAGTGTGCCGTTAGGGGCCAACTTTTGCACATGGTGGTTTCCAGCGTCCGCTACGTACAGATTGCCGTTGCGGTCAACAGCGATGCCGTTAGGTGCTCCTAATAGTCCCTGCGCGGTGCCCTTAGTTCCCATGATGCTGAGAAACGAACCCGTAGGCGAGAACTTTTCGATTCGCCCGTTGTTTGTGTCGGCGACCAGAACGTTCCCGTTGCCATCAATGGCAATTCCAGCCGGCAAATCAAATTCTCCCTTCCCCATCCCCTTGCCGCCTTCAAGCATGTTGCTGACACTCTCAGGCAGGGAACTGAGCTGGGGCGGCGGTGTGTCAGGCACCTTGTAAATAATCATCCCGTTGTACTGAGTGGCGTCGTATACCTTCGGAAAATAAGTGGCATATATCTCTTGATTCGGTCGCCTGATAAACTGAGCCTGGCGAACAGCGTTATCGTATGCTACGTAGCTAATGCCGTTCGCTTTCAAGAGATGGTACACTTTCCAAGGGTCCTTGCTCTCGAAGAGTTCAGTATAGACCCTGTCGCGCTTAGCAGCGTCGTAACCGGCTCCCCACGAATAGTACGGCCAGCCATAGAAGACCCGCCGCCCAGCCATCAGGATAGGATGATTAACAAATCGATCCGTTAGAAAGATATCCCGCGGCGTTGTATTTTTTTTCAGCCAGTCGATCAATGGGTCATTCCGATACGTTACTTCGCTCCAGCCGGTATTGTGAATCGGAAAGAAATCGATGACGCCGCCCGGAATGACTAGCAGGAACAGAATAGTCGCAACGAATTTCCCAGGCACCGTAGTCCCGGCCAATGAGAGACGCCATAGACGCCAGAGACCGAAGGCGACGAACAGGTTCGCGACGATTGTCCAAGTGTGTATAAACTTTTGGTTGGCGAGTGCCTCAATCGTGAACTGGAAACAAAAGGCAACCGCCAGGAGACTTGAAACTGCCAGGAACAGGCGCCTTTGCAGGCTATTCGCGAAAACCAGCGCCAGGGCGATTAACAGCCACTTAAAGCCAAAGGTGAACCCAAGATACTTCGCTACGTTCACTGCCGTGGGGTGGTCAATGGTATAGCCCCAATGAAGAAGACGCGGCATGGGTGTCCTTCCGCTTCCACCAGTGAGATACAGCATCTGCGGCAGCGCGATTAGGCCTGCTGGGATCGCGAGCGTCAGCATCTGCAGCCGCAGTGGGAACAGGATGAATAACAGTCCCAAAACAGCGGCTGCGCCGATATAGACTGCGCTGTTCCACATCGGCAGGAGACCAAGCAGCACGCCGGAAAAGATGAAACCAGGCAACGTATCGCGAAAGCGCGCGGCCGGAACGACTAGTTCTTCTTTTGGTTCTGTCGCGATGGTGGAGGCGGAAGTTGTTTGATCTGCGGAAACCGCAGGAACGACTACTTCTTCTTTTGGTTGTGTTGCGACCGAAGCCGAGGCGAACTCACCTCTTGGTTCTAAAACGTTTTCGGACCGAGTGGCGGGCTCGGAACCGAAATCTGCTGCGATTTCAGGAGGCGGATTTGGCTGCGCCGCAACCGGCTCAGGAGAAGGCGGGGTTTTAGGCCGCTTCGGTGGTCGCATGCGGTAGCGGATGACCAGAAAAATCAGAACGAGCAGCAGGATTCCTATCGCGCTGGCGAAATGGCGCTGGTTGAGATAAGTCACCTGCGACCAGGTGCCCCACTGGTCTCCACGATACGGGAAGATGCTCGGAAGAAAATCGCCGCGTTGTCTGATGGCTTGAATCGCTGCTCGGACTGAACCTTGTTTCTGAAGGAAGGACACGTAGGAGAGCGAGCCGAAGAAGAAAAACAGCAAAGAGCCCAGGCGCCCCACCGCGCGGGAATTGAAAACGACCTCCCCGAGCGTCATCGCCAATATGAGCATTGCCACCAACGTGACGATGCTTAGCAGGTTAAGACTCCACACCGGATTGAGCCCGAGAAATTCAAGATTTCCCGCCTGAAAGTAGAAGAGGAAGTGGTAACGGATGCGGTCCCCTGAGAAATGCGGATATTCTGTGGGAAAGTTATGCCCCACGGCGAAGCTCTGCATGATCGCAGTGTTTGGCCCGAAATCGCTGTACTCGGGGTTGGAAATCTGCAGCTTGCTGCCGCTGGAATTGAAGGAGGCAAACATCATCCAGGATACGAGGACCACGTATCCGGCTATAAGTAGCCAGTCAGCTATGCCTGAACCCTTAGGCCGTGGCAGGTATGTGCTGGCGGCAAAAGTGTTGCGACTCTCGCCGTGAGCGCGCTTTATGACTTTGTGTTTCCACTTGCTCCACGACAGGACGGCGATCGATGCGATGGCGAACAAGAGATTACCCCAGAGGAGCGGCTGCCGGGCGCGAGTGAAGAGCAGTCCCGCCAGATATGTAAACCACGTGCTGATTAGCAGCCCTGAGAGTATGGCTGCTGCACACCGGTGTGCGACGGATTCGAACCGGTAAAAGCGCCGGCAAAAAAAATCGCCCACACAAATAGCCAATCCGAAATAAATCAGCGCAAGCATACCCAAATTCTCTGTAATTTAGCGGACAACACAGGCGCAAACCCTAAACGGGCGATTTCTTCCGTCAAACGTGCCCCAAAGCTTTTTTCGACTGCAGGTAGAAGGACCGGTTGCCCCAAAAATACTCGCGACGCAAAATTTTGCGTTTTGCAATTCTCCGGTCGCGCCGCCATTTGACTCCGCTCATGAATTCCTTGCAAACAGCGAACGCCGCTAGGGCTGGATTTGGTCAGTCCAAAGGAATTGCCACATGGCCGTTGCATTGATCGCAACTGAGACGGCGAAAAGGAAAATCTCGCTGACCGTTATTTTTGCCGGGCCATTGCCTGCCAGCAGAAGAAACATCCAGGGAAGGAGAATCATCGCGTAGCGGTACGAAAACTGCCAGCTTCCGGGGTTGCCATGACACCAGAGGACGAGCGTCAAGATGGCGATCGCCGCCCATGCGGTCACCTTGTATCTGCCGCCTTGGCGAAAAAGGAGGCAAAGAAAAGGGCTGGCAAGAAAGATTGAGCAGCCGAACCCGTTTGGTTGGATGTACGGAAAGTATTGAATGCTCTCGAACCCTTGAAACACCATCGTGTAGATGTTCCACGGAATTGCGTAGATCGAGAACAGTCCGTGCTCGTACCAAGGTTCGTCGCGCACTTCCGGGATGTGAATATAGCCAAAATCGAAAATGGAATGGAACCGCGCGAAGTTATAAGCAGCGGTCAGAAGCGCCAGCGTTACCGGCACACTGAGAAAGCGGATGAGCATTGGTCTGTTTTCCCGAAACGCCCGTTTGATCCCGCGAATGCGAAACCAACTGAATCCGTTTCCATTTGGCTGACGCCAAAGAAAATAAAGATAAAGTGGCAGACTGATCAGCAGCTCGGTTCGATTGCCAAAAGCCAGAGTGAAAAACGCTCCAGCTACGAAAGGAGACGGCCGCACCAGGGAAAAATAAAGCGCTGCGGTTTGGCCCATGAGAGCCAGACCGAGAGCGATTTGCCATGCGCCGCCGAATCCGAGATTACACCATGTCCAGGTTCCAAAAATTGGAAACAGCGCCATCAAAATGCGACGGGCTAACGACGTGCTCTTGTGGCTGGCGTAATCGGCTCCGAATGCCTTCGCGAGTTGAAAAAAGAAATAAACGCACAAACCAGCAATGAGCGCTGCCAGGACATGTCCCGGAAAGTTATGGATCAAACCTGCTTTCTGCAGGACGGCAATCGGAACCATGCTAAGCACTGCTCCCAGCGGAAAGGCTGAATAATATCTGTCTCCGTGCGGGATCATTTCGTTGAGCCACTCGGGCGGCTTTTCGCGAAGCCCCAGGTCGCCACGTAGCAAAGCCGAAGCGATCTCGCTGGTGTAATCCAGATCGCGCAGCGTGGCATTCGTCGAAAAATAGAAGGCAAGCGCGGCGAACAGTGAAAGGCCGGCTGCGATCCAAAATTGTCGGACAGTGTCACGCCTCTCGGGAGTCATCATGATCCTCACTTTCACTTTTCAAACGAATGCCGTCCCAGGAGTTTTTCCCAAGCAGCTCTAGTCTCGGACGGGACGTTTTGGTCAGGACCGATCAACCAGGAAACCGTCGCAAGTGAGTTCACGGTGATCGAGAGACAGACGAGTCCGATAATTACATGGCGTGACCGGACTAAGGCCATGCTGCCCGAGCGGAGGAAGATAATGAGGCAGACGATTAGGAAAGGATAGAGATCAGCAGCGTAACGCTGGGCGAGCGCAAAAAACGATAAGATACAAAGAAATTGGGCAAAGAGAGCCGTAGCCGCGCTGCGCTCGAATGCGTCTGCGCCTTCGCGTCGAACCAGACATGTAATTCCCATGATGGCGCCGAAGACAAGCCAACCAGAACACCACAGAAGAGGGATATATACCTCGCTGAAGTCGTTGGAATATAGCGAGGGATAATCATAGAAATGGCGGTCTGCCGCTAGGAAAGGCGGTTCACGTTCGAGGCTTGGGAAGCGCACACCGAAATAGTCAGCAAAACTGTGGAGTATCCGGCGCGGGCTGAACACTCCAAATTTATGGGCAAACTTGCTATGAACCGTGTTGATGTAGTAGTCGTAGTAGTTCACTCCGGTGAGGCTGCCGAATCTTGCGTAGTTTAGCCAAATGTAAAAGATGAGTGCCGCCCCAAACGGGAGAACCAGCGCCGTGAGATTAGTTACTCGATTATCGCGCGGCAGCCCAAGAACAAGTAACGGCGCGATCAGGATAAACGGCGCACCAAACGTCACTCGGGAGAGCAGAGCGCCGCCGGCACAGAGCGAGAATCCCAGCAGTGCGCGCGTCAGGAACCCACCCTCGGCCTTTCGCGAGCGGAAAACGAAAAAGATCGCGCCCAACGACAGGGCCAGTCCCCAGATAATCGCTTCATCATAGATGGAAAGATTCCCAAGCAGCAAAAGCAACGGTGAGCCGAATGCGAACCCGATCACGCACGCGTTGCCAAGCCAATTGCGAGCACGCGATGAAAGCGGGGACGATTTCAACGCCATGCGCACCAGACCGGCGAAAGCGAACAGCGCGATGATGCCTGCGCAAAATCCTGAAATCCGCGACCATTTCCCGTGTCCCGCTGGGTAAACGAAATTTAGTGGAATACGGAGCAGCGCCGGAAACGGGCCAAAGTACATGCGCACCTTACCGTTCACGATCATTGCTTCATGCCCGATCGCCTCCACATCGACGTCCACATCGCCTCGCAGAAAATGTTCTGCCTGCGAATCATAGGCGCTACCGAGCACCTCCTTAACAAAGATCTGCCGTCCGCCGGTCGTAGTGAATAGCCAAAGAAGGCCGCTCAACAGCAGCGTAAGCGGCAAAAGCTGTGGCGATCGGAACATGGGCTTAAAGCCTGTGCGCCCAGCCCCGAAAGCGTTCTGCGTTGGCACGGTCTCAGCGGAGTGCAACTCCGCTGGGCGTACAGACCTCAAGGTCTATGTTCCGAGCCCTGCACAGCATGAGCAAGAAGGTAAAACTTACTTTTTGAAATCGAGGGCGCCCTTCTTGAGCGCGTAAATGTAGCCCACCATCAGAATCGTGATGAAACTGAGCATGCTCCAAAAAATGACGCTGCTCTGTTTGATTGCATCGCGGTAAACAACTGCCCACGGATACATGAACACGATCTCGATGTCGAACAGGATAAAAAGCATCGCCACAAGATAGAACTTCACGCTGAAGCGCGGCAACCGTTCCCCCTGCGGAATCATTCCGCACTCGTAGGGTAAATCTTTGGCTCGGGTGCGCTTTCCACTCTTGCCTACCAATACGCTGACGAGCAGAGCGGAAACCGCAAACAGCATCGCGACGAGGATTTGCAGGAGAACCGGCAAATATTCGCGCAGCATCCGGGAACCTGGCCTGAAGCCAATTCGTGTCAAAGGTCGGCCTACCTTACGCCGGCGAGATGACCATTCTGCTGGGCAATCGCGTTGGCCAAAGCCGACGGCAAGCCCTTGTACTTCTTGCCATTCTTCTTGACCGCGCCTCGTGCCACGAGATTCTGCAATTTCTCGTAAGCTCGCAGGCGCAGCATTTCTTCGCCGCCGCTCGCAGCGTTCCGAGCCCGAAGGTTCTCGTGCACGATGTCGAAAAGCTGCTTAAACTCAAAAGAAGAACGTCGGGAGAGGACAGCAACCAGCTCCTCAGTTACCAGGTCAGGAACACGACGGGAGAATGCATTTTTCTTTAGGATAGCCATAGGGCGGAAAGGATAGCATGTTTTTCACAGATTGCAGCAGTTTTCTTCGCTTAGGCTGGAAAGGCCAAGAAGCGCCGAAATGACACAGCGGGAGCCCTGTTCGGAGTTCCGCGTTTACGCGGCTGCGCGCCGCTGAAGGCGGAACGGTTTCAAAAGTGTCTGAGAGTCAAGATACGGGATTTTTAACCACGGATGACACGGATCCAACGGATGGGGAGAGTTCTTCTTGCTTCGTTTTCATGTTTTCATGGTTTTCTGATTTTTACCGCAGAGGACGCAGAGAAGGGAATTGAATGAGGAAGGAAGGAACCTTGTGGTCCCGGAAAAAGAATTCTGAATTTTCCTGCTTTCCTGATTCATTTCGTTCGTGAGTTTCAGTCGGTTGATGCGCCCGGTCGGATCGTGAAAAACTCCACGCCGCCGTCATCAAACATGACTTTGGCAATGGTGGTCTCCTTGTTGTCAGGGGTTTCAGTAAGCGCGAGGCAGCTTTGTAAGTTTCGGAATCTGAAAGCTCAGACGAGCTGGTCCCGCTGCGTTTCATTGCCTCTTCTACTGAGACTGGGTTAAGACCAGCAATAAGAATCCGATCGGACACGGCGATGGTTGGCGTGATTGCGATCAGACTCGCCGCCGACTGCTTCGAAAAATAGCGGACGCCGTCCTTCGTCGTATCCGTCCACGTGGCACTTTCGTCAGTTCGTATCAGGGCCTCCACGATTTTTCCGGCTTTGGCCGCGTCGATTATGGGCAATGTCAGGAGCAAAGATGGCCAATGTGCGCTCGACGGCCAGTCCGCCAACGAGCTCAGCTCGAGTCCAAATGCAGCTTTCCAATCGTCAGCAGCGATCCCGCTATCGGCGAGAACCTGAAAAATTTTGGCGCCAGCCAAGGCCGCCACCTGGTTTAGGGTGTCGATTTTCTCCCCGAGGTTGAGAAGCATCGATAGATAAAAAAACGTCTCTTTCGTGCCGAGCGAGACGGAAGATCGGGTGAGTGTGGTACCATGTTCTAGCTTCGGCATCCCGAGAAAAAGCCCGTCGTGTATTTTCCCGTTTTCAAACCGCATCGAACCGGCGATGCAGCGCATCTTCTCGAGCATCGTGTAATCGCTGGGAGCTGGCCGTGATCGAACAGCAGCGCGCAGCGCTGCAAGCCGTTCAGAAAATATCTTTGGCCGTAGATAAAAGAATGCCGCATAAGTCGAGGGCCGGTGCGCGATCGCTGCGCGATATGCTGCGTCTTTGTCGAGTGCGTCCTCTTGATTTTTAGCGCGGTGATCCGCGCGATCGAGCAGTGCCTTTAACTCCGTCAGGTCCGTCGCCGCAAAAAACCAGGGACGATCATAGGTCGTTGCGAGAGTAAACGGTGCCGCCGTGACCAGCTCGATTTCATGGCGCTGATATTGCAGCTTCTCGCGTTTCGCGCTCGGAGTTTGTTCCAGAAATGTCGAGCGCCATCTGTTGATGAGCCGCTCCGCTTCTTCCTGACTGCCACCAAAACGGAAGCCGCCTACGAACCTTGGGTTGTTATTCTCTATTGATGTCAAAGCCAAGAAGGCATGCTTCGGGTCGAGTTGTTCGATCTCCTGCAGCGTTTGGGAAGCCGCGTTTGTTTTTGGAAGCTTGCTCAGTCCCGCAAGTGCGGGACGGAGAAAATCCTGCACCGCCGGTTCGCGGTAGAGCTGATAAATATCGCAGTGCCGCCAGTCATCGCGTGTTCGATTAAAGTCCGGCAGGTGCGCCAGAAAAATTGTTTCTCGGGGCAGAAGCGCGCTTACCGGAGCACCTGAAAGTTGCAGGGAAACCTTCCAGTAGTACCAACCAGCGAACGCGGCGACGGCTAGCGCGATGATTAGCAATGGAATTCGCTTCATAAACAGGGCTGCGTCACAAGCGTGGATGGATACTCAATGCTGGACACGGGTTCAATGGCAAACTCATCGAGTATCTAGAATCCAGTATCCGCTTCGCCTTTACGCCCGCGGATGAAATTGCCGATGCACAGCTTTAAGCCGCTGTTGATCGACATGCGTATAGACTTGCGTCGTGGAAATATCGGCGTGGCCCAGCATTTCCTGAATGATCCGCAGATCGGCGCCGTTGCCGAGCAGATGCGTTGCGAAACTGTGCCGAAGAAGGTGTGGGTAAACATTTTTCGCCAGTCCCGCGCGTCGCGCGTGCTTTTTCACGATTTGCCAGATGCGTGCTGTAGTTAATTTCGTGCCGCGCTCGGAGAGAAAAATTTCGCTGCCACTACGCGGCTTCACAAGTTTCGGCCGCTCCGCGGAGAGATAGGCTGCCAGCGCTTCGCACGCTTTTCGTCCCACCGGCACCAGGCGGGTCTTGTTTCCTTTTCCAGTCACACGCAGAATGCGCTCTTCGAAATTGAAATTCTCCAGGCGCGCATTTGCCAGCTCGGAAATGCGCAAGCCGCTTGCGTAAAGCAACTCGATCATCGCGCGATCGCGCAAACCGTGAACAGCTTTCGTGTCGATCTTTTCGAGGAATTGCTCCACTTGCAATTCATTGAGCGTCTCCGGGAGATAACGCTCGATGCGTGGGAGCGCCAACGCCTCAGCCGGGTCGCGTTCAACGATCCCTTTACCTGCCAGGAACCGGAAAAAAATCTTCAATGCCACCACGATCAGCTTGATCGAAGAGGCGGAGAGGCCCGCGCGTTTGCGACCAGCAAGATATTCGCTGATGACCGGCAGAGTCACAGCGCGCGGATTATTGATTTTCTTATTGGCCACGCACCATTGCGCGAATTCGCTCAACGACCGTTGCGTGGAGAGCTGGTAATTTTCAGAAAGACCGCGCTCGACTGCGAGGAAACGGATAAACGAATCGATCGAGTCTTCCACGAGTCAAAGCTAAGTGAGGAGTAAATAGTGACTAGTGAAAAGTTGGGAAGCCGTGCCCGACCGCGACGTTATTGACAAGCGAAGGTTAAATGCTGGATGTTTCTTCTGCCATGAGCCTGGACTTAAACAGCATCCTGAGAGATTGGTCGCACGAGAGTGGCAGCATCAAAGTGCGCAAGATCGCCGGCCTCGATGGCCGCGAAAAATTGCAACTGCGAGTCGATCTCGGCGTGTTGCAAATGGAATTGAACGGGCGACCGGATGGCCGGCGTCCGCACAATTGCGAATCGCTTTTGGAATATCATCAAAAGCGGGCCGCTCGCATCCAACAGAAAGGCGAGGCTTACGAGCTTACACCTGAGCAGTGCGCGGAGCTCCAACAGGAAGGCATCCAGTATTATCATCGCTACCTGAGCCTGTTTCAGATCAACGATTTCGAAGGCGTGGTGCGCGACACGCAACGCAATCTCGATCTTTTTGCTTTCGTTGCCGGGCACACCGATCGCGAGGAGTTTTCCTGGAGCCTGCAGCAGTTCCGGCCTTACGTGCTCATGATGAATACGCGCGCCAAGGCATCCATTTTTCTCGGGCAGGGAAAATTCGCCGAGGCCATAGCCGAGATTGAGCGCGGTCGCGAAGGAATTGTAGATTTCTTGCAACAGTCAAATTTTCCGGAGCTGGTGTCGAAAAGTTCGGAGATCGCATTTCTCGACGAATGGCTCGAGGAAGTGAAGGCGAAACGTCCGCTTTCGAAGCTGGAGATCATGCAGCGCGAGATGGAAACTGCGATTGCAAAGGAACTCTATGAGCGCGCCGCTGAGTTACGCGACGCGATCAAGCTGATGAAGACGCAGAAGCGGGCGTAACCGCGCGGCTGCAAACGGCCATACTGATCAACGGCCGCGAACTATCTGCAGATATGAAGACTGCATTGTATTCGCTCGTGGTAATTACTTTTAGCATCCTTCCGCTCCGCGCCGATCTCACCATCGTGTATTCAACGACGGTCGAACCGGCGAGACAGGCTCAAAAGCCGGACGCCACTCCCAGTACAGTTGCCGCCGTTGAGAACATGACGATCAAAGTTAAAGGCGACAAAGCGCGCATTGATGCTCCACCGCATATGACTGCGATTTTCGATGGAACAACCGGCGAGCTAATCAATCTGTTGAATGACCATAAGACCGTTGTCCGGATTTCGCCGGATAAAATGAGAGCCATCGCGGACATGGTAGACAAGTTCAGCAACAACAAAGCAGGCTCGCAAAAGCCCAGACTCACCCCCACCGGACAGAAGGAAGTGATCAATGGTTACGACACCGAGCAATACACCTATGACGGACCTGATTTTAAGGCGACCTATTGGATCGCGCCGAACTATCCCAACGGCGCTGCAGTCCTCGCGCAACTTCAATCGATCAAATCTGAATTTTGGGACGCCGCTAATACGAAAATGCCCGACTTTCGCGATTTCCCCGGCTTGCCGATCCAAATGCGCATAATTGTTGGCAAACAAAACGCAGCAGGCGGGCATGACGCCAGCGCTTCAGGCCATCCTACGGAAATTACCAGCACGATCACAGGGGTGAGCCTCAACTCGATTGCCGATAGCGAGTTTACGGTTCCTGCTGATTTTAAAGAAACAAAGCTGCCAGATATCTTTAACAAAAACGCGGCTCCATCTGTGTCGCCCAATCCCTAGCGTCCAAAATAAAGCCCAAGGAACGACGGCTGCCCAAGCCGTCCCTCCTTCCTCAAATCAAATGCTCGCGACTGTCGGAGCGGAGCCGGATCGTTTTTGTCTGTAGGTTATGTCGCGCTCGAATAAAACGGACCGTCTTGCTCTTGGCCCGCATCAGGATTGAATGGGTGATCGCCGTGACGCCGCCGCGTGCCCGCACACCTGGGAGGAGCGCGCTGTCGCTGATCCCAGTCGCACAGAAAAGGATGTTCTGGCCGTTGGCCAGGTCGTCTGTTGAATAGACACAGTCGAGATCTTTT
>QHPG01000009.1 GCA_003219005.1 Verrucomicrobiota bacterium
AGCGACAGCTGGCTGCGCGGTTACAACCAATTTTACGTCTGCGCTATCGCCGAGCCGATTTTTAGCGGAATCGAGAACCATTACTTCGGATTCAATCTCGGCATGCGTTACAACTTTGTTCGGCCGGGTAGCAGGCTGGTCCCCTACTTTTCGGGCGGGGTCGGGGCGGGCTGGGTCGACAGTCATCCGGAAGTTCCCGGCGGACAGGGGCAGGATTTTACCTTTAACATTTTATCGGCGGCCGGCGTTTCTTTCGACGTGAACGATCACTGGAAACTGAACGTAGGAGTGCTTTATGAGCATCTCTCCAATGGCGGGCAGACCGATCCGAATCCGAGTTTGAATTTGTTCGGGCCGCAGCTGGGCGCGACATATTCATTTTGATCCTTCCTGTCATGTCGAGCGAAGTCGAGACGTCCCGCAGCGAAGTCATCGACATTGCCGCGGGATTCTTCGACTCCCCTTCGCTGCGCTAAGAATGACAGACTGATGAACCCGCCCGAAGAAAACGTCCTTGTCATCAGGCGCAGTTTATTCGATCAGCTCGGGAGTTTCCAAGGCCTCAACTTCGAGCCGCAGAAATATCTCGACGCATTCCTGTCGCGCGGAAACAACTTCTTCCTCTCGCGCCCTAAAGCTGAGAATGATCCTGCTTACAAACAAATCATTCCCTACGCGTTGATCGCGTTTGAGAATAAGGTCGCTTATTACGTCCGCGGGAAAAAAGCGGGTGAACAGCGTCTGGTCGCAAAAGGTTCAATCGGGATTGGCGGTCACATGAACGAGACCGACGAATCGCTTTTCGCGTTGGACGAGGCGGCTTATCGCGCCGGCGTTGAGCGTGAAGTAAACGAAGAAATCAAAATCGACAGTCCGTTCGAGGACCGAGTCGTTGCCCTTCTAAATGACGACACAACCGAGGTCGGACGCGTGCATCTTGGCATCGTTCACATTTTCAAGCTGGTCGAGCCAACGATAGAAAAACGCGAAGCGATGATCACGGGATTAACGTTTCTTCGAAAAGAGGAGTTGTTCGCGCGACACGAAACGATGGAGAGCTGGTCGCAAATTTGCCTCGATTCGCTTGAGCGGTTACTGAGCTAGTAAGCCTCTCCGCACTTCGATACGCTTCAGTGTTTTAACGTTTTAACGATCCAACGACGCGAAGCTTACCGCTCCCTCTGAGGCAAGAATGTGACCTCGTCGATCTGCCAGCGACCAACCGGATGCGAAATGGCGAGGTTAAGGTCGGCGTATCTTGCCGGATAGTTTACCCGTGCCTGGAAGTTCCCGTGCGGCTCGAAGAATTGCGAGTTAAACTCGATCTCGCCCTTGACGTCAATCGTGCCAGCAGACGGTCCGAGCTTGGCAATCTCCGCAAAAAAATCCTGCTGCGCGGATTGCGGAAAATTCATGCGCGCCTGCGGGCTCAGATGCGCGTTGAAGAAGTTTATATCACGCTGAACAACGATGCGCTGGGCAGCGTCCCTAGCGAATTGTTTTCCTTCCCTGGCCATTTCCTGTTTGGTGGAGCGGAGCCACCAATAACCAACGCCAACCAATCCCAGTACAATGATGAGGATAACAATGACTTGCCCCGATGATTTCGAACGAGAATGCATTTTCGATTTCTTCATAATTAATTAGTAGCCGAACCCGAGGCCCTTGATTACTTCGCCATTTCGGATGAGAACAGCATGTTTTTGTTTGCCCGTGTAACCGCCGAAGCGATTTCGGGCGTTCACGGTGAAATTGACCAGATAACCGTAGAGGTGTTCGCCGTTCTTGCCCAGATCGGCTGGTTTAGGTTCCCCATTCCATTCAATGCGCGCGCTGTCCGGGTCGAGCAGTTGTTTGTTGAGCCACTGCGTCACTATCTCCTTATAATTGGCGGGGTGTGATCCGTAACGCGCCGTGTCCGGTTGTGTTTCTGCAATTGCTTGCAGCGTCAGCGCAACACCCATGGTAAACGCGAGAATGAGCGTCCCGGCCTTTTTCATGGAAGCCATTCTGTGCCTTCACATTCTTTTGTCCAGCGCAATGAGAGCCGGTCGATTCCATCGTAGCCGTGTCTCGCGCACTCGGCTTATCTGGGGAGCAAGCACACAAGACGCCTGCTCACAGAGCGTGCTTTTCTTTGCGGAACGCTTTCTTTATTGATGCTTCGTATGAAACGGCTGTTACTTCTATGGCTAACTGTTTCCTTGATTTTTTCGATTGCACGGGCAGCGAATGCGCAAGCTCCGGCTCCTATTACTTCACCCGCAATTGAAGAGAACAAACAATTGCTTGATCCCGCCGCGGCGACCCAAGCGTGGTTGGCCACCGTGCCAAGAAACGAGCGAGAAAAATCAGATGCCTATTTCGAGGGCGGTTACTGGCGGATCCTGTGGAATTTTCTTCTGGTGGCGTCGATCTCGATTTTTCTGCTGGCTTCACGAATCTCCGCGCGCCTGCGCGATTTCGCTGAACGTGTCTGCAGGGGAAACCATTGGCTTCCTTTAGAGGTGACCCTCTACGCGATTCCCTATTTCCTCATCGTCGCCGCGCTGAGTTTCCCTCTGACTCTATATGAAAATTTCTTTCGCGAACATCAGTACGGCTTTGCGACCCAGAGTTTTCTGCCGTGGCTTCGCGAGCAGCTGACTGGTCTCGGCGTCGGAATAGTCGCCGGGACGATTCTGTTGGTTGTGCTCTACGCCGTTTTCCGCCGCGCACCGCGAACGTGGTGGATCTGGGGAACAATCGTAGCGGTGATTTTCGCGTTCATCCTGGTCTTTATCGCGCCGGTGTTTATCGAGCCGCTCTTTAATACCTATAAACCATTGACGAACCCCGAGGTTAGAGATCCGATTCTTGCCATGGCGCGGGCGAATCAAATTCCGGTAAAGCAAGTTTTTGAAGTGGATGCTTCGCGTCAGACCACGCGCGTAAGTGCGAATGTCGCAGGAGTACTAGGCACGACGCGGATCGCGCTCAATGACAATCTGCTCAAGCAATGCACGCTCCCGGAAATCCGCGAAGTGATGGCGCACGAGATGGGCCATTACGTCCTCAATCACGGCGCTAAGCTGCTGACTTATTTTGGAATTTTCATTCTCGTCGGGTTTGCACTCACTCGCACGCTCTTCGACTCGGCCGTGAGGCGTTGGGGCGACAAATGGGGCGTGCGCGGCATTGCCGATCCCGCCGGACTTCCGTTGCTCGTCTTGATATTCAGCACGCTGGTTTTCCTCGGCACGCCATTTATCAATACAGTGGTACGCGTCACAGAACGAGAAGCAGATGCGTTCGGCATTAACACTTCGCGCGAGCCCGATGGTATGGCGAAAGTGGCGCTCAAACTCGGCGCGTATCGCAAACTTGATCCGGCGCCACTGGAGGAATTTATCTTTTTCGATCATCCGAGCGGCCGCGCCCGGATCCGCATGGCCATGGATTGGAAAGCCGCAAACTTGCCGGCTGGCGAATGACTCGTGACGGAGAGGGACTATAGCATTCGCTAATGCGAGGGGTCTACCCCGTCTCGCGCGGGTGTTGCGACGGCGCGGCAGCAGTAGGAGCAGATCGGCCTTTTCGGATCAGCATCAAATTGCGAATGTAGATCAGCGAGTTGGGCAAGTAAGCCAAGATGCCGACGGGATCTCGCCTGAAAATGAAGTATAAGCACATGAGCGCGCTTCCAGCGATGCTCCAATACCAAAACGAGACCGGGATCACGCTCTCGCCTTGGCGCTCCGAGGCGAGCCATTGGACAAAAAAACGCATTGAGAAAAGAGCGTTCCCGATAAAGCCGAGAATCATGAGATAACTCCAGTCCAGACCGATGAATCGGTATTCTTTTCCGATCCACGTGATAGCGATGAGTGCGAGTGTGTTCATAGGCTGTTAATTGATTCGGCAATTTCGTATCGGATTCTTCTCGATTTCATCCAGCGCACCGCGAGCAAGTCGCGGAACGATTTGAACAAGCGATTCCAGACACCGTAGTGACTGGTGCCCGAGAATCGCGGATTTGTCGAGACCGGGACTTCAACGACGCGGAATCCTTCCATCTTGATCAGCGTGGGGAGAAAGCGATGCGCGCCGTTGCGATGACTTTCCGGAATTTCCGCCGAACCCAGTCGCTGCTCGTCATCATCGGCGATAAAAAGTTCAATCGGCATTGACTTGAGCACGCGCAAATGATTCGCGCCCCAGCGCCCGATACCGATGAGAAGAACTCGCTTCATCCGTCTTTCACAGCAGAAACACTAGAACTGAGCGACTATGCTCGCGCCTTCAATTGAGCAATCAACGTATCGGCGATGGTAGCGGGCGTATCAGCGATTGCGATCCCGGCGGCTTTAAGCGCTTCAATTTTTCCCGCCGCAGTCCCCTTCCCTCCGGAAACGATCGCGCCCGCGTGTCCCATGCGTCGTCCCGGTGGGGCTGTCATGCCCGCGATAAAAGCTGCCACGGGTTTTTTGCAGTTCGCTTTGATCCAGTCGGCGGCTTCTTCTTCCGCAGAGCCACCGATTTCGCCGATTAAGACCATCGCATCCGTTCCGGGATCTTCGTTGAAAAGCTTCACACAATCGAGATGCGATAAGCCGTGGATCGGGTCGCCGCCGATGCCAATGCAGGTCGATTGTCCGTAGCCGCGTGACGTCAATTGCCACACCGCTTCGTACGTAAGTGTCCCCGAGCGCGAGATCACCCCGATGTTGCCCGGCTTATGAATGTAGCCCGGCATGATGCCAATCTTGCACGCGCCAGGAGTAATGATTCCCGGGCAATTCGGCCCGATCAGCCGCGATTTCTTGCCGCGCATCAGCGCTTTCACGCGCATCATGTCCATCACTGGAATGCCTTCCGTGATGCAAACCACCAACTCGACTTCGGCATCAACCGCTTCCAGGATTGAATCCGCAGCCGAAGGAGCGGGCACGAAAACCATCGACGCGTTGCAGCCAGTTTTCTGTCGCGCTTCCCAGACGGTGTCGAATACCGGCACCTTGCCATCGAACATTTGGCTGCCTTTCCCTGGCGTCACGCCGGCAACCACGTTCGTGCCGTAGTCCATGCATTGCCGCGTGTGAAACGCGCCCGCGCTGCCGGTGATGCCCTGCACCACAAGGCGTGTGCTCTTATCGACTAATACTGACATGAGCGGAACGACGAATGACGAATGACGAATGACGAATGAATGTCGAAGTTCGAATGACAAAAAGCGCCAAGTGCATATCCACCATTATTTCGGGCTTCGGAATTTGATCATTCCTTCGACATTCGTCATTCGGGCTTCGTCATTTTTTTCGTTTGTGAATGACGAGTTTGTTCCCGTCCGGGTCTCGAAATTGCGCCATCCAGCAAACCGGCGTCTCGGTCTTTTCAATATCGAACGTGACTCCACGTTCTTTCAGCTTCGCGATGGCCGCGTCGATGTCATCGACTTCGAAAGCGACCGTTGTCCCATCACGCGACGGTTTCCACGCCGGATGACAACCAACTCCGATAGTGATTGGGCCAAGATCATATTCGACCCAGGCGCCGTCCATCTGAGTCGAACTTGGTTTGAGCTCGAGCACCTTCTGATAAAATTTTCGGGCGCGTTCTTTGTCAGAAACTGCGATGGCAACGAAGGCCACTTCGTTTGTGATCATTTGCAGACTCCTTTCTCATTTTCAGGTTTAAGTTTGTGAATCATCAGCTTGTTTCCGTCTGGATCTTGCACGACCGCCATGTGACAGCACGGCGTCTCAAAGGGCTCAGCCGCGAAACGCACATGCCGGTCTTTCAACCGCTTGATTGCGTCATCAAAATCTTCCACTTCAAAAGCCGCGCCCGTTCCTTGATCAGACGGCCTCCACATGTCGCTCACATTTCCGATCGCCAGCGTATCTTGCCCAACCGTGTATTCGATCCACTTACCGCCCATCATTTCATCCGACACCGTCAAGCCAAGTACTCCTTCGTAAAACTTCCGTGCCCGCGGAATATCCGTCACCGGAATAGCCACAAAACCGATAGCGCTAATCTTCATGAGTTATTCCTTCCTTCATCAGCCAGTCGGTTAGCAACCCGATTACTTTTGGGTCGAACGACGCTTCCTTGTCTTTGAAAGCGTCGGCCAGATTCAAATAATGCTGAAACGTGTGACCCATCTTCGGCACTTCGTACGCGTACGCGTCTTCGCCGTTTGCTGAGACATACGCGGCGATTAATTGGTGATCTTCGCGGCTCATAATCCAATCGAACTCCCCGTGCAACGCGTAGGTGGGCGCCGTTACGCGCGACCACGCGGCGGCGAGATTCAGTTTTTGTAACTGCTGATAAAACGCGAGCGGACGTCCGTACAAATGTGCGTGATCTTTTCCTTCTGGCCAAAGATCTGCCAGCTGCGGTTGCTCCTTGAAAATGTCGCCGACCGGGCGGCCTTTGATCAGCCATTCATAATAAAGTGTCATTGCTCGTTTCATCGCCTCAGTGACTTCCGCGGGCCTCTTCCCCATTAACGCGAAGCGCCGCCGTTCGATCTCGAGCATGTGCTCGAACCAAGTCTTGGCCCAGCCGCCGACGGAAATGTAGCCGCGCACTTGCTGCTGTTCGGCCTGCGACTCGGGAATCAGCGGCGCAAAGCCACCACCATTGCTGATTCCAAGAATGAAAACGCGGTTGGTATCGATGAACTCGTAATTTTTCAGCGCGCGAAAGGCAGCCCGATAACCACTAAGCTCTAAGTCGAAATCTGTTTCTGCGCAAACGCCTTCGCTGTCGCCAACGCCCTGCTTATCGAGACGAAACAGCGTGAATTGCGGCAATCGCGCGAGGCTTTGAAAAACAAGACCGCTGGCGTCTTTCGTGCCCGCCGGCGCTTCAACCGAATCGCAGCTCAACCAACCAGCTACGAAAATGACCGGCAGTTTTCCTTTCGCATTGCGCGGCTTGGTAATAATCGTGCGCAAGCGTTTGCCGTCGGGAGCCGTCACCGAGTCGTAGATCACATCGATGTTCGGATAACTTTCGCGAGGCGTCTTCGCTTTGTGCGGAAGTTCCTCCGCGCGAAGCGTTGCAGCGAACACGAGGAAAAAGATCGTGGATCTGACGGTCATTTGGGCTTTGCCGCGGTGACTGCTTTCTGAGCCGCATCAGCAAGATCATCCGCTGCGATCAGTCCCGACATGTCGGGACTTTCTTTCAACAGCTGCTTCCCTCTCTCGACATTCGTCCCTTCCAGGCGCACAACCAGCGGCACGGACAGTTTCACCGTTTTCGCTGCATTAATGATTCCTTGCGCGATGACGTCGCATTTCATGATCCCGCCAAAAATGTTCACGAGGATTGCTTTTACTTTTTTGTCCACGATCAAAATTTTGAACGCTTCGGTCACCTGTTCCTCAGTCGCGCCGCCGCCGACGTCGAGGAAATTGGCCGGATCGCCACCATAGAATTTGATGATGTCCATCGTAGCCATGGCCAGGCCGGCGCCGTTGACGAGGCACGCAATGTTGCCGTCCAGGCCGATATAACTCAGTCCATGCTTTGACGCCTCCACTTCCCGTGGATCTTCTTCCGCTACGTCGCGCAGCGCCGCGATTTCAGGGTGCCGATAAAGCGCATTATCATCAAAGTTGAACTTCGCGTCGAGCGCCAGCACGTCGCCGCTGGTTGTCACTACCAGCGGATTGACCTCGACCATCGAGCAATCGAACGCAAGGAACGTGCGATAAAGTCCTTCAAATAATTTCAAAGCGCTCTCTAGCTGGGACGATTCGAAGCCCAGCTGCTTCGCCAGTTTTCGCGTCTGGAAGGGTTGCAGCCCGGCTAACGGATCGACCGCCTGATGAATGATTTTCTCGGGTGATTTCGCTGCGACGGTTTCAATTTCCACTCCGCCTTCCGTGCTTGCGACAATCAAAGGGGCAGCTGTTGTCCGATCGAGCAGAATCGCAAAATAAATCTCGCGCGCGATCTCGGCCGATTCAGCGACCAGCACTTTGTTCACCACCCGACCGGCCGGGCCCGTTTGATGCGTCACCAGAATCTGCCCGAGCATCTTTGCGACAACTTCCCTTACGTCTGTAGATGTTTTGCGAAAATGAACTCCGCCTTGGAATCCGTTTTTAAACGTTCCTTTGCCGCGTCCCCCCGCGTGAATTTGCGCTTTAACAACAACTTCAACATCGCCGAGCTCATGCGCGATTTGCTCCGCTTCGTCGAGCGTCGCAGCGACTCTTCCACGCGTGGTTGCCACGTCGAATCTCTGCAACAGTTCTTTGGCTTGATACTCGTGAATGTTCATTTGCAGATTCCGCGAAGAGTGGAGTAGCTCGCGGAAGACAGATCAGCAAAAGATTTTTCTTTTGCAAATTGGCTTGCCGATTTCAAACCGGGCCGACTACGGTGGCAGCCATGACAATCTTCATCAAAATCTCCAGTCTGCTCTTTGCGTTTCTTGTTTCGATTAGCCTGCCACTTGCAGCCGGCACCCCCGAACAAGAAAAGGCCTTCGTAGCCAAATACAAAACAGCAATGGAAGGCAAGGACACGGCCACGCTGCAGTCCTTCCTTTACACGCAAGGCTCAGACCCAGCGGCCGTCGAGTTTTACAAGATGATGCAGTCGGGGGAAGCCGGAGAGAAAATTTCCACGATTGAGCTTGTTGCTCTCACGCCGGAGGACCTGAAAAAAGCGACGACGCCAATGGACGGACCGACTGGCAAAGTTTGCCTGACCCTCAAACCAACCAAAAAGCTGGTCATCAAGATCGAGAAAAAAGACGCCAATGGCAGTTCCACCAGCAGCACAGAAAATCTGATCGCTGAAAAAGACGGCAAATTCGTCATTCCCGTCCCAGGGCCCTGTAAGTGACCTTTACTTTCGCCCTTCCCCCGAAAAGATCGGTAGGGTGTCGCACTCCGTGCGCGCTGCCAAGAGTAAAGGACCTTCACTTTCGTTCCTCTCCGAAAAGAGTGCCGACCGTGCGTTGATCCGGTGGCGGTTCGAGCGAGTTAACGAAATTGCGAAATCGCTCGGAGAACACTTCAGGTCGAAGTTTCCAGTAGTGAGCCATTCCGGGCGCGACGACGTAATGTCGCAGAAGGCCCTCCCAGCCTTTCCAGAGCTGCCTGTCCATCAGTCCATAAACATAATGAAAATGAATTGTCTCGAACGCTTTTAAAAACTGGTAGGCGGCATGGAAAAATCGCGTCCGTTCTTCGACGGAGAGTGTACCGATGTCTTCCAAGCCAATTCGCCAGATTCGCTCCAGCTCGGCATTCTCCATGAAAGGTTTCGTTACATCGCGTAACGCGGTAGCTGCTGCGTCTTGCGTGGCCAGCCTGGCTACACGCGTGCTCCGATGCACCTGCAACGCCAGATATAGCACGGACAAAACAACAGCAATCGAGCCGACCAATTGCGAGATCGCGCTAATGGCATCCCAGTTCATGCCTGTGTTATACCACATGCGAATGACTGGTCGCTACTTCGGTTCCTTAGCGACTTTAAGAACGTTCACGCCGTCGTTTCACCCGGTCGAAGGCAGACGAGGTTCGGGCGGGCGGATTCAATGCTGAGGTCGAAGGCGGCGGCACGGGTAACGCGGGTGACAAGATCGGTAAAAATTCCGGTGGCATAAAGCCCGCTCACACGTCGTAATCCGGGCCGAATTGCCGGAAAAATACAGCGCGCCGCGAAGATGCGCTGGAGACAGCGCACCCACCAGCCCACACCGCGTGGTTGTTTAGCAAGCTAGCAGCGCCATCTTAGTGTCCGTGTCGCAAATAAAACGCCACTACCCGATCGGCGCCGAAGTAATCGGCAAAGATCAAACACATTTTCGCGTTTGGGCGCCAAAAGCCCGAGAAGTCGATGTTGTTGTGGAAGACTGCGCTGGCTCGGAGCCAGTCGTCTATCCGCTGACACCGGAACCGGATGGATATTTTTCCGGCGCTGTCAACGTCGGCGCAGGCAGTCGTTATCGGTTTCGAGTAAATGGCGGAGAAACCTTTTATCCCGACCCGGTATCGCGTTTTCAGCCGGAAGGACCACACGGACCCTCCTGCGTAATCGATCCACGGCAATTCCGATGGGCCGAAACGAATTGGCCTGGCGTCAAATTAAAGGGCCAGATCATCTACGAAATGCACATCGGCACATTTACGAAGGACGGAACGTGGCGCGCCGCGGCGGAGCAGTTGTCGGAGCTGGCGCGCATCGGAATTACAGTGATTGAGATGATGCCGGTCGCGGAGTTCCCGGGGAAATTTGGCTGGGGTTACGACGGCGTCGATCTTTTCGCGCCTTCGCACCTCTACGGAACGCCGGACGACTTGAAGGCGTTTGTCGATCGTTCTCACTCGTTAGGCCTCGCTGTGATTTTGGATGTCGTTTACAACCACTTCGGGCCCGACGGAAATTATCTCGGGATATTTTCAGACGATTATTTGGTTCGCGAAAAGGAAAACGAATGGGGTAATGCCATCAACTTTGATGGACCGAATTCGGGTCCCATCCGGGAGTTTTTCAGCACGAATGGCCGGTACTGGATTGAGGAATTTCATTTCGACGGATTCCGTTTCGACGCCACACACGCCATCCGCGATCAATCCACTGAATACATCATCGGCGCGGTTGGACGCGAGGCGCGCGAGGCGGCCGGCTCGCGCTCGATCCTTCTAATCGCCGAGAACGATCTTCAGGAAGCAAAGATGGCGCGGCCACTAAGCGACGGCGGTGATGATTTGGACGGGATGTGGAACGATGATTTTCATCACAGCGCTGTGGTAGCGCTCACTGGTCGCAACGAAGCTTATTTCGGCGATTACCTCGGGGCGCCGCAGGAATTTATTTCCGCGGCGAAATACGGTTTTCTTTATCAGGGCCAGGCGCAATCATGGCGAAAAGTGTTGCGTGGGACCCCCACATTCGGCCTCGCTCCCGAGGCGTTCGTTTGTTTCATCGAGAACCACGACCAAATCGCGAACACCGGGCCGGGCCAGCGATTGCGCTTTCAAACTTCACCAGGACGTTACCGCGCCATGACCGCCCTTCTCTTGCTAGGTCCCTGGACGCCGCTGCTGTTTCAGGGACAAGAGTTCGGCGCGTCCAGCCCTTTCCAGTTCTTTGCAGACCTAGGCGATGCTAGCGTGCGAGACGCAATTCGCAAGGGCCGCGCTGAATGGCTGGCGCCATTTTTATCGCTGAGCAAGGAAGACGCGTTGAAGAGCTTGCCAGCGCCGGATGACCCAGAGGTATTTGTTCGCTGTAAACTGGATTTGTCCGAGCGAGACAAGAATCGCGAACTTTACGATCTGCATATCGATCTTTTGAAATTGCGACGGGAAGATTCGCGCTTTCGGCAGCAGAGTTCCGGAGGAATCGATGGTGCGGTGCTCGGGCCCGCGAGTTTCATTCTCAGATATTTTTCGGGGGGAAACGACGATCGTCTGTTGGTAGTAAACTTTGGTGACAGACAGATCTTGCATCCTGCTTCGGAACCTCTGCTTGCGCCGCCCTCGGGGTGCAAGTGGGAAATACTTTGGACAACCGAGTCGCCGCGCTACGGCGGAAGAGGCACTGTTGCAATTGCAAGCGAGGAGCGATGGCTTTTGCCGGGCGAATCCACGGTCGCGCTACGACAAGTCGACGTTCGCTGCTAAGGCGCATTTGCTCTAACACGATTTACAGCCCATAACTTTCGCCGATGAAGTTTGGCTTTCTCAGTGTTGCGCTCTCCGTGTTGTCATTGGCCGGGTTCGCGCAGGAGAATACTCCGCCGCCGAGAATTTATCCCGTCGCGTTGCCAAACTACGACGAGGAAACTGCGACGCGGTTGCAGATTTTTTTGGACAACAGCGATTTCGGT
>QHPG01000277.1 GCA_003219005.1 Verrucomicrobiota bacterium
GGCGCCCGTACCGGCCCCAGTCAGATTAAGGATCGTTCCATAGCGATTGCCGGCCGCGAGGTTATAGTTTGGATTGTTGCCGCGCGCACTGTTGCGGATAACGAGATTGTTAGTGGCACCTGAAGGAATCAGAACACCTGCATTCAAATTGAAAGTGCAACTGTTGCTGTCGATTCGATTACCGGAACCCATAGTTATTCCAGTTCCATTAGAATCGCTTACGTTGCCAACGACAGAGCAGCTATCCATTACGCGGATCCCCGCCCCGTCGGAATTTGCGCGAGCGACGCAACCGCTCACGATGGATGCGCTCCCAGCAGAGATTCCATGAGAGTTAGGATTTTTGGCGACGAAGCAATCCTTCACCGTCGAGCCGCTGCCAACCGACAAGCCTGCAATGTTGAAAAAAGTACTTGGTGCGCTGTTATTCGAAAGTCGAATTCCCTGAATAACTGAATTGGTCGCATTCGATGCATTGATACCACCGTTAGTCCAGCCGCGGACCGTGCCATTTCGGATTAAAATGTTTTTCTGCGCCGCGGGGACGTTGATTCCCGTTACACTGCCCGAGCCGCCACCGATAAGAACAAAACCGTTCAGGTCGAGCGTGACGTTATCGGCTGAAATTGTGATGCCTGCACCACTGCCGGTTGCAGTCAGGTTTGCGGTCAAATAGTAGGAGCCCGGCGCGGTGATCTTGTAGGGCAACGACGAGATCGGCGTGCGCGGATCCTGACCGAGCACTGAGATGATGGGTCCGAGACAAAGGCCGGAAACAATCACTCTAAGGAGAAGCGTTTTCATAAGTCTGATTTTTATCGTCCTGTATCAGAAATTACGCGACATTACAATCTCTTTCGTTCCTCCCCAACCCTTTAGCGAAGAGACGAGTTGCTCCAACTCAACCGGCAACCTTAAACTAGAAACGCAACCATAAGTTAGAAGACTGACGCCAGACGCGCCAGACTTACACGTTAGCGCGATTTAACGAGAACGAGATAAGCCACGGCACGGTGTCGTGGCAAACACGCTGGAGTGATCTCGCAATGGGGCCGTTGGCTTCATCGTTTGGTTAGATGGCATGTGTGGTAGTGCGAATATCTTGAACGAAATCTTCTGGTGCCGAAGGCGAAACGACAACAGTCCGGGTGGGAAAATGCAATACAACTGTCCGATGCGGGTCGGTAACAAAAGCGCGATATGCACCTAATGCCGTGTTGCGAAACCAACCGGTGAAAGAAAACAAGCCGCCATTGCCAAACGTACGAATGCTCCGACGCATGGCTTCCGGCTCGACTTGTGCAGAGTGCAAACCAGAGAGCGGCAATCGAGTCATCCAGAATAGACGATGAACAAGAAGGGCGTCGGGTGTGACGGTATACCCACGAATCGTGAAGAGTATGCTACCGCAGACGATGGCAAGTGGAAGCAAGGCTATCCACGGTCGGCCGCTCCGAGCGGCACTAATCGCGGCCCCCACGCAAATAAGGGTAGCGATTGAAGAAATGACAATAAGCGATGTGCTCCAAGGCGCTGTGTATTTCTTCATGGCTGTATTCTTTCGTGAGCGTGCAATGCCGTCTAACGAGAACAAGCTGAGCTACCGCCACCGAGACCGAGCTCGGCTTCAACTGAAACTGTTTTACTCATCTAAAATGTAAACGCGCGACGGGTGGCGGTTAGCTCCAGCGCTTGGTTAGGTCCAGAAACGTTAATAGGGATCAAGTCCATGGGCTTTACGAAGCGCTCGCGCTTTTGCCACCACGTCCGCGCCCCAGCGCTCTCCGTGCGCGTCCGCAATGCGAGCAGCGTACCACCGCTGCCAAAACTCTCGCCACGTTTTACAGTGCGCTGGTGGTGGATCGCTGTTCATCTCCTTACTGATGTAATCTTCGATGGTGTGCTCCCACATGTCTCGGTAGTGGGCGACCGGATGAAGACGTCCGCTACTGTCGGCGACGTACTCCGTAACGCCTTGCTTGCAGCCGGTGACGCCGATGATTGCACTACTCGCTAGGAGGAACAGGGTAGTCGATCGCATGGGCCTAACGAGAACAAGATGAGCGACGGTGGACGAGTGCGCGCGTCGGTCGGAGTGAAAGTGTGGAAGTCATCTCAAAAGTGGAGCGTACGGCGGTCTGCCGTTCGCTCCATCGCATGGTTAGGTCTTTGTGGGTTTATTGGCGGCCGTGGCGCAACGATCGGAGCGCAGCTCCATAACAAGTTCTTCGCCATCATCGCCATCGCACCTATCCTCTCGTGCAAGTTGGAATCCGCATTTTTGTAGGACACGTATCGAAGCGAAATTGTGCTTTGCCACATGCGCGTAAACTGGCCGCGCCTCTATCTTGGTCAAGAATTGGGCCAGGGCCGCACTAGCAATCCCCTTTCCCCAATGTGTCTTGCCGAGCCAGTAGGCGATGTTCGGCTCCCCCGCCGCTTCCCAATAGACGACGTTGCCAGCCACGGTGCCGTCCGCG
>QHPG01000010.1 GCA_003219005.1 Verrucomicrobiota bacterium
GCCGCTCCGCGCGAATGAGAATCGATCATCATTTCGCCGGCACGGCGCGCAACGCGGATAAACGCGGCTACGCTCTCGTGCAAGATCTGCTGGCCGGAAAACACGAATTGCTGCGTCAGGGGATTGTGTAGCGGTAGCGGCGATTCACGCGAACCGCCACGGCAATTGAGGTCAATCGCCCCTACTCGGTTGACCAATTCTGTGGTCGCAGCTAATCTCAACAATGAGTATTCCGCCCGTGCTCGCGGAGGCGGTTTCACCTCGAAACCGAGCCGCAAAGAGCGAAAGACAAAAACAAATCGCCCCGTCGAAAGTGCTCGACACGATCGAACAACACGTCTTGCTCGATGGTTTCAAGGTCGTTGTCGATCTCGACACGAGCCGCGGCTCGTATCTGCTAAATGCAGTCGATGGTCGCCGATTGATCGATCTCTACGGCTTTTTCGGCTCGATGCCGGTCGGATTTAACCATCCGCACTTCGACGAACCGGAAGTGCGACGCGATCTGTTGCGCGCTGCGAAAGTCAAGGTCGCGAACTCGGATGTTTATTCGCAGGGTTACGCCGAGTTTGTAGCGACGTTCGAGCGCGTAATGGGGTTGCCGCCGCTGGAGCGTTATCTGTTTATCGAGGGCGGCGCACTTGCGGTAGAGAATTGCCTGAAGGCCGCGATGGATTGGAAAGTGCGCAAGAACATGGCTGCCGGTCACGGCGAGCGCGGCACACAGACCTTGCATTTTCGTCACGCATTTCACGGTCGGAGCGGCTACACCATGAGCCTGACCAACACCGATCCACGGAAGACGGACTTGTTCGCCAAATTCGATTGGCCGCGCGTGTCGTGTCCGTGCATCGATTTTTCATTACCGGAATCAAACCACGAAACGGATGTGATCGAGCGGGAACAGAAGTCCGAGCGCGAGATCCGTGACTTCATCGAGCAGCGGGGCGTCGACATCTGCGCCATCATCATTGAGCCGATTCAGGGCGAGGGTGGCGATAATCATTTCCGCGGCGAATGGCTGCGCAAGCTCCGGGAGATTTGCGACGAACACGACATCCTCTTGATTTTCGACGAAGTGCAATGCGGGATGGGCGTGACGGGTCGCAACTGGTGTTCCGAACATTTCGATGTGTTACCTGACCTGCTTGCGTTTGGAAAAAAGGCGCAAGTATGTGGCGTAATGGCAGGCCCGCGCATCGATGAAGTGAAGGACAACGCATTTCGTCTGCCGAGCCGCTTGAATTCCACCTGGGGCGGAAATTTCACCGACATGGTGCGCTCGACTCATTATCTGCACATCATCGAGCAGGAACGCCTGGTTGAGAACGCCGCGAAAGTGGGCGCATATTTCCTGGATCAGTTACGCGAGCTGCAATGCGAAGAGCCATTAATTTCCGCTGCCCGCGGGCGGGGGTTGTTCCTTGCGTTCGATCTACCGGACGCCAAGACGCGCGAAGAATTTTGGCACGGCTTCTTCGATCTCGGTGTCTTGACTCTTCGCTCCGGCGAAAACTCAATCCGCTTCCGTCCCGCGCTCGATATCACCGCGGAGGTGATCGATGAAGCGATGGAGCTGATGCGGAAATTTTGCCGGCAACGGCGCAAATGACCATGCTGTCATGTTGAGCGAAGCGAAACATCCAGCTACTTCAGGTGATCAAGATTTGTCGGCCACAAAACGAAAGCCCAATGGTTCTCAGTCTCTTGGCGATTGAAATGCCATTGGAAGTAGCTGGATTCCTCGCTCCGCTCAGAATGACAGCACCGTATTGATTATGAAAACGCCTCTCGAAAAACTGGGTCTCACGGACGAGAACGACGGCGTCTTCGATGGTGAATGGCGCGGCGGAGGCGCGAAGATCGACAAAATTTCGCCTATCGATGGGCGGCGACTGGCGAGCGTGCGCACCGCTTCCGACGACGATTACAACAAAGCGATCGCGCGAGCGCACGAAGCGTTTTTGAAATGGCGAGTCACACCCGGACCGGTGCGCGGCGAGACCGTTCGCCGTCTCGGCAACGCCTTGCGGGAACTAAAACACGAGCTCGGTCAGCTCGTGACGCTCGAGACGGGAAAAATCATCGCCGAAGGCGAAGGCGAGGTGCAGGAGATGATCGATATCTGCGATTTCGCCGTCGGTCAGTCCCGGATGCTCTATGGCCTCACGATCCAATCGGAGCGGCCGAGTCATCGGCTAATGGAACAATGGCATCCGCTCGGTGTGGTCGCAGTAATCACTGCGTTTAATTTTCCGGTGGCAGTCTGGTCGTGGAACGCTGCGCTGGCGGCAGTCTGCGGCGATGCAACCGTCTGGAAGCCGTCGGAAAAGACGCCGCTCACCGCAGTTGCAGTGACGAAAATTTGCGAGCGCGTCTGTCGTGAAACCGGCGCGGACCCGGCAATTTTCACTCTGCTGGTCGGCGATCGTAAAACGGTTGGCCAAAAATTGGCCGATGATGCACGGATTTCTTTGGTCTCGGCGACCGGCTCGGTCAACATGGGTCTGAATGTTGCGAGAACCGTCCATGGCCGCCTTGGTAGGACGATCATGGAACTCGGCGGCAATAACGCGCTTATCGTCGCCCCGAGCGCCGACCTCGCAATGGCGACGCAGTCGATCTTCTTCGGCGCCGTCGGCACGGCCGGGCAACGCTGCACGTCCACGCGACGCGTGATCATGCACGAATCGGTTGCATCAAAAGTTCGGAATAAACTTTTGGCCGGCTACAAGAGTCTGGCGATTGGCAATCCGCTGGACCGAAAAACGGTGATGGGGCCGCTTGTCGATAAGAATGCGGTCGATATGGTTCAACATTCCGTCCAACGATTGAAAGACGAAGGCGGCGAAGTGCTCTATGGCGGAGAGCGGCTCACCGTTCCCGGCGATTGTTATATGAAGCCGTGCCTGGCAACGGCAAAACCCGGTTTCGACATCGTGAAGCACGAAACATTCGGCCCGCTGCTTTATCTCATGACGTATCGCGATTTCGATGAAGCGATCGTGATTCACAACGATGTGCCGCAAGGATTGACCTCATCTATTTTCACGAATGACATGCGCGAAGCGGAGAAATTCGTGAGTGCCGTCGGAAGCGATTGTGGAATTGCGAACGTGAACACCGGCACCAGCGGCGCGGAGATCGGCGGCGCTTTTGGCGGCGAGAAAAATACCGGCGGCGGCCGCGAGAGCGGCAGCGATTGCTGGAAGAGTTACATGCGCCGTCAGACGAACACGATCAATTTCTCCACCGCGCTGCCGCTTGCGCAGGGGATTACCTTCGGCGCAGGCGAGGGGAGCGGGACCGCGTAGCCTGGGGAGCGCAGGCGTCTCGCGTGCTGGTTGCGGCGTCGCGCCGCAACGAACTTTCCTTTGACGTGCTACCGGACAATACGCACGCCGTGAGGTAAGAGGCTCTTCGGAAAAGTCCGCGATGGCGTGACGCCATCGCCAACACGCGAGACGCGTGCGCTACCCAGGCGTCGTCAGCTCCAGAAGTCCATCAAGCTTGTCACTCTTTTCCATGTTCATGATGAACGCCTGCAGCTTTTTGCAGCGATCTTTACCGATCACATCGCCGCCGAGCGCGTTGAATTTTACCGCGATCTCTTCTTCGGTCATCGGATCGCGCGGATCGCCCTTGGGGACATCGACCCGCGTTGAATATTGTTTGCCATCGTTCGTGGTGATCGTGACGCGGCTGGGTTGGAATTTGGGAAAGAGCGCTTCGAACTCCTCGTTCGCGACCACTTTTACTTTGTCCATGATTGGAATGAGCGACTGATCGCGAACGCGCTCTTCGCGGAATTGCAGGGGTGTCACCATGCCGTCCACGAGCCCGACTGCCATGCAATACGGCAGCGAATGATCGGCTGTTTCCTTGGAGGACGGTCGATACTTATGCGGATCACCCAGAATATCAGCGGCGCGCGCGATTACTTCGACCTTAATTTCCTTAACAGCGTCCGCCTTGATGTGGTTTTCCTTCACCGTCTTCATCATGGCGGTTAGCGGCGAATGACTGAGCGCTTCAATGGGGAAACTCTTCATCCCGCAATCGAGAATTCGATAGTGTGACTTCGGCGACGTTGGCAAATCCTTAACCAACGCCTCGCCGTCGAACGTGGCTGGCTGGCCTTTGTATTGCACATGACTGAACACGGCGAACAGACCTTCTTTGCCATCGATGATGTGCTCGGGTCCAGAGAAACCTTCACGGGCAAGCAGTGCGCTCTCCGCGCCCATGCGTCCGGCCCACGGATCAACCGTGTTCTTCATGTTGGTCAATTTGCCCGCGGTCACTGCGCCCGGACAAAATGTGCGCGACGCGCTGATGCCGATGGCAGACACCATTTGTTCTGGCGTGAGATTCAGCACGCGACTAGCTGCGACCGGCGCTGCGAACGCGCTGAGCGTCGCGTGATGCCAGCCGTATTCGCGCACGCCGGGCCTGCCGATTTCGCAAAGCCGCATTTCAATTTCGTACGCGATGATAGTCGCAAGAATTAAGTCTTTGCCGCTCAAACCTTCGCTTTCACAGAGCGCCAGCGGTGCTGCGATGAGATCGCTTGGATGGCACGGATCCGCTTTCCAATAGATGTCGTTGTAATCCATCGCCCGGATCATGTGGCCGTTCAAAAATGCCGCGTCGACTGGATCCGTTTTGAAGCCGGAAACGAATGCGGTGGCTTTTCCATTGCCGCCGCCCATTGCGCGATGATGCTCGAGCAGGATCTTCGCGTCCTCCTGCTGACTACCACCAAGCGCGCAGCCGATGGAATCGAACCAGAACAATTTCGCCGCGTTGATCGCTTCCGGTGAGAGATGTTCGTAGTTGAGCGAGCAAGCCCACTCGGCGATGATGTGCGACAGCAGACGTTTCGATTCGGTAGTTGATTTTGACATGGTGATCTCAGCTAGGATTTTTGCCCACGAAACACACGAATCACTCTAAGACAAATCAAAGCTGACGAGTGTGACGGAAAGATTCGTGTCATTCACCCGGTTCGGAGGCACCTTCCCCTTGCCCATAGATTGAGGGTATGGCAAAAAGCACAGCGATGAATCCGGGAAGCTTCTTCTCCGAGCTGAAGCGTCGCAACGTTTACAAGGTCGCGGTCGCCTACATCGTCGCCGGCTGGGCGCTTTCTCAGGGAATCGCGCAAGTATTTCCGGTCTTCGACATTTCGAACTGGGCGATCCGCTTGATTGTTCTGCTCATCATAATCGGTTTGCCGATCGCACTTATTCTCGCGTGGATGTTCGAAATAACGCCGCAGGGAATTAAGCGCACCGCAACTGCCGACGCGATGCCGGGGGCGACTCGAGGAAAGAAACAAGTTTGGATTTATGTCGTCGTAATCGGCGCGGCGATCTCGATGGGCTTATTTTTTCTGGGGCGTTACAGTGCTCGGAGTATTACCGGTGCGGCCGGCACCGGGATTTCGCAGAAATCGATTGCTGTTCTTCCGTTCACCGACCTGTCGCCTAACCGCGACCAGGAGTCGTTCTCCGACGGCATGACGGAGGAAATCCTGAACGCACTTGCGCACATCAAGGACCTGAAGGTGGTCGGGCGCGCTTCCTCATTTTTTTACAAAGGAAAGAATGTCAGCTTGAAACAGATCGGCTCCGAGCTGGGCGTCGCCAACATTCTCGAAGGTTCGGTGCGCAAGCAGGGTGAACAGGTGCGCATCACTTCGGCATTGAGTCGCGCGGCCGACGGTTTGCAGGTCTGGTCGAAGAATTACAACGGAACACTCACCAACATCTTCGACCTCCAGGAATCGTGCGCGCGCGACATCGCTGCCGAGCTCAATGTGGCGCTGGCCGATCCATCCGAAGCGCGTCTGGTCGAAAAATCTACCGACAACACGCAGGCTTATACGCTATTCGTCGAGGCGCAAACACTCGTTAGCCGGCGCGTGGGCGATAGCCTCCCGCGCGCGATTGCCTTACTCGAGGAAGCTACCCGGCTCGATCCGAAGTTTGGGCGCGCCTGGGCAAAACTGGCGGTCGCGCTCGCGGTTGAACCGCAGTATGCCAGCGCAGATTGGCAAACCAATTGGAGAGCCGCGGACAAAGCCGCGCATCAGGCCATCGACCTCGACTCGAAAAGTGCGGAAGCTTATGCTGCGCTGGGCTACATCGATTTTTCCCGACGCCGCTATCGCGAAATGGTCGAGCCGGCGCAACGTGCCGTCGAGATTGATGCTAACGATGTCACCGCGAATTTCTGGTTGGCAAATCAATTGGCCTCGACCGGCCGAACCGTTGAAGCGGAAGCGGCGAACGATCGTGCGCTCAAGGCGGACCCGGGCAACGCTTTGATCGTTTACTACAAAGCAACGTTGCGTTGGCGACAGGGCGACAGCGACACGACCTTGAAGTTAGCAAATCGAGCCGAGGCACTTGGTAGTCCGCTCGCCGGAATGATCCTCTGCGACTTCGCCTGGAGGAAGGGCGATCACGACCTCGCCGCGGAACAGTTTTCGCGCGGATTCAGTGCCTTCCGAACCGGGTTCAGCAAGGAAGATCTTGGTGCGATTTATCGCGGGGTTTACGGAGACGAGGCTGCCCGAAAAGCTGCGCTCACAGTTGTCGCGCGGAATCCGCATGACCAGTTTGCCGGCACGCTCCTGCTCTTGCTCGGCGAACCGGAACAATCCTTCGCCAGTTTTGAACAAGACGGCGTCGGTATATCGGATGCATACTTGAACTGGCTTTGGCTGCCGGAAAAGTACGCGCGCAAAGCTCGCCAACACCCGGCCTTCCAGAGTTTCGCGAAGCGGATCGGCCTGGTTGATTACTGGAAGCAGAATCGCTGGCCCGACGTGTGCCAGCCTGTGCCGGAAAAAGGTCAGGACGCTTTCGCCTGCCAATGAATTTTTTCTCTGAGCTGAAGCGGCGCAATGTTTACAAAGTTGCGGTTGCATATGCCATCGCTGGCTGGGCACTCTCTCAAGGAATCGCGCAGGTTTTTCCGGTTTTCGATGTTCCGAACTGGGTGATCCGATTAATTGTCCTGCTCATCATCATCGGTTTGCCGGTCGCACTTGCTTTGGCCTGGATGTTCGAGATCACGCCGCAGGGGATTAAGCGCACTGAAACAGCCGATGCCATGCCGGCTTCCATGCGACGAAAGAAGTATGCGTGGATTTACGTTGTCGTGATCGGCGCCGCCATTTCGATCGGATTATTTTTTCTTGGACGCTACAGCGCACCAAGCAGAACGCCCTCACAGAGCGAGGCCGCTACAGTTCCGGAAAAATCGATTGCGGTATTGCCATTCGATAATCTCAGTCGCGATCCGGAGAATGCTTATTTCTGTGAAGGCGTGCAGGACGAAATTCTAACGCGCCTGGCCAAGGTGGCGGACCTCAAAGTGATCTCGCGAACATCGACGCAACATTTCAAAAGTACACCCGATAACCTGCCTCAGATCGCGAAGCAGCTCGGCGTTATGAACATTCTCGAAGGCAGCGTCCAGAAAGCGAACGATCAGGTGCGCGTGAACGTGCAGTTGATTAACGCCATCACGGACGCGCATCTGTGGGCCGACACGTTTGATCGACAACTCACCGACATATTCGCGGTCGAAACTGAAATTGCGAAAGCCATTGCTGAATCGTTGCAAGCGAAGCTCACCGGTTCGGAGAAAAACTCGATCGCGAAAGTACCGACGGTGAATACGGAAGCCTACGAGCTTTATCTCAAAGGTAGATTTTTTTGGAACAAACGGTCCGGTGTCGATCTTCGCAAAGCGATCGAGTTTTTTAACCAGGCGATTGCCAAAGATCCGAACTACGCGCTGGCGTATGCCGGACTGGCCGATTCGTATTTGCTGCTGCCGAATTATGGCGGAGCGCCCACGGCCGACGTGGTGCCACAGGCGCGGGCTGCGGTCACAAAGGCGCTTGAGCTGGACGATTCGTTAGCCGAAGCGCACGCATCGCTCGGCTTGCTCGACACTCTCGATCTTCGCCTTGAGCGCGCGATCACGCACATGGAACGCGCGGTTCAGTTGAAGCCTAACTACGCCACGGGACATCATTGGCTCGGGCTTGGTCATCTGTCGCTCGGACATTTCGGCCAGGCGATCAAGGAAGGAAAACGCGCGGCCGAGCTCGATCCTCTCTCAGTCATCATCAATGCGGATTTGGCGTGGACTTATGCATCCGCGCACCGGCTCGATGAAGCGGAGGCACAGGCGCGCAGAACCCTGGAGATCGATCCGCGCTTTTTCCTCGCGCATTATTATCTGGGCGGCATTCGGCAAGCGAAAGGCGAGATGACAGAAGCGATCTCGGAATTTCAACAAGCGTTCGATCTAAATGGCGATTTCTATTCGCTAGCCGCGCTCGGTCAAGCATATGCGCGGAGCGGACGAAAGGCAAAGGCGCAAAAGGTTGTCGCGCGATTGAATGAAGAAGCGAAGTCGCATCACGTCGCGCCCTACGCGTGGGCGCTGCTTTATCTTGGGCTGGACGACAAAAATCGCGCGCTCGACGAGTTGGAGGAGGCATATCAGCGCGGCGACACAAACTATTTATTCGTGCTCAAGGTCGATCCGTTGTTCGACGATCTGCGCGGCAATCCCCGCTTCGAAGCGCTGGTCCAGAAAGTGGTTGGGCCGAAGTCGTGAAGATCGATAATTTCTTCGCCGAGCTAAAAGGGCGGAATGTTTACAAAGTTGCCAACCGATGAGTGAACAAGACAAAATCAAGCAGCGCCTGGAGATCGCGCATGTGCTCTTCATGGACATCGTCGACTATTCCAAGCTACTGACCGACGAACAATCAGAAGCACTTCACGAGTTAAATCAGATTGTCCGCAACACCGAGGCGGCGCGCGAGGCCGAGACCGCAGGGAAGCTTACCATTTTGCCGACCGGCGATGGCATGGCGCTGGTTTTCACCGGGTCAGTGGAAGAGCCGGTGGAATGCGCCTTGGAGATCAGCCACGCTTTGCGCGCGCAGCCGAGTCTGCCGGTGAGGATGGGAATCCACAGCGGCCCGATCCATCACGTGAAGGACGCAAACCAGCGCGAAAACATTGCCGGCGTAGGCATCAACATCGCGCAGCGAGTGATGGATTGCGGAGATGCTGGCCACATTCTCATTAGTAAACGCGTGGCTGACGATCTGGCACAACAGCGTCGCTGGCAGCCGTACCTTCACGAACTGGGGGACGTAGAAGTGAAACACGGAGTTGTTGTCTCGTTAGTTAATCTTTATGCCGAGACAATTGGTAATCCCACACCGCCGTCGCGACTCGGGAAAGAGCGCGGGAGTGTTCGTGCCTTGCCGAAAGGCGCGCGCAAAGGACTCTCACCGGTTACGCGGGCGATCTTTATTATCGTGGGATTGTTCATCGCACTCACCTTTGCGGTTGCCATTGTGTCAGTGATTTTCGCACCTGCGATCATGCGCACGCTCGACAAAGGCCGGTCAGCGGCACTGCCTCAACCGAGCGCCACAGCA
>QHPG01000102.1 GCA_003219005.1 Verrucomicrobiota bacterium
ACAAAATTCGCGAGCGCATCCGCTTTGTGCGCACCGCCCGGGCGCAAGGCAAGATCGGCAGCCGGTTTGGGATTTAGCGAATCATCCTGGCGGCCGGCTTTCTTTGTTGCCGCCGATGAGGGCACCGCTTTTGGCGATGTAGTCTTTGCTGGCCGGGCAACTGCAATGCTGCTTGCGACAACGAGGAAAGCCACTGAAAAGAAAAAACAGTGGCACACCGAAACGGCCCGCTTCTTCCGCTCCCTCATGCTTAATCTTATCTTTCCGCGCCGTGTTCGGCAAACTAACGTCCGAATGTCATCCCGAGCACAGTGAGGGACTCCTCACGAGGTGATTGATTACGCTGCTGACCCAGCGTGACCCAAACTTCGTAGGTGGGGTTCCTCACTTCGTTCGGGATGACCGCGATTGGGCTTTGACCCGACGTTCGACGTTCGGTGTTGAGCGTTGGACGTTCTCTGGTCGCCAGACGTTACAGGTTACACCTTATATCGGAGACGCTTCTTATGCCGATGCGCCCTCATACGCTTGCGGCGCTTGTGCTTGGCAATTTTTGCTTTCCGTCTTTTTTTGAGAGAGCCCATTTAGGTTTTCGGGGTCGCAGGTTGCGATTCAACCATTTAATCCGCTTCATTGCAACTCAGTTTCGCTGCGGTCGTGGTCATCATTGGCCGGGTTCGTGCGGCTTCTGTGCAGCGATGATCATGCTATTCTTCAGGAAGCCATGTGCTCAGTGGTGAGTGAACACGACGGCGCACACGAGGAGAGAATGAGATGCAGATAGAGTCCAGCGCCTTTCATATCCGACCACTGCAACTTTCAGCTACTTGTATCTAGCTCGCGATAGCGTTTCGCGCGATCCAGACCGAGCCACGCGGCATACAACGAGATGACGATGCTGTATATTGGGATCAGTATGGCCGAGCATCCTGTGAACGGGAGAGAGTCGTGAGCAGAAATGCGTTCACGGCGAGAATCGTCGCCGTGAACCAGAACTGCTCGGTCGTGCACTTGTCCTTTTGCGCTTGGTGCTCGTTATCGTTCACGCGTGACTAGACCTAACAAGAATTAGATCAAAAAATTCCGTCTAATCCAATCACTTCTTCAGCATTACATCGCGTTTCGCTTTAAACTCGGTTCCCGCTTTCCATTCCGGGAATTTGTCGCCGTTAGCGACCTGATAGCCGACTTCGAAGAGGATTTGAACGTCTTGCACCGCGCCGGAGAGGTCCCACGTGGGATCAACTTCGTCGGACGGCTGGTGATAATGTTTCGCGACAAATTCGTCGCGCTTCTGCTTTCCGTACCCTGGCGGTTTGCCAATAATCTCAATGCCGCGGGCTGCGTGCAACACGGGGACACCGACCTTTGCGAATTCGAAACTATCGACCCGATAGAAGCCGCCTTTCTCCGGTTCGCTGTTCGGCTTCATCACGCGCTCCTGTCGCGCAGCCGCCTGGCCTAACAAGTCGTCCAATGTTGAATTGCTATTGGTGAGGTCTTCGAGGTCGCGCGTTTTTCCCAACGGATTGATGCCGTCGATGTTGATGTCGGCGAGCGTTTTCTCCAGCGGATACAATGGATGCTCAGCGTAAAACTTTGCGCCAAGTAATCCCGCTTCTTCGGCAGTCGTTGCCATGAACAACACCGATCGTTTCGGCGGCGGATTTAGTTTTTTAAACGCGGCTGCAAGCTGAATAACGGACGCCACGCCGGACGCGTTATCGATCGCGCCGTTGAAAATCTGATCGCCCTGTAATTCGGGATGACGCCCGAGATGGTCCCAGTGCGCAGTGCAAATGATGTATTCGTCCCGCAATTTCGGATCGTCACCTTCGAGTTTGCCGATGACATTGTGCGATTTGAACGAACGAATCTGTTGTTTAATCTCGATGTTGGCTTTGGCATTCAACGCCACCGGCCGGAACTCTTTTGTTACCGCCGTTTCCTTCAGCGCATCAAAATCCTGGCCGCAATCCGCGAATAATTTTTTCGCAACATCGCGCGTGATCCAGGAACGCGCCGAAACCGCGTCCATGTTCTTGTTCGGATTATCGAGCTCGAAGTTTTCTTTGCCCCAGCTCGATCTCACTACCTGCCACGGATAAGCGGCCGGTTCGGTTTCGTGAATGATGATCGCCGCGGACGCGCCTTTTTGCGCTGCGATTTCGTATTTGTAGGTCCAGCGGCCGTAGTAGGTCATCGCTTTTCCCTTAAACATTTTGTCGTCGAGCTTTGACGGATCTTTCGGATCCGGCACCGGCGGATCGCCGATCAACATCAGCAACGTTCTGCCATGCACATCGACATCTTTGTAATCGTTCCAGCCGTATTCCGGCGCCACGATGCCGTAGCCGACAAAGACTACGTCGGCCTTGTCGATTTTGATTTCCGGTTGAAGACGCGCAGAGGAAGCAACGAAATCATCCGGAGATTTGAGGTCGCTGGTTTTGTCGCCAACCATGAACGACATTCGTGGTTCGCTCTTGATCCCGGCCAAGGGAACCTCCTGCATGTATGTCCCGTCCGGATTTCCCGGCTGCAACCCGATCTGTTTGAACTGATCGGTGATGTATTTGACCGAAAGCTCTTCCCCTTTCGTTCCCGGCGCGCGTCCTTCGAATTCATCCGATGCGAGAATCTTGATATGCGCGAGCAGGCCGTCCGGAGTGATCGCTTCCAGCGCCGGCTGCAAACGCTCCGCCAATTCATCAGCCGCAAGGAGCGAGGTTGCAGCGGCGAGGAAGATCGCGGCTAACCAACGTGCAGTTTTCATGCGTTCCTTTTAGCGGTGCCCTGCAAGCGTCGCAAGATAATGACGAAATCCGAATGACCCGCCTTTGCCAAGGCTTCGGCGTGGCAGGCGAATGACGAAGCAATTGGCAAACTGGGTTCTCAAGTTTTCCGCTGCAGAATAGTGATGCGTCCGCGCAGGGAATCGATGGTTCGCGGATAAGTCCATACAGGCGCATGCGCCGCGTCGCCATCGAACACAATGGCGTATAGGAATTTCCCGCTAAGAAGGTCTCCGTAATATCTGCGAACAGTTTCTCCGGGCACGTTATAATCAGGCGAATAAACGGCGATGTAATCCGGATTGCGCTTCCCCAAGGCGGCGGCGGTGAATAGCCCTTGGTCAGGATGTCCTTCTTTCTCGGCAACGAGGGGTTGCACCCAATCGGGAAACACTTTGCTGAACAACTCGACGCGACCCGGCATATGAGGCAGACGCAGGTCGGTGATATCTCGTGCTGGTGGTATGGGTTCGTCTGTTCGGCCAAGATGAATTTCGTGGGCATCGAAATTCGGCAGCTGCGACCAATGTGGACAGGTGCCACTCGATTCGATTACGCTGCCGGGCGGCACATTTTTCACCATCCAAAGCTGTGCCTTCAGGCGCGGATCATCGTTGAAGCGCTTCCCGACCAGATAACTGCACAGGCAGTTGTAAATCAGAACCGGCACGACTAACGCAAGAATCCATTTTCGCCGGTCGAACGTCTGCAACGCCGGGCCAATCATCAAGATCAAGAACGGAATAGCGGGCAAAACATAGCGCGTTTCCGTTCGCGGGAACGTCCCGATTTTCAAAATGTAGAGCAGAAATACGGCGCTGCTCAGAGTGAATCCGCGCGTGGCAGCGTCGCTGAGGTCGCGTCGTTTCAGAATTAGAATGCAGCTCAAAATCGCGAGACCGGCGATCAAAATTGCACCGGGAATTCCGAGAATTTCCGGAATTCGACCAACAGCTCCAAGATAATTGGCGCGGTCCGGTTGACCGCTGTAACGGGGCGTGACGGTGTAGTTGTAGATGAAATCGTTCCAGAATCTTTTCGGCTCATAGGGCGCAGTCGGGCATCCGAAGTAAAATCCGAGCAGAGCCATGCCCAACCCAATTCCGAGTTGGCGATTAAGAATCATCCGCCGAAGGCTCTCGCCTTTCGTGGCGAAGAAATGCGCAACAAGAAACGCGATTCCGACTGCCAGGCCGTTGTATTTGGTTGCGGTTGTGATGCCGATCAAAAAGCCAGCAATTGCGTAATTCCGCGTGCTGGGGGCTGATGCGAGCCGGTTCGCGGCCCAAAACGCCGCAAGCATCCAGAACAAGAGCGGCACATCCACGGTGAGGAAATGGGCATGAGCAACAAATCCGGCGCTCGTGGCGAAAGCGAACGCGATGATAGCAGCAGAAAATCTTCCATACGAGCTACGGCTAAAGCTATAGGCGAGCGCAATTGTGCCGAGGTAAAGTGCAATTGTCAGTAACCGCGATCCGATCAGCTTTGCCGGATTGGCGATTTTAATTCTATCCTTCGGCACTTGGGCGATCTTCATAACTCCGTCGATTGGCCAGACCACCAACACGTGGTTCAAGTAGGTATGAAACGGCGGCTTCATGTAGTCGCTTGGCCGCAGGGCGCGCAAACCACGCAGTGCAATCGAACTGCGATTCCAGTCTTCGACCCGCCCCCACGTGATCCCCTGCAGACAAAAAAGGAACGCGAGTGACACTGCCGCGATTAATAGCGGATCAAGGATTTGAATTTTCCTCGATTGCTCCACGGATTCGGACAGGGAAGACGTCGTAGGTCGCAACGTTATCTTTCGCGCTACAAACTAGAAGCAGGCCTGGCCACAGATTGACACGGATTTCACAGCCCGGCGGGTGCTTTCTTCTTATTATCAGCTTTCACGCCGATCTTTTTCAGGAACGGCTCGATCGATTGTTTGCGGCCGAGGAATTTCTCGATGGACATGGTCACCTCGCGTGAATCGCCGGGCTCGTAAATTTCGCGGCGCAATTTCAGGCCGGCTTGTTTGTCTAGGTAACCGTCCTTCGCTTTTTCAAAGACGGTTGCCAAATCAGCGGCGATGGCATCGGCCCAAGCGTAGCCGTAGTAACCGGCGTCGTACCCGTTCAAGTGACCAAAATAGGAGACGAACGTCGTGCTGGAATCGATTGGTAGAAAAACTTTTTCCAAAATGGGATTTGATATGGCAACGCAATCGTAAGGCATTTCTTCAGGATGCGGGTCGTGCAGAGCCAGATCGAGTGATGCGAACGCGAATTGGCGGCGGTAAAAAACACCAGCGTCGGCGAGCTTGGCATCATTCATTTTTTTGACGATCTCGGCCGGAATCTTTTTCGACGGGTCATGGTAATCGGCCGCGAAAGTGTCGAGCACTTTTTTGTCCCAGACCCAATTCTGCAACATCTGCGACGGCGCTTCGACGAAATCCCCCGGCACATGGGTTCCGGCGAAACGTCCGTACTTCGCGCGAGTGACAATGGAATGCAGGCAGTGGCCGAATTCGTGGAACAGCGTTTCTACATCCTGGTGTGTGAGCAAAGATGGTTTGTCGGCTGTCGGCGGCGGAAAGTTGCAAAGCAAAGCGACGGTCGGCCGCTGATATTTGCCATCCGGTAACAGTTTGCCACTAATAATGTCGAACTGCGCGAAGTGATTGAATTTTCCTTCGCGCGGGAACATATCGAGGTAAAACATGCCAAGCGGTTCGCCACTGGCGGCATCCGTCACCAGATAAAGCTGGAGATCATCGATCCATTTGTAAGGCGCGGCGATTTTTTCAAATTTCAGGCCGAAGATGTTCTGATAGATGTTGAACATTCCATCGAGCACCTTTTGGAACGGGAAATACGCGCGCAACGCTTCCTTATCGACGTCGTACTTTTGTTTGTTCCGCTGGTTGCTGTAGTAGCGCCAGTCCCATACCATGATTTTGGCGTTGGGATCGTTCGTGTCGGCGGCTTTCAACTTTTGTAATTCCGTCAGTTCACTGTCGAATTTCGGCTGAATACCTGCGACCAGATCATTGATGTATTTTTCCGCATTCATCCCGGTCTTGGCCATTTTGATTTCGGTCTGGTAATCGTCCCATGACTTGTAACCGAGCCGCAGCGCAATCTTGTTCCGGAGCGCAAGCATTTGGTTGAGAACAGAAACGTTGCTGTCTTTCGCGAGGGTGTCGTGAATGACGTAAAGCTGCTTGCGAACCGCTTCACTTTTCGCGTTTTCCTCCACGGTGATGAATTGCCAGGTAACATTTGCCATCACCGTGTAAACGTCATCGCCGGTCTTGATTCCCGGCGCGGCGAGGAAACTTTCCGGGACCCCGTCCAGATCAGCCTTTGTAAACATTACCGGAGCAGTGGCCTTAACGACGTTGGTGTCGAAGTCGGTCCCGAGTTTGGACAATTCCTTGCGTAACTGTTCGACTTCCTTTCGCTGATCGGGCGGCAACTCAAGACCCGCGCGACGATAATCGCGCAAGGTTTCCTTGAGCAACTTTTCGTCTTCGCCGGTGAGTTTGGGATGAATATCGGCAAAAGCTTTGATGGCTTTGTAAACGTCCTCGCGATAATCGATTCCGACCGCCCACTCTTGAAAGGCCTTCACCGCGTTCTCAGCCGCCGTGCGCATGCCAGGATTCGTGTTTGTTTCCTTAATGATCGTTGCCCTGTTCGCCGTGATTCCGGCTTGATATGTGAGATCGTCGAGCGCTACGACGGTGCTTTTGAAAGTAACCTTGCTCAGGTCTTGGGCACCGATTTGATCGAGCGCGCTATTTGCTTTAGCGATCGCATCTTTCATTGATGCCTCGATCGCTTCCGGCCTCTGTTCCCAGTCGGGGATCGTCAGCACTGCGTTTGCCTTCGCGGCAGCGGTGCGAAAGTCATCGACGGATTTCGGTTCACCGGCCGAGAGATCGACGACGGCCGCACAAAACAAGATCGACAAGCACAAGTTTTTCATTCGGAAAGGTTTGATTGCTGAAGACGGCGAACATTGTGTAGAACGTTCATCGCGTAAAGTGAAATCCCTGCGCGAATCGCATGATTGAGAAATTTTTCCTCGCCTTCATCCCGGTCTTTGTCGCCATCGATCCAATTGGGCTCGTCGCGATCTTCATGGGTCTTGGCACGAGCGCGTCGCGCGATCATCGAAAACAGCAGGCGTTTCTGGGAATCTTCACAGCTCTCTGCGTTGCCGTCGGATTTATTTTTCTTGGGAAAATTATTTTCGCCGCGCTTGGAATCACCGTTGCGGATTTTCAAGTCGCCGGTGGCCTGATCTTGCTTGGCTTGGCCGGGCGCGAACTGCTCGGCCTTGGCCCGCATGATCGCGGAGGTGGGGACGAATTTGGCGTTGTTCCACTTGGCATGCCGCTCATTGCCGGGCCCGCATTGCTTACCGCTCTCTTGATTTTGGTCGATACAGTCGGTCTGCTTTTCACGTTAGTCTCGCTTTTGATAAATCTCGCACTGGTCGCGATCGCGTTCTGCAATGCTGATCAGTTTACGCGTTGGATGGGCAAACAGGGGCTGCGCGGTGCCTCGAAAATAATCGCGCTGCTTCTCGCGGCGATTGCCGTGAGCCTGATTCGTCGTGGCTGGCACGCCGCCGGGGCCTAATCAGTTATTGCCTTTAGCAACGCCACGTTTTAATTTGCAGCAGGTTAAATCCGAAGAGGAGGCCTGACCCGAATCAATTTAGCGTATTGAGAGCATAACTCGGGATCGTTGACACGCTGGCGACCCTTGTTACTATCCTCGCTCCTATGAGATTTCCGCTCGCATTAACAACGAAGATCGCGGCTTACATGATCGGCCACAAGTTGCGTGGCACGAAGAAGTTCGCCACGGTGCTTCAGCTCGAGCCGTTGCACACGTGCAACCTGACTTGCACCGGTTGCGGGCGGATCCGCGAATATTCCACGTCGCTCAAGGACATAATGAGCCTGGAGGATTGCCTCGCGGCGGCAGAGGAGTGCAACGCGCCCATGGTCTCGATCTGCGGAGGCGAACCGCTCATTTACCCACACATCGAAGCGCTGGTGAATGGATTGCTCGCGCAAAATCGGATCGTTTACATCTGCACCAACGCCATGTTCATGCGCAGGAAAATGCGCGACTGGATGGCGTCGCAGATCGCCACGCGCCCCGAGTTCGTCGATGAGAAAATCGACGAGTTAATGAAAGTCGGTTTGCTTAGCGAGAAAGATGCGGCTGAAATCCGCAAAGGTCCGAAAGACCCGGCCAAGCCCACGATCGCGCCGAGTAAATGGATGTATTGGAACGTCCACCTCGATGGACTGGAGCGCATTCACGATCTGATCGTGGAACGCGAAGGTGTCTTCAAGGAGTGCATTCTCGCAATAAAGATGGCGAAGAATCTCGGCTATCAAGTGGCAACCAACACGACCATTTACAAGGAAACCGATATGCAAGAGGTCGAGCAGATGTTCGATTATCTCTCCGATCTTGGCGTCGATGGCCACACAATTTCCCCCGGCTATGAGTACGACGCCGCGAAGAAAGACATGATCAAACGGCTCAATCTGCGCCCTGAGAATTTTTTCCTCACCCGGTCCATGACGATTCGGAAATTCCGGAAAGTGGAGGAATGGATGAATCGATACACGTTTCTCGGCACGCCGGTTTATTTTGAATTTCTCGCCGGCAAACGGGATTTGACCTGTTCAGCCTGGGCGATTCCGACCCGGAATATTCGCGGATGGAAAGGGCCGTGCTATCTCATGACCGACGGCCATTACTCGAGCTACGCGGAATTGCTCGAGAAAACCGAGTGGGACAAATACGGCGTCGTGAACGGCATCGCACGCGACAGCCGTTGCGAGAATTGCATGGTGCACTGCGGCTACGAGCCAACTGCCAGCCTCGGGCTCCAAGCGCAGCGCGGCGATACTTGGAAGACGATTAGGTTCAATTTCGGGCCAAAACCGAAGCCGACGGGCCGGGGCAGCGAGACGGTTGTGTTTAACGGTGTGAGCAGCGGCAACGGGCATATCACCGGGAAGTCCGCTCAAACGAACGGCGCTGCAGCGCACGCCTCGTAAGATCGACATGCTGAATCCGTCGAAGAACCTGATCGTTTTGCCAAGCGCACGGCCCGAAGTCACAGAGTCTTATTCTGCGACCGATCAAGAGATCGCCCGCGCGATCGCACGCGCGCAGGAAAACCTTCTACGGCAACAGAAACCCGATGGCCACTGGTGTGGCGAGCTGATCGTCGATAGCACGCTCTGCTCCGATTACATCCTCTTCTTGCACTGGTGCGGTGAAGTGGATGCGCAATTGCAGCGGCGTTGCGTTCGTCACATCTTGAAACGGCAACTGCCGGATGGCGGTTGGAATATTTATCACGGCGGTCCGAGCGAGATCAACGCGTCGACCAAAGCCTATTTCGCCCTGAAACTCGCTGGCTGTTCTGTGGATGCGCCGTTTATGCAGGAAGCGCGAGCCACCATCATGCGCCTTGGCGGCATCCCTCAAATGAACACGTTCAGCAAACTTTACCTCGCGCTGCTTGGCCAGTTTCCGTGGAAGTATTTGCCCGCAATCCCGGTGGAAATTGTGCTTCTGCCGAGATGGGCGCCATTTCACATCTACAAAATGTCGTCGTGGAGCCGGGGCATGATCATTCCGCTCGCCATCATCAATCATTTCAAACCTACTCGGATTCTGCCTGGCGAAAAACAATTGCATGAACTTTATCCGCTAGGCACCGAGCAAAGCGATTTGCGCCTTCTTCGCAGCGAAAAGTTCTGGACCTGGCGCAATTTCTTCCTGCGAGTAGATGATGTTTTCAAATTCCTGCGGCCGCTCCGGATTCAACCGCTGCGGCGGCGTGCGCTGGAAGCAGCCGAGCGCTGGATGCTCGAACGCGTCGGCGAGGGAAGTGACGGTCTCGCGGCGGTCTTTCCGGCGATGCTCAACTCTTTGATCGCTTTGCGCGCGTTGGGTTACTCGAAGAAAAATCCAGTTTACGCCAAGGCTGAGAAAGATTTCACCGGGCTGTTTGTCGATGATCCGGAGGATTTCCGGATTCAACCTTGTCTCTCGCCCATTTGGGATACGGCGATCAACGTCATCGCGCTGGCCGAATCCGGTGTTTCGCCGGACCATCCAGCGCTGCAAAAAGCCACAGATTGGCTGGTCAACAAAGAGGTGCGAATTAGAGGGGACTGGGCGGTAAACAATCCGCATCCGCAAGCGAGCGGTTGGGCATTCGAATACAACAACATTTATTATCCGGACACCGACGACACAGCGATGGTGCTGATGGCGTTGCGCACGGTGCGGCCCAAAGATCCACAAACGCTCGATGCAATCTTTCGTCGCGCGCTTGATTGGCAGCTCAGTTTCCAATGCGACGATGGTGGCTGGGGCGCATTCGACAGAAACGTCACAACCGAGTGGCTCGAAGACATGCCGTTTGCCGATCATAATGCGATCCTCGACCCGACCTGCAGCGATCTGACCGCGCGCACGCTCGAGCTGTTCGGTTATATCGGGTTCGACCCGAATCATCCCGCAGTGAAACGCGCCCTGGAGTATTTGATCAGGACGCAGGAGGACGACGGTTCCTGGTACGGCCGCTGGGGCGTAAATTACATTTATGGCACATGGCAGGTGTTGCGCGGTTTGCGCGCTATCGGTCAGGACATGACGCAGGACTGGATCTTGCGCGGGCGCGACTGGCTGGAGAGCTGTCAAAACAACGACGGCGGCTGGGGCGAGACCTGCGCAACGTACGACAATCCTGGGGCCAAAGGCATCGGCGAGAGTACCGCTTCGCAGACTGCATGGGCGGTGATGGGTATTTGCGCGTGCGGCGAACTAGATCGACCGAGCATTCAGCGTGGCTTGCGTTTCCTGCTCAGTTCACAAAAACCGGACGGCTCGTGGGACGAGCAACAAATCACCGGCACCGGATTTCCGCGGACTTTCTATCTGAAGTACGATTTCTACCGACAAAATTTCCCGCTGCTCGCGCTGGCAACGTATGTCAATCGCCGCAGCGGTCTCGGTCATCGTCCGGGTTTTTATCGCTGCGATTACGTAGGGCGCGTCACTCCGTGCGCGCCGGATCGATTCTGGAACGAAAAAATAAAACCTGCCGCGATGCGTAATTCGATCTAACTGTAAAGATTATGGCTTACGAATTACCAAAATTATCTTACGCGTACGATGCTTTGGAACCGCACATCGATGCGAAGACGATGGAAACCCATCATACCAAGCATCACCAGGCTTACATCGACAACGTTAACAAAGCGATCAAAGGCAAGGCTGATCTCGAAAAGAAATCGGTGGAAGATTTGATCAGCGACCTTAAATCGGTGCCGGAAGACATTCGCACAGTCGTGCGCAACAACGGCGGCGGGCACGCAAATCATTCCTTCTTCTGGAAGATCATGGGACCGAACGCCGGCGGCGAACCCAAAGGCAAACTGGCTGATGATATCAAATCCACCTTCGGCAGCTTCGACGAGTTTAAGGAAAAATTTGCCGATGCGGGTGTGAAACGTTTCGGCAGCGGCTGGGCGTGGTTGATTAAGAACAAGAATGGAAAGCTCGAAATTATTTCGACGCCGAATCAAGACAGCCCTCTGATGGATGGCAACACGCCCATCCTTGGCGTGGACGTCTGGGAGCATGCTTACTATCTCAAGTATCAAAACCGCCGGCCCGATTATCTTAAGGCGTGGTGGAACGTAGTTAATTGGGACGCGGTGGCGAAAAATTACTGAGCAGCGCTGGCGAATTCACGTCTGGGTAGCGCACGCGTCTCGCGTGTTGGCGAGCGCGTCCTCGCGATCGCGGATTTTCTCTTGAGTTCGTTATCGTCGAGGGTAAACAGAATCCGAAGAGAAGATTGTTTCGGCGCGACGCCGACACCAGCACGCGGGACGCGTGCGCTACCCAAGGCATGGCTTACCTCAACGAAAACTATCTCAAGCTTCAGGCCGGCTATTTGTTTCCCGAAGTTGCGCGCCGGGTGCGCGAGTTTTGCGAAGCCAATCCTGAAGCTGCCAAGAGGTTAATCCGCTGTGGAATCGGTGATGTAACCGAGCCACTCCCGCGCGCGGCAGTCGAAGCGATGAAGCGGGCCGTCGAAGAGCTCGGCCATCCCGAAAGCTTTCGGGGCTATGGTCCGGAACAGGGCTACGAATTTCTCAGATCAACGATCGCGCAGCACGATTATCGCGATCACAATATCGAGATTGCCGAGGACGAAATTTTTGTCTCTGACGGCTCAAAATGCGATTGCGGTTACATCCTCGATATTTTCGGCGATCAAAACAAGGTGGCGGTCCCCGATCCGGTTTATCCGGTCTATGTCGATACAAACGTGATGGCCGGCCACACTGGCCACGGCAGGAAAGACGGCAGCTACGAAGGGATCCTCTATTTGCCCTGCACCGCAGAAAATAATTTTGTGCCCGATCCACCAAAGGTACATGTCGATCTGGTTTATCTTTGTTTCCCTAACAATCCCACCGGCGCGGTGGCCTCGCGCGCGGAGCTCTCGCGCTGGGTCGAGTACGCACGCGAGCATGAGGCGCTTCTGCTGTTTGACGCCGCTTACCAGGCGTACATTTCTGATCCGGAAATTCCCCATTCAATTTTCGAAGTTCCGGGCGCGCGCGACTGCGCGATTGAGTTTCGCAGTTTTTCCAAGAACGGCGGTTTCACCGGCGTGCGATGCGGGTTTACGGTGATGCCAAAATCGCTGCTGGCGCAAACGGAGAACGGCCGCCGATTGCCGCTTCATCCGCTTTGGCAGCGGCGCTGGAGCACCAAATCCAACAGCGTGAGTTATCCAGTGCAGCGCGGCGCCGAGGCGTTGTATTCACCTGAAGGTCGCAAGCAAGTGCGCTCTCTCATCGACCATTACATGGGCAACGCAAAACTCCTGCGCGATGCTGCGGCCGATGCTGGACTCGAAACTTTTGGTGGAATAAACGCGCCGTATATCTGGGTGAAAATGCCGGGGGGGCTGACGAGCTGGCAGATGTTCGATCGAATGCTGCGCCAGCTAAATGTGGTCATCACCCCGGGCGCCGGTTTCGGCGCGCAAGGGGAGGACCACTTTCGTATTTCCGCGTTCAACAGCCGCGAGAACGCTGAGGAAGTAGCGCACCGTTTGAAGACCTTGTGAAGCAGGCAATCCTCCCTGCGAGAATAATGCAAGAAGTGGCGGTCTCCAGCCAGCCGTTCTTGGGCGGCGAGGAGATTGTCCTTCCTTGGGACTTTGCAGGCAAGATTGCCTGCGCCACTCGACTCGCGTAGAGTGCGCAGAGTTTTTTCGGGGACATCACGCGTGCCGGATCGAAAACAAAATCTGCCGCAGCTTTATCGTTTCTGCTTCTTAATGCTGGGCGACTCAAGCAAAGCGCAGGAAGTCTTTCACACCACGTTGCGCGAAGCGGCTCTGCGCGCTGCGCAGGGGGAACTGCCCAGGGAACCGTTTTGGCTTTTCCGCGACGCGCGGTGGCGCTGTTTGGACGCAACCAAGACTGATTTGCAGCCAGAGTCGCTCGATCTCGATGAGCATGACCTGGCTGCGCATGTTGCATCACAGATTGAAGAGCTCGAGCCCACGCAACTTGCAGTTTGGATTTCGGGCGCGCCCGATCCGCAGAGGACCGCGCTGGCACTTTTTTACCTCGACGAATTTGATTACCAGGAAATTCTTGACCTCGGCGAACTCAAGCTCAACGAGCTTTCCCGGTTGCTGGCGCAGGGTCGCCGGCAATTGCAGGCATGGCTGGACGCAAAGCGCCCTCAACAAGGCACTGTATGAAAATGCTGCGATTATTGCGCCGGCAACGCGCCCTTTTAAATTGCGCGCCGATCAGCCACGACCGATTGGCTGACAGTTCCATGCGCGCAGCGGTAGCTCGCGCAGATGACTCCGATGAATTTCGCAATCAGCAGAACTTCGATCGCGCTGTCGCCGAGCTCGTTCACCTCATTCCAATTCCGCCCGAAACGGCTGAATGGTTCTCGGAGAAAGACCTGGCCGTTGGCTCGAAGTGGACATGGAGAAAAATGGCGCGGAACCCCGCCGTCCTTGCGATCAGCATCGCGGTCGTGGTTATCGCTGGAGTCTCCGTGTTTCAAGTGCTCAGTGGTCTAAATGAATTTCCGGGATCAGCGACCGCTCGGAAGTTGTTGACTGTGGCTGCCTCCACGCGACCGGTGATGCTCGATCCGGTAAGCACTGAAGCGGAGACATTGAGCGATTTGTTTTTTATGAAACACGGGCTGGAACATTACGATGTCCCAGCAGAATTCGCCGATTTTCGCACAATCGGTTGCCGCGTTTTCGAGGATGAGGAATCGCGGCGCATTGCCCAAATCTGGCTCGCTGAAAAACGGATGCAGCTATTTCTTTTTCCCGCGGAGAGGAATCCGAAAACTGGCGCCGTGCTGCGGTTTCCCGGGTGGCGCTACGTTCATCAAGAAGGCTGGGCCGGTGCAGTGACCGAACGCAACGGAGTGTGCTTCATGGCCGCACTGCGAGGGAACGAGAAAGATCTGGCGTCGTATATTTCCAAAACGACAGCGCAATAAGTTCGCCCTACATCTGTGCGCGTTGACACCTAATGTGACGCGTTCAACTTTCTTTCCCTCGCGCCAGGGTAGCTCAGTGGTAGAGCAGGGGACTCATAAGCCCTTGGTCGGGAGTTCGAATCTCCCCCCTGGCATTTCTTAATTGCGGATTGATTGAGCGTTGGACGTTGGACGTTCGGCGTTGGACGTTTTCTGCTCGGCAATGGATCAGGAAAACGTCTTTCAGAAGCTTTTCACACTCGGAAACTCTTATTGGCTGACGCGATTCATCATTCTGCGACTGCTGGGTTTTGTTTACGCGGTTGCATTTCTGGTTGCCGCACAGCAACTCCTCCCATTGATCGGCGAACATGGATTAACGCCCGCGAACCATTTTCTTGCGAGCATCCAGACGCAGCTCGGTTCGCGTACTGCTGGCATGCTACGAGTGCCCACACTCTTCTGGTTTGGAATTTCCGACACCCCATTGGCGATCTTCTCCTGGATCGGCTTTGCTCTCTCGCTTGTTGTCCTCGCTGGCTACGCGAACGCGATCATCGTCGGCATTCTCTGGGCAATGTACATGTCGATCGTTCACATTGGCCAGATCTGGTACGGTTACGGCTGGGAGATTCAACTGCTCGAGACCGGCTTCTTGTCGATCTTTCTTTGCCCGTTACTCGATGGGCGGCCATTTCCAAAGTGTCGGCCACCGATTCTCGTGATCTGGCTTTTCCGTTGGCTTGGATTTCGGATCATGATTGGCGCAGGCCTGATCAAACTGCGCGGCGACTCGTGTTGGCGCGATCTCACTTGCATGTATTACCACTACGAAACACAGCCGATCCCGAACCCGATCAGTCGCTATCTGCATTTCGCGCCACTTGGGTTCCACAAATTTGAGACGGCATGGAACCACTTCATCGAACTGATCGTGCCATGGTTTTCGCTTGGACCGCGGCAGGCAAGACATATCGCGGGCGTCCTTCTTGTCACTTTCCAAATCTTTCTCATCATCAGCGGCAATCTTTCGTTCCTGAATTATCTCACCATCATCCCGTTCCTCGCGTGCTTTGACGATACCTTCCTGCGTCATTTTCTGCCGAGGGCATTAGTTAGGCGCGCGGAACGCGCGGCTCAAGAATCGGAACCGTCGCGCATCAATAATGCCATCGCGATCGCGTTATCGGTTCTGGTGATTTATCTGAGCGCTGCGCCTGTATTGAATCTCTTCTCCGGCCGGCAACTGATGAATTACTCTTATGATCCGCTCGATCTCGTAAACACCTACGGAGCTTTTGGAACCGTCGGGCGCGAACGCGACGAAATTGTTTTTGAGGGAACGGACGACACGGCAATCAGCGGCGATACGAAATGGAAGGAGTACGAGTTCAAAGCCAAGCCCGGCGATCCCAACCGCCGACCGCCGTTCGTCGCGCCGTATCAACCGCGTATCGATTGGCAAATCTGGTTCGCAGCGATGGCGTCGCCCGCTGAGTATCCGTGGACGCTGCATTTAGTCTGGAAACTTCTCCACAACGATCGCGGCACACTCTCGCTCCTGGCAAACAATCCCTTTCCCGACGCGCCGCCTCGTTACATTCGCGCGCGACTTTATCGTTATCAGCTCGCGCCGATTGGCGAGAAAACGTGGTGGAAACGCGAACCAATCGGCAAATGGCTGCCCGCGCTCTCCACAGAAGATCCACAGTTTCGTCGGTTGCTGGAAGCAATGGACTGGCTGGATTGAAGATCGACAATTTCAAAAGAGACACTGCTTATGAAGTCTGTTCCAGTGATCAGCTCAAATTTCTTAGAATGCATCGCTGATCCTGCGTCGCGATTTCACGCAGTTTACTTGTCGTACCGAAACGGCAAGGTCACGAAAAACGAAGTAGTCGCGCGTCTGCCGCATGTTGCCATGCTCGGAGACAGCGTCTGCATGGGCATCTACATTTCATGGCCCTGGAGCACGTTCTGGCGCGCACATACTTCCCACGGAGGGAACTGGTTTCTCGATAATGGCCCGGTGGGCCCGGGCATTCACAGCGTTTCCAGAAGACTGGAAGAGATTACGCCTTTCGTTGCAATTGAATATGCGGGAATCGGCGCGATGGTCGATCAGGAGCGTGACCGACAAAATGTTTTTCGCCGCATCCTCGGGACGCGCAATTTTTCCGGACAAATCAATCGGCTCCTGCGAACGAAGCGGTTCCCCGATCTGATTTTGGTTTCGATCGGGCATAACAATGTCGATTGGGCGTGGCGATGCCCGCCTGGTGAGTTGAATGCACCTGAGCGGCGCCTGAACCGACAAAGCAAAGAGTTCCGAGAGAATTACGGTCGCGAGCTGCGCCGCCTACTCGGACGCGCTCAGAGGGAGCGACATCGCGTGGCGGTCGTCGTTTTCGGACTGATAAATTTCGAATTGTATTTCAAAGGTCGCGAGGCGGCCGAGCGCCTTCGACAATTGGACAAAAGTTTGTATCCGCACCTGGAAACGACGTACAAATATCTTCTCTCTTTCCATCCAGCTTACCGGCGCAATTTGATTCGTCTTGCTTCAATCGTGAACGAAGAACTGCGCGCAATAGGAGAAGAGCTGAATCGCGAGCTTGCGGACACTGAAAACATTCAGGTGCGATATTCCGACGCGTTGGCGACAGCGGACCTCAGCCGCGCGGAGTTACTCCATCCAATTGATGGTTGGCACGCGTCCGTCGAGGGACACAATGTGCTGGCAGAAGCCGCATTCAGCGACCTCGGACCAAGCCTAGAGTTTCTTGGAATCAACCGGCCATCTCATTAACACCTCTGGCTTTAGCCAGGTGTTTGACGCACACCGCGCCGATAAGCCGTTTAAACGGCTTCATTCTTGGACTTGGCGGTGCACCGCGCTGAAGCGCGGTGTTAATACGAACGGGCGAATTGGAAGTCGTTCGGGAAATTGCGATTCACAAATCGCCGCGCTGCTGCAGTCGCGCGATTGTTTCGGGCATCATGCGATGGCCAAAGTGTCCCTGTTGCACCCGCAACAGTTCTGAGCCGCGCCATTTCTGCTGAATCGCTTCGATCTCGCCGGCTGGCACGATCGAATCGAATTCACCGGTCACAAATAGAACACAAGCCGGATCACAGAGCGGTTGGGTGTGCAACGGTGAGCTCAGATGAAAATGCCGTGCAACGAGAGACGGCTCGATATTCGCCCGGAGCAATTCGCGCCGAATACGACGCGCAGCCGGGCTTTGCCAGATGGCGTGCTCGACGTTTACGATCGGCGACATTAACGCCACGAAGCGAAAATCACTCTCCACCAGTGTCAGCAACGCGCCGATCCAGCCGCCGTAACTGGTGGCGAGCACGGCAAACTCGCGGCAGCCGCGTTCTCTCAATGCACCCATCAACTGCCGCAATTCGATTACGCCCTGGCGCAGTCCTTCCGCGTTGCGGATTAGATCGCACGTGATCGCGAGTTCGCCATTCCAATAGCCGCGTGGGACCCGCGAAAAGTGATAGGGAAGGTGAAGGAAACAAGCGTTCCAGCCAAGTTCGTTGAAGCGCTCTGCGCAACGGCGATGGCCGTCGCGACTGGTAGACATGAGCGCGTGCAGCAGCAACACCGTGGGCGCGCGGATGCCTTGTGCGCACTGGAAGAATTCCGCGTGAGCGATGTTGTTTGCTGCAAAATGTGTCCTAATCGGGCTGTTCCATGCCAACGTCGCGTGTCCGTTTACAAGCGTCTTCGTGACATCTGGTTCGTACGGCGCGGCGTAATATTCGCGCGGGGTGAGCCGCTCGCATTTCATCACGTAGGCCTCCATCTCTCGTCCCGACTTGTCGGGATTCAGCCGATGCCGGGTATGAAGCAAGTTGAACGATCCGCAGATGAGCGAATCGATTGTACCTGCTGCAAGCCGCTGTAACCGAGCTCTGGAAATTGTAGGGCGACCGGTTCGGTTGCCGTCTGGGTGTGCAGCAAGCGATGCGCTTGCCCTACAATTCATTCGTTCACGTGGCGGACGCGGGAGATCATCAGTCGTGAGCTGAAATTTTTCGCGTAATTCTGCGTAGAGATTTTTGAATGCGACCGCCAATTCGGATTCGATCCGCTCGCGCGCGTGCAATTTTTGCAGCTCTGGAAAATGTGAGATCGGATTGCCGAAGACGATCCAGATCGGCGTGCGCCGAAATGGTAGCCACTGTCTTTTTGAATAGAGACGATCGCTGCCCAGGATCACGCACGGCAAAACTGGGAGGCCAGCGATCTGCGCGAGCGTCGATGCACCGGGTCGAAGCGGCGCGCCCTCCAGCAGTGAACGCGTCCCATCACGAATGCCGCCCTCTGGAAATAGTCCAACGACCCGTCCGCTCTTCAGCCGCTCGATTGCGGTGCGAATCGTTTTGAGGTCAGCGCGATCCCGCTCCGCCGGGAATGCATCGATCGCGCGTAAAAGAAATCCCAGCACTCGAGGGCGAAAGAATTCCGCCATCGTCATCCAATCGATCTTCCGCCGCACTGCCAGGGATATGAGGAACGGATCGAAATGACTGATATGATTCGCCGCCAGCAAAAATCCCCCGGCCCGATTTGTATTCTCGCGTCGGAGCACGCGAACACGTGCGACGCAGCCAAACAGCAGTTTCACCAAGAGCTTGCCAGCCCGATAAGATGCTGTTTTGATTTCCACCTTCTGAGTGTTTCGCTGCTTTCGTGCGATCGGAAAGCTATTTTTTCCGGCTGATTCCTTTTCTTAGTGTGGTATCATAGTTGACGGTTCCCAGCGAGTTTGGGGCAAGACGCTATGAAACCGAGGAGTCCTTCCACGGGCGGAAAGGGACGATTTCCGCAGACGGACTACTTTTTCCATTCCGGTTTCGGTCAATGGCATGGCGGGAATTTCTGGCCTTACGATGGAGAGGACCGATCGCGCGACAGGAATTTTTACAATTTAGGACGCGAATACCGGATCGAAGCAGCGCGGGAGCGTGCAAAAGAGATGGCGGTGTTTGCGCTAATTGTCCTGACCTCGGCGTGGCCGGTGCTCTACATGGTTGTCACGGTGGTGAAATTGTTGAGCAAAGGCCGCCCACTGAATTGATCGCTCGGCTGTTTCGAGCGTTACTGTCGCGGTTTCGGCCAGACAATCGCGCCCGTGCACGTGCGATTGATATAAACATTTCCCGCCTCCAGTTGCGCTTTGACCCGCTCGATGTTGGCGGGACTGCGTGAGCAAAATCCGCCTGTCAACGCGTAATCGGTGCCGTTGGCGACTTCGAGCGCTTCGTCCAGGTCACGCACTTTTAGCACGCTCAGCACAGGGCCAAAAATTTCCTCGCGCGCGATGCGCACGTTCGGTTTCACGTCAGTGAAAATCGTCGGCGGGATGAAATAACCCTGCGGCGGGACTTCCTTTGCCTGATAGGCAAGCGTCGCCTCCTTTTTACCGATCTCGATGTAATCCAGAATTCGCCGGTAAGCCGCCTCATCGATTACCGGCCCGACCATGATCCCCGGTTCTTCAGGATTGCCGACGCGCAGACTGGCTGCGGCTGGGATCAAACGTTCCATCACGCGGTCGTAATTTTCTTGCAGAAGAATTAGACGCGACAGCGCTGAACATTTCTGCCCTTGATAACCGAACGCGGAATAAATGGAATAGCCGACCGCTTCGCCGAGATCGGCATCGGCATCGACGATCATCGCGTTTTTGCCGCCCATTTCACAAATCACATGTTTGAGCTCGCGCTGACCGGGCCGTGCCACACCCGCCGATTGCCAGATTCTTAACCCGACTTCGCGCGAACCGGTGAACGCGATAAGATCGACATCTTTGTGATCGACCAAATGCGCACCGATAACGGAGCCGTGTCCAGAGAGAAAATTTAAAACACCCGGTGGAACGCCCGCTTCTTCGAAGACCTGCATGAGCATCGCGCCGCAGACGATCGATTGCTCGGATGGTTTCATGATGACGGTGTTGCCCGTTACGACTGCCGCCGACGCCATTCCGCAAAGAATGGCGATTGGAAAATTCCACGGTGCGATCACGAACGCGACGCCGCGCGGCCAGTAATGGTGATAACTTTCCTCACCAGAAACCTGCTGCGTGAGCTTCGGGCGTCCGAGGCGGCGCATTTGCTGCGCGTAGAACGTGCAAAAATCGATCGCCTCGCGGATATCTGCGTCGGCTTCCTTCCAGGCTTTGCCTACTTCAAAAACTTCGAGCGCAGAAAGCTCGAAGCGACGGCGCTCCAGGATTTCCGCAGCGCGCTCGAGCAAGCGCGCCCGCTCTTCAAACGGCGTCCGGCTCCATTTGCCAAAGGCCGCGCGCGCAGCTCTGACGGCACGTTCAGCTTCGCGAATCCCAGCTTCCGACCCGTAACCGACAATTTCGTCCGGAGCGCTCGGATTCACAGAGGGCGTCAGTTCATCTGTCCAGACCTTTTCGCCCCCGATGACGAGTGGATATTTTTCGCCAAAGCGCTTGCGCACTTCGCGCAGTGCGCTCTGCATTTTGTCCTGGCTGTCTTTGTAAGCGAAATTCACAAGCGGCGAGTTTCGGTAAACATCGCCGGGCGCAATGTCAAGGGAAGGGCCATTTTTGCGATGTTGATTCTGGGTTGCAACGGCACTTGCTGACTTCGGCGGGCTCGCTCCATCTGGCTTCACCAACTCTCTTGGATCGCGTAGCAGTTCTTCCGCTGAAACGTTCTCAGCGAATTTTGCGCGCAGAAATCCTTCATTCGATGTGTTCTCGAGCAAGCGTCGAACAAGATACGCCATGCCGGGAAGCAGCTCGCCGACCGGGCAATATTCGCGGACACGATAACCCATTTCCACCAGTGCACGCTTGATGGGCCCGGCCATCCCATAGAGCAGTTGAAACTCAAAGCGGCTGCGCTCGATCCCGATCTCGTGCGCGAGCGCCTGTGCGTGCGCGATGCTGCGAACATTGTGCGACCCGAACGCAGCGGTAACGATTGATTCATTTTCGAAAAGCACGCGCGTGAGCGCCTCAAAATTTGCGTCGCTCTCCGGCTTCTGAAAAAAAACCGGACAATCCCAGCCATTCTGGCGAGACTTCGTCGTTTCGTAATCCCAGTATGCGCCTTTGACCAGCCGGACTGCGAACCGTGTGCCGCGGGCGCGACCCCACTCGATCAGGTCGCGCAAATCCGTTTCTGAATCTCGCAAATACGCCTGAATGACGATCCCGGTATGCGGCCAATCTTTGAACTCCTCGTCAGTGAAAATGGTTTTGAACAGTTCAAGAGTGATATTTTTGTGCGCGTAACTCTCCATGTCGAAATTGATAAAAGCGCCCAGCTTTCGCGCGCGGCGCAGGAGCGGTCGCAACTTGGGCGCCAGATGGGCAATTGCATCGGCCGGATCGGCCGGACTAATCTGCGAATAGAGCGCAGAAATTTTGACCGACAGATTTACAACCGGAAAAAGCTCCGAATTTTTGCCTAACGGATCGGCCCAGTTTTTTGTTTCGCACGCCAGTTTCTCCAGTAAGTCCAGATAGCGCGCCGCATATTCATCCGCCTGCGCTTCGCTGACGACGCCTTCTCCTAACAAATCGACGGTAAACCCAATTTTTTGCGCGTGGTGCTTGCGCAATGTCGCCATCACGTCGTCCGGATTTCTTCCGGCGATGAACTGGCGCGCCATTCCAGAAACATTCCAGCGCAGGATCCGCCCACTTGCCCACGGAGCGATGCGCGCCAGACGAACGCCGGCATTCACGAACGGCCCGAAGCCGTCACTGCAGAAATATTCGTCAAGATGCTCAACAATCTCACTTGAGCGGCGTAGCGAGGGCAGGACATCCACGAAGCGAAACAATTGCGCCTTGAACCGCTCGTCACGCATCGAGAGCGCCATCAAACGCTGATAAAATCCAGCTTTGCTGAAAAGCCGCTCCGGATGTTGATCGACCAGCTCGAAGATGCGTTTGCCGCGCCGCTCGATTTCGCTCTGGAGCGCCGTCATTTACGAAATTACTCTGCCCGTGTGCGTTAGGCAAAACGGAAGCAGACCACGTTTCCGAGAATGAAATAATTTTGCTGACGGACACGCTCACTTGACGGCCTTTATCCGAAATAAAAGTGAAACTGCTGCACGCAATTTTGGGGAGCAAATAGAGAGAGATTTGCCTGGCAGACATCGGAGGCCCAGGGCTCGAGCTGTCAGGCAATCTCTTGTGTGCTGATTGATCCGGCGCAAAAACTCGCGTAGCAAACAGACGAGATGATCGTAGAGCGCCACGAATTTTCGAGCGATAACGTCGCACCGATTTGCCCCGAGGCCTGGGCCGCATTGGAGGAAGCAAACACGCATTACGCGCCATCCTACGGCGAGGACAGGTGGACTGCGCGCGCCTGCGATCGCGTCCGTGAAATCTTCGAAATCGACTGCGATGTTTATTTTGTTTTTACCGGCACGGTGGCGAACGCGCTGGCGCTCGCGCAGTTGTGCAAATCGTTCCAGAGCGTCATCTGTCACCGGCATTCTCACATTCAGACCGACGAATGCGGCGCGCCTGAATTTTTCACAGGAGGTTCAAAACTGCTTTTGGTCGGCGGCGAGGATGGAAAGATTGACACCGGCCAGGTGGAAGCGCTGCTGAACCGACAGAACGAGCCGCATTCGCATAAGCCGGGCGCGATCAGCATTTCACAAGCAACCGAGTTTGGGACGGTTTACAGCCGCGACGTAATTGCGGAGGTCGCCGACCTGGCGCGCACGCACCAACTGTTTCTTCACATGGACGGCGCGCGTTTCGCCAATGCAATCGCATCGCTCAATTGCGCGCCCAAAGCGATCACATGGGAGGCCGGAGTGGACGTTCTCTGTTTTGGAGGGACAAAAAACGGAGCGGCTGTCGGCGAGTTTGTGATTTTTTTCGATAAGAAGATCTCGCGCGAATTTGATTACAGAGCGAAACAAGCCGGACACCTCGGATCGAAGATGCGTTTTCTCGCTGCGTCGTGGCTGGGTCTCTTGACGGGGGACGCGTGGCTGCGAAATGCGCAGCACGCCAACGATGCGGCGCGACGGCTTGCGGACGGGCTGCGAAAGGAGGCAGGGATCAAGAACGTATTTTCAGTCGAAGCAAACGCGGTGTTTGTCTCGATGGAAGAGCGACTGGCCAGCGGTCTCCACGCGCGCGGCTGGCGTTTTTATAAATTTATCGAGCCCGACGTTTATCGGCTGATGTGTTCGTGGGCCACCACCGATAGGGCCATCTCCGATTTTGTTGGTGACGTTAGCTCAATATCATTGAACAAATAGCGAACAGAAGACATCTGTATGAAAACGAGAATGAAAGCTATTGCGCGACTGCTGATGTTTGTGCCGATCTTGGTTGCCGGATGCCGGGCGACCCAGGATGTCGCTGTTACGTCTTACCATGTCACCCGTGGCGCCGCGGTAGGCTCTTACAAAGTGGCTCGGGCGGTTGCAGTCGGTTCCTATCGTGTTGCCACCGCGCCAGTGCATTATGCCACGCGCAAGGTTAGCGGCGAACCAACAATGGTTGGAACGACAGAGGCAACTTCATCGGATGTCAGGCAGCCAGGGCAACCAATGCGGCCGGAGATGGCTTCAGCACCGCAGACCGCAGCCGAACGCCGCCAGAGCCAGACTTCGAGCGAGGTACCGCGCACGACGCGCAAGGAGACAGCGCATTACTCCACGAAGGCCGGGTCGTCCCGCCCTTCCGCGTCGCAGGAAAATTTTCCCACCGCGAAATCGGTGCCCGGTAAAGCTGGCTACGTATTCAGCCCGTTCGACACCGAAGGCAGATACGTCGATATCAGCGGCTTTGCGCCGGGCACCAAGGTAAAAGATCCGTGGACCGACAAGATTTTTCTTGTTCCATAGGTCGCGGCGCGCCCGGCGGTCGCGCCCTGATTGCCGTAAATTGGCGCGAGTGCTACCTAACTACATGAGACTGGCATTGAGAGTTGCGATCGGCGCGCTGCTTTGCTGGTCAATCGTCGCTTTTGCGCCTCACGGCCTCGGCCAGGAGTATAAAGGAAAACAACTCGTTAGGGCGGAGCTCCTCGCCGACACAAACGCAGTTGTTCCCGGCAAATCGTTTACTGTCGGTTTGCTGCTGCGAATGGCTCCAGCCTGGCATACTTACTGGAAATTTTCTGGCGACGCTGGTCTTCCCAGCGAATTAAAATGGAAGCTGCCAGCAGGGTGGAAAATCGGTGAGATTCAGTGGCCGATTCCCCTGAAGACGATCGATCCGGGCGACATTCAAACGTATGGCTATGAAAATGAGGTCATGCTCATGCAGGAAATCGCGCCGCCTACAAAACTTGACAGTTCCTCGGTAAAACTTTCCGCCGATGCAAGCTGGCTGGTCTGCGAGAGAATCTGCATCCCTGGCGGCGCAACATTACAGTTGGAGTTGCCGGTATCGACAACCAGCCAGCCAGCGAACACTGAACTCTTCACGCGTTATCGGCGTTTGCTGCCGCAAAACTGGCCGGGAGCGAACGTTGCGAAAGCCGATTGGAGTCGGGTTGGATCCGATCTTCGGTTGAAAGTCACGAGCGAAAGCTTGGCAAGTTATCCGGCAGTCGATTTTTTCCCATTGCCGGAGCAGAACACCGTTGTCGGCCATCCAAGAATCGAATCGCGAAACAAAAATAAAATTGTCTTTCGCATTCCCATTGAGTCGTCGGAGAAGAATTTGTCGTCCATGGCGGGCCTTGTCGTTTTATCGCATCAGCCAAACGGCGAGGACCGGGCGGCGTGGCAAATCGCAACTCCGCCGGCTGTTTCGGCCGCTCGACCGGGACCAGCGCCCGTGCGGGGAATTTTCACTTTTTTGCTCTTCGGTTTTATTGGCGGCATCATTTTGAATTTGATGCCGTGCGTGTTGCCGGTGATCTCGCTAAAGATTTTTGGATTCATTCAACAGGCTGGCCAGAGCCGGCAAAAAATTTTGCGGAGTGGCATCGCGTTCGCAATTGGAATTTTCGTCTGGTTCATCGCGCTTGCGCTGCTTCTGATTGCGCTCAAGGCCGCCGGGCGCGACGTCACTTGGGGTGGATTTCAATTTACCAACGCGTATTTCGTTCTGGTGTTGAGCGTGATCGTTCTCGTGTTCGCTCTGAATCTCTTTGGTGTGTTCGAAATTTCATTGCCGCAAAGCATGACGCGCGGTCTGCTTTCGACGACCGAGCGGAAAGATCATCTCGGCTCATTTTTCCAGGGAGTGTTCGCCACTGTGCTGGCCACGCCGTGCACCGCGCCGTTTCTCGGCACGGCGCTCGGCTTCGCGTTTTCGCAGTCGTCAGCGATCATACTGTCGATGTTCGTGGCCGTCGCCGCCGGCATGAGCGCGCCGTATTTGCTCCTGAGCGCTCAACCTGCCTGGCTGCGCTTTTTGCCAAGACCCGGGCCGTGGATGCTGCATGTGAAGCAGTTCATGGGCTTTCTGCTGCTGGCGACGCTGCTGTTCCTTCTTTACGTGCTTGGAGCGCAGCGCGGTTTGGAAGGGGCGATCTGGGCGAGCTGTTTCCTGTTGGTAATCAGTGTCGCGTGCTGGATGAAAGGCGCTTTCGTCTTGCCGACATCTTCAGCGGCGAAGCGAAGTATCACACTCGTGCTCATGCTCGTGCTCGTGTTCGCGAGCGGCATTTATTTTATCGGGAACAAATTTCACTCCGCGAATATTGCTTCCGCTGACTCACGACTCCGAGGCGATTGGCAGGCGTTCACGCCCGAACGGTTGCAAGGGGAACTGGAGCAAAGCCGCGTTGTATTTGTCGATTTCACGGCGGCGTGGTGTCTCACCTGCAAATTCAACGAAGCCAGTGTGCTTGAGAGCACCGAGGTGCGACAGGCATTTCAGCGTCATGGCATCGTGAAATTAAAAGCCGATTGGACCAACGGCGATCCGGTGATCACGAAATTGTTGCAGCACTTTGGCCGGCCAGGTGTGCCTCTCTATGTGCTCTATCCCGGAATAAAAGAAGAGCCAATCGTTTTTCCAGAACTCCTCACCAAGAGCATGCTCTTAGAGAAGCTCGAAAAGAGCGCGCGCCAGGTCGCTTCGCAATGAGTTAGGGGAATGCCTCGGATTTTTGTAAGCAGCGTTGTGAACACACCGGCTGAAAATGTCTGGGCGGTGATCCCGCGGTTTACGAAGCGCAGCTCGTCGATTTGATGAATCAAAATTTTCTCGCTGGTCTTCGCAATCTGGCTGAGAAGTTCGGCCAGGGTCGAGCGGCGTCTCCTTGAAATTTCTGCAGTTCATTGCCATTGTGTTAGTCACGAGAAACTTTGAACCATTTTAGCAACTACGTTTTCTAATCAACCTATGAACACGAAAATAACCTTGACCGTTATCGCATCATTGATCGCCACTGCAGTCTTTGCCTCGGATCCGCCTCCGTTGGGCAGCGCTGCGCCAGATTTTTCGCTGAGCGACGCGAAAGGTACGACGCACTCGCTTTCGCAATACAAGGGTAAGTATGTCGTGCTCGAATGGTTTAATCCGGAATGTCCGTTCGTGAAGAAGCATTACGGCGGCGGCAACATGCAAAAGTTGCAGGGCGAATATACGGGCAAAGGCGTTGTCTGGCTCACGATCAATTCCAATGCGCCCAGCACCCAGGGTAGTCTGACGCCGGAGGAGGCGGAAAAGATTACGACTGCGTGGAAGACGCATCAGACCGCGTTGCTACTCGATCCCGAAGGCAAAGCGGGGCTTGCTTACGGCGCCAAGAACACGCCTGATATGGTGATCATCAATCCAGAGGGAAAAATCGCCTACGAAGGAGCGATCGACAGCAAAGCCACGCCGAATCCTGCGGATATTCCCAGCTCAACGAACTATGTTAAGGCGGCGTTGGATGAGTCCCTGGCAGGCAAACCCGTCACTAAGCCACAGACAAAGCCGTACGGTTGCCACGTCACATACAAATCGTCTTAGAGCTGTAGCCGCGGGCGATGACCGCGGCCGATCGGCGTCAACAACGCCGGCTCCAGTATTTCGAAGCGGCGGTCAAAGTGGCCGCCGCTTTTGTTTGCGGATCGGCATGCAGTTCAGCCTCGCCCCGGGGAGAGCCGTAGTATCAAGCGCACGACTGGCATCGGCATCAACCGAGTCAGAATCATAGCAAACTTCATTGCAAATCCAGGAATCACGAGCGGCCGGTCGGCTTCCAGTGCTGCCAGCGCCGCGCGCACGACTCGTGCGGTCGAAACAAAAAAGATTTTCGAACCGGTTTCAGGCTGACCGCCCGGCCGCTTGGCGACTTGTTGAAACTCAGTGCGCACAGGACCGGGGCATACAGCGCATACGCTCACCCCTTTCCCCCGAACTTCGGCCCGGATCGCTTCAGAAAAACTTGTTACATATGCTTTGGTGGCGGCGTAAACGGCGTCGCCAGGGATCGGAAGAAAGCCGGCCGACGAGCTGACGTTCAGGATGCCGCCGCGCCGTTTCGCAATCATTTGGGGAAGCAAACGACGAGTGAGTGAAGTAAGCGCCACGACGTTTACCAGCAGCATCTGCTCATTGCGAATGGCATCGCCGGTCGCAAACGCGCCACTATCGCCGAGCCCCGCATTATTGATTAAAAGATCGACATCGATCTTATCGTGCGCGAGCGAATCGATCAGCAATTCGATCTGCGTTTTGTCGGCAAGATCGACAACGCGAACGTTAACATCCAGGTTTGGATTTCGGTTCAGCAATTCGTCGCGTAAATCAGCTAAACGTTCGCTTCGCCGTGCGACGAGAACAATTGTGCGCGCACGGTTTGCAAGTTGTCGCGCAAATTCGCGGCCGATCCCCGAGGAAGCGCCCGTGATCAGCGCGCTGCAACCGTCGAGTTTCATTTGTTCCTGGTAACCTTGGCTATTGATTCGAGCTCGCGTTTTGTGAGCACCCGCCAATGCCCACGCGACAGATCGGCAAGCCGAAGATTTCCGACGCGAACGCGGAGAAGATGTTTGACGCGGTAGCCAACGGCTTCAAACATGCGGCGAATTTGCCGATTGATTCCCTGCTGCAACACAACCCGCAAACGCGTGGGCGAGACTGAATGAAGTCGCGCGATTCTGGCTCGCTGGCCATTCAGAAAAATTCCCCGCAGCAATTTCGGAGCGAGTGCTGGGTCCCACGGCCGATCCAGCGTCACCTCATATTCTTTGTCGGTTTCATAGCGCGGGTGAGTAAGCGCCAGCGCGAGGTCGCCATCATTTGTGAGAAGAAGCAATCCCTCAGTTTGGGCGTCCAGCCGCCCGATGTTGAAGAGCCGCGAAAATTTTTGTGGAAGCAGATCAAACACGGTGTCGCGCGCGTGGTCATCTTTTCGGGTCGAAACGAATCCCGCGGGTTTATGCAGCATGATGGTAAGCGCTGGAGCGGTATGCACAAGTTTGCCATCGACTTTGACATGATCATCCAGGTCGGGCTGTACACTGAAGTTTGTGCAGACCTTGCCATTGATGGCGACCCGACCCGCCGCGATCAATTCATCACAATGTCGACGCGATCCGATGCCGGCGGCGGCAAGAAAGCGATTAAGGCGCACTGGCTGGTGAGGTGTGATTAGTGAAAAGTGAGACGTAAGATACGAATCCGCTCACCAATCACTTCTCACGAATCACCTCTCACGCTTCCAATTAGACGTCCGGCTTGGTTTTCGGCAGGCCGATGACTTTGCTGCCTTCCTTCCATTGACCGCGCTTCTTCAGAAGCTCGACGCGCTCGAAGCGTTTCAGCACATTGCGCCTGGCAGCGATCGTGCTCGCTCCTTTTAAACTGCGATGTTGCGACATAAACCTTTTCCCTCGCGAAATGAGCCGGCACATTAAACCCGCCTCCGGATTTTTCAAATGTAGATCGCCTGTCTCTCTGCGTCCAAATGCGCCCTAAAGCTGGTTACCAAGCACCACGCACGTCCCCGACGTGATGACCTGGTGATAAATGTGAAAGCGACTGGTCAAAAGCTGTTTCCAGTAATCCGCCCGGCTTTGCTCCACTATGAGATAAACCGCTTCGGGTTGAGCCCACTTCTTTAAGACCGCATCTTCATTCAGGAAAATATCGACCGGGGGCGTGCCGAGGGGCGCCGCTCTCTGGCGGTTTTGATTAACAAGAAAGAACTTCCGGTTCAGGTAAAAAATAAGGCTACTGCTTTCGTCCAGCGGTCCTTCAAAAATCGCGTCGCCGCCTGCGTCGAGGCGCGGATTTAGGAATCGCGCTACGTTCGCGAGTGAGAAATAAGGCGAGGCTCGAGCGACACCGTCCATCATGCTGAGCCCAATTGGAACCATCGACGCAGCCAGGGCGACGGCAGCGAGTTTCTCGCGTCGTTTGAAAATAAAATAAAGCGCCACCAGCGAGAAAAACACGAGCGAGCTACCCGTTATCGCCACCAATGGCCGTAAGGCCAGCCAGGCTGACACGGGCATGTCGTGTAATGCCTTCCAAGCTGTCCAGCGCGTGTCCATTGTTCCCCAGTTTCCGTTCAAAGCGCGCGCGGCGTGGGCAAGGAAGAATGCCGCAGCAGCGCTCATCATGCCGCTGAGGCCGACGGCGATTGCGCCTGCAATGCGCCACCTCTGTGGCATCCGACCCCATACCGCCGCTGCCCACAGCGCAAACGCGCTCCACATGCTCATCGAATAATAATCCTGCCGTTGTCCCAGAAAGAGCAGCGGGACAAAAACGACGCCCATCCAGCAAAGCAGCAGTGCATCGGGAAAATTGAACTCATGCGGCCGCATCACGCGACGCCAGGCGAACATCACTCCGGGTAGCAGCGCGATCGACCACGGAAACAACCAAGCCAAATGCATGAGCACAAATTGATAGGCAGGCACGCCCAGGTAATCACGCAGCTCGTCAGAAAGTCCCCATAGATGACCCTCCCATTCCCGGGCGATAAGGTAATGAAAGTACCCCGGGAACTTCCATTGCGCCCAGATGTGCCAAGGGGCAGCGATCAAAAGAAAGATCGCCAAATATTCCCAACGCAAAAGCGCGAGATATCGCAGCCGCGCTTCGCGATAAAACATCGACAGCAGAAGAAAAATCGCCGCCGGATAAGCAAGGCCGAGTAAACCTTTGCTTAGGCAAGCGAAGGCCGAGCAAACCCAGAAGCCAGCGAACCACACCCGCCGATGACGACGGCGCTGATAGCCGCACAATCCGCAGAAAATCGCGCCCGCGATAAACGCGCCGACGAGCGGTTCGGGCATGACGATGCGGGCGAGCAAAAATGTGCCGCAGCAGCTGAGGTATATCAGACCGGCAATGAAACCGCGCCAGTAGTCCGTGAGCTTTTCCCCAATCAAAAAAATCAAGGCAACCAAAGCGACCACCGCCAGCGCACCCGGAAGCCGCGCCGCTGCAGCGTTTATGCCGAAAAGCTTGAACGAGACAATAATGAGCCAGTAGAGCAACGGCGGTTTTTGCAGGCGCGGGATTCCGTCGTTCGTGGGCATGAGCCATTGATTGGTCTCGACCATCTCGCGTGCCGCGCCGGCATACTGTCCCTCGGTCTGGCTGTAAAGATCGCCTGTGCCGATCGTCGCCACGTGTAACAGCGCCGCCAACGCAATTAGAATCGCAAACAGCGCGTGACGCGTGGGCGGTGGAGGTAGCGCCGGCGGCTCGAGCAGAGTTTCTTCCAAGCTTAAAGTCTGGGTACCTGCGGTCATTGAAATTATCCTTCGCCGGAAAGACTCCTCCCGATTTGGCGCCCGCCTTCGGGATAAATCATAGCTTTCCGATATTCTTGCCAATGTTCAGGCACACGCAGTAATTTTCCCGTGGGCATCTCGATCAGCGCAAGCATCTGACGGCATTGGGCAATCAACGTGTTGTCCTCCGGTCGTGTGATCCGAAACGCGCCCCAGAACCGCGCGCGTTCCACCTGATCGAGCCAGCCCTCAATCACAAGCCGGTCCCCGAGTTTGGCTGCGCGGCGATAATCAATCTCGGTGCGCACCACTACTGGATACGTTTGTTTTTCGGCCATTTCTCGCAAGGCGAGACCGAGTTGCTCGGCAAGATGTGTGCGTGCGATCTCAATGAAACGCAGATAAGCGATATTTGAGACGACGCCTCCGCAATCGGTGTCGAAGAACATCACTTGCACCTCTGTGCGAATTTGCGGTGGCGCGGCCATAGTAGGTTCTCAAATTTCAGATCTTCTTGCGCACAATCGAGAGTACAGCGTCCACAACTTCCTCGGCACTGACCGCTTTCATACAGCGAAAATCTATTGGGCACTCGCGAAGGAAACAGGGACTACATTCGACGTGATGTCGCAGGATAATGTGACCGTTGGCAATGATCGCTGATCGCAGCCGCGATCTGGTCCCCTATCGCAACGTCATTCTTGGTTCCGAACAAAATCCATTGTGCGGATGATTGTGCGCTAATCTTTGCGGCCACCTCGGCGAATCGCCCCTGGAGCCATCGTTTGGCCGGGCCGTAATCCGCGCCGGGACAAAGGCCGATTTTCAGCGGTTGATCGGCGACCGCAATTTGGATGTTGGATGTTGGACCTTCGGATTTTGACGTCTCCGCTCCGCATTCGCGCGCGATCCGGAGGAATCGGAGGGAATGGTGTTCCGGCGGACCCGGTGTTCGTGCCTCGGGCACAGGTTGGTTCAGTAGCCACCTTCTCCAGTGACCGCGATAACCGACCCTCCGCAGAATTCCGCCTAGCCAGGATTCAAGAGCAACACGCAACGAATTTGGAAAAAGGATCGCGACATCAAAATGCGATCGTCGCCGAAGCAACGAAACAGCCGGAAGCAACGAACCGTTTGGCAAAGGAATAATCGCGTCCACTTCAGGAACGAGGTTCCACATCGGCGCAATCTTCGCTTGCGCAGCGACCGTTACTTGCGCGTCGGGACGCCCATTCTTGATCGCGCGGACTGTCGGCACGCTCATTACGGCGTCACCCAGCCAGTTGCTCGAACGAATGAGAATTCGGAATGGCTTTAGATCGTGAGCTGAAACTCCCGGCGGCAGATGAACACCGCGTTTGTATCGCGCGAGAAGAAAATTCGGCTGGGGCGTTTTCCAGCGGTTGTGCACCCAAAACCAATCTTCCGGTGCGAGACGAATTTGTTGCTCGATCACTTCATTTATTTTCGATGTGAGCGTCGCAACAGACGCACCGGGTTGGTCAAAGCGCTCGGTGAATACCATGCGCCAGCGCGCGGGACCTGTCGTGTACACCGCGGCGGCGATAACCGCCGCGTGGGTGCGCTTTGCGAGTAAACCAGGCAGAGGCGAAGTGGACGCCAGTCTCCCGAAAAACGGCGTCCAGAGCCCATGGTCGCCTGCGTGTTGATCGGACAAAACACCCACGCCGCCGCCGGAACGAAGCAGCTCGATCACCGGCTCAAATCCGTCGTGGCGATCGAACAATTCCAAGCCAGTCTGGCTCCGTGTGCGGCGCACATGTTCGTCAATGAAACGATTGCCGAGTCCTTGATAGACACTCGCGTTCCGCACGAAACCGACGAACTTCGGCATCAATTGCGCGAATAATTCCCAAATACCGAGGTGGCTTAAAATCAGAACGACGGGAACCCCGGCGCGAAATTGCGAACCCATTGACTCTATATTTTCGACTTTGACGTGTCGCAGAATCTTCTCAGGCGGCATCGTACACAGCTTGACGCCACACAGCAGGTTCGCCCCGAGCCGTTGAAAATGCCGGCGCACAAGACGGCGCAATTCGGGCGGCGATTTTTCATTGCCAAATGCAATCGCAACGTTGCGTTTTGCCAGCCGCCGATATTTCCCCGAAACGACCCACGCGCAAACGCCGAGGAATTGCCCAAAGGCAAAGAGAAACCGCAACGGCATCGCGGCGATAATGGCCAACCCCGCGCGATAAAGTAGATAAACGACAACGTCGAGCATTGCGGAACTGGGAGTATCGCAGGATGGCGCGGCAGGGTAGATTTGCCTGCTGTTTGCTTCAACCAATATAATGTGCCCTGTGTCGCCGCCACTGGATGTACTCTGTCCTCACCGTCAGCCAATACCTACGCGCTATTTGTTTCCTCCACCGCAAGATTAATCAAAACCCCGTGCTGCCGAAAATCTTTCTCGCGAACGCGCCGATTTTTCGTTAGGGACTAGAGCTGCTAAAAAATGAGCAAGGACGAAGAAAATCTGTGGCAGGGCATAGAGGCCAGTGCGCGAGACGCGCTGGTTGTTCGCGATTATGAGACAGGCTCGTTCGCCCAACGGCTCCGCAGTCCGGGAGTCGAGGCTGGCGAACTGATGGCAGTGAACCGACGCCAGCCCGAGGTGAAGCGAACGTGGATCCCGGGCGTAGACATTTTTGCGCGAAAGATTTTTGCGCAGCTGCACCGTGGCAGTTTTGGCGAATTTGTTCGCCAGAATAAGGGCGCTCTGGCAAAGATCGGATTTTGGCCGAAACAATGGTCTGGCGCACGCATGTTCGCCGGCACGGCGAAAGGTTTTCACGTGCATCCGCCAAGTATTCCGGCGGATACAACGTCGGAAAAATGGCACCGCCGATTGTTCATTCGGCAGCCGGAAAATTACTCGTTGCGCCGCTACAACGACGAGCAATGGGACGTGATGTTTTTTTTGCAGGGGCGCGCTGAGATAATTTTGTGCGACATTCGAGCGGGGCTTGCCCGGCGGGTGATGCGATTCTTTGTCGATGGTGACAATCACCGTAGCAAGAGCAACGTCGGCATCGTAATTCCACCGGGCGTAGCGCATGCCATTCGTGCCGAAGGTGCAGAAGATGTGATCATGGTTTACGGAACCAGCACTGTTTTTCATCCGGAATTCGAGGGACGCATCGCGAGCGAAGTCGAGATAGCGGAATTGCCCGAAGGCTGGAAGGAATTCTTGAAGCCGTGACGCAGACAATCCTGTCTGCGCGGATGGCTAGCAGGCACGATTGCCTGCGTCACAAGCGTCGATGAAGCGAACCTTCGATCCGGCTGTCCTGGAAATGATGGATCGGCCGCAACCGGTCTCTCCCGAGTTGGAGCGCGACTTGGAACGTATTCGGCAACTTAATCGCTGGTTCGGCAGCTATCGGCTGGTTTTGGGTTTTCTGCGGCGCTGGATTAAGCCGGGCGCGCGAATGCGCATTGTGGATCTTGCGACGGGCTCGGGCGACATTCCGCGATTGATCGCCAATAATGGCCGAAAAATCGGCGCGCGCGTCGAGATCGACGCCTTAGATCGACAGCCTGCAACACTGGAAGTCGCCACAAAGTTGAGCGCAGGCTATCCAGAAATTTGCTACCACGAAGCCAATATTCTCGAATGGAATTCTGCCCAAGCGTACGACGTCGTGCTTTGCACGCTTGCGCTTCATCATTTCAGCGATGAAGACGCTGTAACTGTGTTGCGGCGGTGTCGGGAGTTATCCCGAAGATTTGTTCTGGTGTCGGATTTGCGTCGCGGATTTTTCCTCCGAGTTGGCGTTTATTTTTTGACCGCGCTGATTTTTCGCGAACCGATGACGCGTTACGACGCCCGACTCTCTGCTGTGCGCGCATTTTCATTTTCGGAGATGCGCGATCTCGCAGTCCGCGCCGGCTGGAAGGACTTTGGGCACAAAAGATTTCGATTCGCGAGGCAGGCGATTTGGTTGGACGAATGGCCCAAACAACGTCCTTGACGATTTCGTGTTTGAAGCAGTATTAAAGATTAACGTCCACGCGGAAAGCATTTATGCCGCTCCTGAAACCAGATCCCACGTTTTATCCCTCGCCAAGGCTGGCGATGCAGGCCCCTCCGGAAAAATATGCATTTGTGGCAGCGCTTAATCCGCCCGGCAGCAAACTCAACGACGCGTTGCTGGTTGTGGATGTCGATCCTAGCTCGCGCACGTACGGCCAGCGCGTCGGCGAAGTCAAGATGCCCGCGTTTGGCGATGAGCTGCACCACTTCGGTTGGAATGCATGCAGCTCGGCGCTCTGCCCCTATGCACCGCATCCGCACGTGGAACGCCGTTATCTCGTTGTCCCTGGGCTACGGTCTTCGCGTATTCACATCATCGACACGAAGCCGAATCCGCGGAAACCGAAGATTGTCAAAGTGATTGAGCCCGAGGAAATTTTTGCGCGCACCAATTATTCGCGGCCACACACCGTTCACTGTGGCCCGGAAGGCATTTACATGAGCGCGCTGGGTGCGCCCAATGGCGACGGCCCGGGCGGCATTTTCATGCTCGATTGCGAAACGTTCGAGGTTCTCGGCCAGTGGGAAGTGAACCGTGGCCCACAATTTTTGCAGTACGATTTTTGGTGGCACTTGGGATTCGACACACTCCTCAGCAGTGAATGGGGCACGCCGAACATGATTGAAAACGGATTGCAGCCGGATCTGCTCCTCGGCAGCAAGTACGGTCACCAAATGCACGTCTGGGATTTGCGGCGTCGTCGCCATTTGCAGGCGCTCGATTTGGGCAAAGAGCAGCAAATGGTCCTCGAGATGCGTCCCGCGCATGATCCAACCAAAGCTTACGGCTTCGTTGGGGTCGTGGTTTCGCTCAAAGATTTATCGGCGTCAGTCTGGCTCTGGCACAGGAACAATGGCGCATGGGATGTAAAGAAAGTGATCGAAATTCCAGCGGAACCCGCCGATCCAGAAAAATTGCCGCCGATGCTCAGGGATTTTAAAGCGGTACCGCCACTAGTGTCGGACATCGATTTATCACTCGACGACAGATTTTTATATGTCTCCTGCTGGGGGACGGGCGAGTTCTTGCAGTACGACGTCTCCGATCCATTCAATCCGAAAAAGACCGGCTCGGTGCGCATCGGCGGCATTGTCAATCGCACGCCGCATCCGAAACAGCCCGACCAGCCGCTGGCTGGCGGCCCGCAAATGGTGGAAGTAAGCCGCGACGGCAAACGAATCTATTTCACCAACTCTCTCTATGCAGCGTGGGATGAGCAATTCTATCCCGACGGTGTGGGCAGCTGGATGGTCAAGCTTGACGCCGGCCGCAACGGGGGCATCGCGTTTGACGAAAACTTCTTCCTGGAGAGCAACGACTACCGGGTTCATCAAGTTCGCCTCGAAGGAGGCGATTCCTCGAGCGATTCCTTTTGCTTTCCGTGAGTGGCCTCTGGCCGTGGCTGGCGGTCTTTGGGCTCGGTCTCTTTCATGGCATCAATCCTGCCATGGGATGGTTGTTCGCTGTGGCGCTGGGGTTGCAGGAGCAAAAGCGCGCAGCCGTATTCCGTGCGCTGCCGCCGATGGTGCTGGGGCATGCGCTTTCGATTGGGATCATCGTCGCCGCAGTGCTTGTGGCCCGGGTTAACGTTCCGCACGTCACGTTAAAAATTGCAGCCGCCGCGATCCTGTTTGCGTTTGGCTTCTATCGCCTTTTGCGTTCGCGTCATCCAAACTGGGTTGGAATGCGAGTGGGTTTTGGCGATCTGACGTTTTGGTCGTTCATCATGGCGTCGGCGCATGGTGCGGGGCTGATGCTCGTGCCATTTTTCCTGGGATCGCCGGCTGCGGGCGATGCGCATCACCACGGCACTGCCTTCACGAATTTTAGTGCGCCTTCTTTGCTCGCGGCTTCGGTCGCAGTTCACACATTGGGATATCTTCTAATGACTGCGCTGATCGCGATTGTGGTTTACGAAAAACTTGGCGTGGCAATATTGCGCCGTGCTTGGTTCAACGTCGATTTTGTCTGGATGCTCGCGCTAATGATCACTGGTGCATTTATCCTGTTCCTTTGACTCGCGCACCGCACGTAGTTGGATAAAGCTGGCGACGTGAAAATTTTCACCACGATCGCAGACGTGCAGGCGCAGCCGCGCGGAAAACTGCGCGTACTGGTGCCGACCATGGGCGCGTTGCATAAGGCGCATGGCGAACTGATCCGGATAGCGCGCGCGGCGGCCGGCAAAGATGGCGAAGTCGCCGTCAGCATTTTTGTGAACCCGCTTCAGTTTGAGTCTGGAGGCGACTACGAGCGGTACCCGCGGCCGGAAAAACCTGACGAAGAATTTTGTCGAAAGGCCGGTGTCGATTTCCTGTTCTGTCCCAGTCCAGCGGAAATGTACGCCGAGGACCGCTCGGTGTTCGTTGAAGAATTCTCTCTTTCGAAGGCGCTTGAGGGTAAGTCGCGGCCGGGACATTTTCGCGGGGTTTGCACCGTGGTCGCGAAATTGTTCAATATTCTTGCGCCGGACGCGGCGGTATTTGGCGAGAAGGATTTTCAGCAGTTGGCGGTCGTTCGCCGCATGGTGCGCGATCTCAATTTCAAGATCGAGATCATTGCCGTTCCTACGATGCGGGAGGATGACGGGCTGGCATGCAGTTCACGCAATCGATATTTGAATTTGAAAGAACGAAAGCAGGCAGCAGTTTTATACAAAGCGCTACGTGCTGCGGCAAATGCCAGCGGAAAATTGGCCGGAGACCTCGTCGCTCGTGCGCGGAAGGTAATCGGCGAAGCGCCGCTGGCTCGGATCGATTATGTCGAGCTTGTCGATGCGGAAACTTTGCAACCCGTTGAAATGGCTGGACCGGGCTCGGTGCTCGTGTTGGCTGTGTTCTTCGGCAAGACTCGTTTGATCGACAATATCCGCTTGGGATGAAGGAATACGATTTTGTTGTGATTGGCAGCGGCATTGCCGGTCTCAGCTTTGCATTGAAAGCGACCAGGCACGGGTCGGTAGCCGTCATTACGAAACGCAAGGGCGCCGACACAAATACTGCTTGGGCGCAGGGCGGAATTGCATGCGTGACCAGCGATGAAGATTCGTTCGAGCTACACGTGCGCGATACACTTGAGGCTGGCGCCGGTCTTTGTGACGAAGCGGTGGTGCGGACGGTTGTGACCGAAGGCCCAGAGCGCATCCGAGAGCTCACAGAGCTCGGCGTGCAGTTCGATCAGCGGGAGGTCTCTGGTCATCATCGTGAGCTTGATCTGGGCAAAGAGGGCGGTCACTCGAAGCGGCGCGTGTTGCATGTGCGAGACGCAACTGGGCAGGAAATCGAGGAGAGATTGCTGCACGAACTTGCGAAGCGACCAAATGTTGACCTTTGGGAGAATCATATGGCGGTGGATTTGATCACCGCCGCCAAGCTCGGATTCGCAACAGAAGACCGCTGCCTTGGGGTCTATGTTCTGGATGAAAAGACCGAAGAGGTAGAAACGATCCGGTCAGATCGGACCGTGCTTGCAACCGGCGGTTGCGGCAAAGTTTATTTGTATACGACGAATCCAGACATCGCGACCGGAGACGGTGTGGCGATGGCATGGCGCGCAGGCCTGGAAATCTCGAACATGGAGTTCATCCAGTTTCATCCCACATGTCTCTTTCATGCTGAGGCGAAATCGTTTCTCATTTCCGAAGCTGTGCGTGGTGAAGGCGGCATTTTGCGTAATCATCGCGGCGAAGATTTCATGAGGCGCTACGATTCGCGTGGTTCACTGGCGCCGCGGGATATCGTGGCGCGCGCCATAGACGCGGAGATCAAGCGCTCAGGGGCTAGATGTGTCTTTTTGGACATCACGCATAAGCCGCCGGAATTTATTCGGGAGCGTTTCCCGCACATTTACCGGACATGCCTGCGATTCGGGATCGACATGTTGAAGCAGGCTATCCCGGTTGTGCCAGCAGCGCATTACCAATGCGGTGGAATTAAGACTGACGTAAATGGCGCGACCAGTTTGCTTGGGTTATTTGCGATCGGCGAGGTCGGCTGCACGGGTATGCACGGAGCCAACCGACTTGCGAGCAACTCGCTGCTGGAAGGGTTGGTAGTGGCGCATCGCGCCGCGGCGGCTGCTGTGCAGACACGACCGGCGCGAAAACAAAAAATCCCACTGCCGGAATGGCAATCGGGAAATGTCCAAGATGTAGATGAACTGGTGGTCATTTATCACAACTGGGACGAGATCAGACGCCTGATGTGGGATTACGTAGGAATCGTGCGTACTCACAAACGACTGCAACGGGCGAGTGCGCGGCTGCGAAATCTCCAGCGCGAAATACGCGAGTTCTACTGGAATTTTAAAGTATCAATCGATCTGCTGGAACTGCGCAATCTCGCAGCGGTAGCAGCGTTGATTGTTGATTCTGCCTTGTGCCGGAAAGAGAGCCGCGGCCTCCATTACACGCTTGATCATCCAGAAACGGATGACCGAGAATTCAAGCGTGATACGCTACTCAGGCGCGGTTGAGCCAGATTTAGGGCAGGAATATCGCGCTATAATGCCCCCGAAAACTTTCGGGGCAGCGCGGTCTTCTACAAAGACTTCGGAAGATTCGGCTTGCCTAGGAGCATAGAATCGGATAGAGAATGCCGGCGTCCGCACCATGAAGAGACTTCTTGCGGCTTGTTTGAGTCTGGCAGTTGCTGGCTCGGTTAAAGCCGACGAACAATCCACTTCCCCATACGCGACTGCCGCAGACTTCGCCAAGTACGCGATGAAACTGCGGGAGCAGGCGTTGCTTAAGGTGGAACCGCAAGTCTTTATCCCTACCAGCTCCCACCCGGCGATCCAGCGTTACCCGTGGAAAACGAACATCGTGACGACCGTCTTTTGGGTTGGAGAACAAGCTGGAGGCAATAATCCGGTTCCCAACTATAAAAGCGCCTGGGATTTTAATTGGACGACGAATTACGGCGGAACGGATACTCCTGATTCAAGCGCGCGGCGCAATTACATTCCCGTGGCGTTTATTCCTAAGTTGAATCCTTTCTACTGTGCGCTGCCGTACAACGATGTGACGCATGGCCAGTTCAAGCCGGAAGCACCGCTAGTGATTCCCTGGTTCAAACAAGCGTATTCAGGTCAGGGAGAGTCGGTGTGCCGGAATCACTGGATTGCCATTCGCAAAGGCAACCGCACTTGTTATGCGCAATGGGAAGATTGCGGCCCATTTCGCACCGACCATTTCCAATACGTCTTTGGAAATGAGCGACCCAAGCCGAATCTAAACCATGGTGCCGGGCTGGATGTTTCTCCGGCAGTCCGCGATTACCTGGGGCTGGCGCCCACCGACGTGACCGATTGGCAATTTGTCGAAGTACGTGACGTGGCTCCCGGACCGTGGCGAAGCTACGGCGAAAATAATCACTTTGTTCTTGCGCGTAGCAAGAGCGAGCAGCGGATGGCTGACCGAAGCGTGAGCACCGCGAAGAAGTAAACCTCTCCACGCTCTAGCGGCAGTCTAGCCGCTTGGGGAAGAGGTCGGAGACGGGGCGATTGAGGGCGAAAGAGTGGCTTTTGTCGATGTGTTTCCGCCGGGCTGCGGACTTGAATGAGAAGCTTGCGGCGTGGCCATGCGAATTAGTTCCGATACGGTGACGAACTTAAAACCATTGGCCTCGAGCGCATCGAGAGTGGAGGACATTGCTTCGATTGTCCCTGGGTGAATGTCGTGAGATAACACGATCGAACCGGGCCGCGTCTCTTTGAGAATTCGATTGCGGACCACAGCCGGACCAGGCCGTTTCCAGTCATACGGATCGACTTCCCAGAAAATGATCTGGTAGCCGAATTCATCGTGAATCCAGTGTTTTTCGCGCTCTGTGAGAGATCCGTAAGGCGGCCGCATTAATGTGGGACGCTTGCCGGTTGCGTTTTTGATTGCATCATCGGTTCGCTGTAACTGGCTGCGAACGCTTTCCTGCGACATCTTCGCAAAGTTAGGATGCGACCAACTGTGGTTGCCGATTTCATGGCCTTCCCGGGCGGCCCGCGCAACGATTTCAGGATGTTCCGCAACATTTTCGCCGATGACGAAGAAGGTCACCTTGATGTGGCGCGCGGCGAGTAAATCGAGCAGTTTTGGGGTAAGCGTAGGGCTTGGGCCATCGTCAAAGGTCATTGCGATGTGAGGACCCTCTGTGTGAACTGAGTTGAACGTGATATTCTGCTCTGTCGGAGCTTTGCGCCCGCTCTTTTCTGGAGTTTGCGACGGAATTTTCGGGTCGGCTCCAAGAGTACTCGTCGCGACCAGAGCAACGCAAAGGAAGTACAAACGGAGAAAAAACATTTGCGCGAAAATGGTAGATGAATCGCATGTACCTAGCAGAGGTCGCCACCGACGCAAGACGCGGCGCCATTGAAGTTACAACGACGTTTCGCGCTTCCGCGAAACGCGGAAGCGTTCAATCTTTGTGCAATTTTCCCAGTTGGGCGATAAGGTCCGCGCCCGGCAGGTACCCCTCGAACCGCCAAAGTTTTTGCCCATTGCCATCGAGGACGATGAGCGTGGGGAATCCATACACATTATATTGGCGTGCGAGCTCCAGGTTTTGCTTTTGCAATTCAGCGGTTTGCGCCTGCGCCCGAGAACCACCAGGCCGCGGGAAGTCGAGCTCCAGGAGCACCAAATTCTTGTTGGCATAATCTTTGAAATCAGCCTGGGACAAAACATCTTGGTACAATCGAACGCACCAGCCGCACCAGTCGGAACCGGTAAAGTTAAGCAGCAACAGTTTGTGGCTGGCTTTGGCCTCCTCCTGCGCTTTGTGGTAATCGTCGAGCCAACCGGACGCGGCGGCGCTGCCAGCCGGCGCATGGAACAAAAAGCAGGCTGCAACAGCAAAGAGAATGAAACGACGCTTTTTCACATGGTCACTTTTAACTAGACCACGCCTGCGCGCAAGCACGGCAAACAACCGTCCGCCGCGGCAGCGATTCTATTATCCATGTCCGCAGATAGCCCGGCGGGGAAACGCCGGGCTATAAACGGCATTGTCGATCTAGCGCAGATGCTTCGAAACGAGCTTGGTCATCTCGAACATGCTCACTTGGCTCTTGCCATTAAACACTGGCCGCAGTGAGTCGTCCGCGTTGATCATGGTTCGTTTCTTTTTATCCTGCAGACCGCGCTTCTTGATGTAGTTCCACAGCTTTTTGGTAAGCTCAGAACGTGGCAGCGGCGCTGACCCAACAACGGCAGAAAGCTTGTCGTCGGGCTGGACCGGTCTCATAAAGGCGGGATTCGGTTTGCGTTTGGAAGTTTTCTTTTTGGTTTTCGGCATGGACGCTGATTAGCGTTTCGCTCGGAAGAGAGCAACATTAAATTTTGAATAAACGAAGATTTTTTTTAGGCAGTTCGGCGCACCGCCAAAGCCGCCACATCATCCGGCAACGCTTCTTCGGCTTTGGATGGCGCTGTCTCCTCCAATATTCGCCCAAGGAGGGCCTCGGCGCTGGGCGCAGAGTGATCGAGCATTTTCTCCAGGAATTGTGAATTCAGACGGGACTCTTTGCCCTTCCTTGAGCCGAACAAACCATCCGTGTAGAGGAGGAAAGTGTCGCCCGGTTTTAGATTGACAATCGTTTCTGTAAGTTCTGGAGATTCCACCAAGCCTAATGGCGGCGCGACAGAAGCGATCGTCTCGGTGGCGCCGGTGCGACGTGCAATCAAGAGAGGCGGATGCCCGGCGCCGACAATGCTCGCACGTCCGGTCGAAGGATGGACTGCGACGCACATCGCGGTCATAAAGGAGCGCCCGCCAAAAATGCTGCGAAAATCATGGTTCACCGCTTCCATCACGCGGGCTGGTGTGTCGTGTTCCACGCTGCCGTAGTGAAAAAGAAGTTTTGCCAGAGTCGTGAGCAGCGCCGCAGCGGCGCCGTGACCAGTGCCATCAACGATCCAGAATAAGATTCTGCCATCCTTCATTCGTAGCCATCCATAGATATCGCCGCCGACCTGAATTACCGGGCGATAACAAGTCGCAACCTCCCAACCAAACAGCGCCGGCGGCTTTTGCGGGATCAACGATTGCTGCGTTAGGCGCGCGGCTTCCAAATCGCGCTCAAGATCACGGCGCCAGTTCTCCAGTTCGTCATTCTGCCGTTCTAATTGCCGCCGCATCGAGCGGAGTCGAAGCTGAGTCTCGATTCGCGCTTGTAACACCGCGGTATAGACTGGCTTGGTCACAAAATCATCCGCGCCAGCCTGCAGACAAGATACCTCGCTTTCTTCGCTTCCGTGCGCGGTCAACATAATGACGGGAATCTGTGCGACTGCCGGATTATGGTCCGAACGAAGGCGTGTTAACACTTCCGCGCCGTTTAGCCCTGGCATATCAAAATCAAGCAGAAGCAGCGAAGGCGGCTTCGCATGAATTATCTCCAGCGCTTCGGAACCGTCTTTACAAACGAGACATTTGAAACCAGCAGCCATGAGCAATTGCGCCAGCAGCCTGCGACTCATGGCATCATCGTCCACTACTAAAATCTCTGCATGGGGACCGTCCGACATCTCACCTTTGGATTCGGATGAAATGCGCCAGGCCATTGTATTTGCGCGGTTCTTTCTCAAACGAAGAAAAAGTGATTTAATGATTGGCAACGAGTCGGACTCCGGATACGATTGCGACAGTATTTCCATTTATGAAATTTCCATTGTTGCTTGCTCTCCTCGCGGCATTCCTGCTCGCCTCATGCGCTGAAGAGCCGCCGCCGCCACCTAGCCGCCATAGAATGGCGAATTATCCTCCCAGTCAGACGGAGCAATACCCGCCGCAGCAACAGCCGTTCAATCCGAATGGACCAGTTCAACCCACGGGTACCCCGGCAGCCGAAACCGCACCAGCTTCACCTCCTCCCACCGCTGCACCGACAAAAATTGCAAAGGGAGATTATCCGTACGGAATTCCTGTCCCTGGCAAACCGCACTTAGTGGAGAGCCCGTATTCGCCAGGCAAATATATCGATGTGGAAGGATTCCCTCCGGGAACCGAAGTGAAGGATCCTTATACCGATAAGATCTTTCTCGTACCGTAGCAGGGGGACTGCCCCCTGATAGTTTAACGGGTTTCTCTGATGCTGGATGCTAGATACTGGATGCTGGATTAGCGTCGCTGATTTTCATCGACGATCTAGCATCAAGTATCCAGTATCGCTTTTTCATTTTCTATGGAGTTACGCGTAAAACGGGCGCCTCGGATTGATCTGGAAATTACTGTACCGGGCGATAAGAGCATTTCGCATCGCGCGGTAGTCATCGCGGCTCTGTCAAATGGAGTGTGCACTCTGCAGGGATTTCTCCCCAGTGAAGATTGCATGCACACGGTAAACGCAATGCGCGCTTTGGGTGTCAAGATCGAACAGCCGGAACCGACCACGTTAATCGTTCACGGGAAAAAGCGGGTCCTTACTCCGCCGAAAAACGAGATTAATTGCGGCAATTCAGGTACGACCATGCGACTTCTCGCCGGCTTGCTGGCAGGACAAACATTTGAAAGTCGCCTCGTTGCGGATGCGGGACTGTCGCGACGCCCGATGGATCGCGTGATCGCGCCGCTCTGTGAGATGGGCGCGAGCATCGTTGCCGAAGGGCCCGACCAAACAGCGCCGTTGCGAGTCAGCGGCGGTTCATTGCGTGGGATTCATTATTGCCCGTCTGTGGCAAGCGCACAGGTCAAAGGTGCTTTGCTGCTGGCGGGCCTTTTTGCCAGGGGTAAGACCACTGTCGAAGAACCGTTACCGACGCGGAACCACATGGAAAAAATGTTCAATTATTTCCTGGTGCGGACTGCAACTGAAGAAGCTGGCAGTGTCACTGTATTCGGCGACCAGGTGCCAGAATCGCGAGACTTTGCCATTCCCGGCGACATTTCTTCCGCGGCCTTTTGGTTGGTTGCTGCCGCGGCGCAACGAAGAGGACATCTGCTTATCCGCGACGTTGGTTTAAATGATACACGAACCGCGTTGCTGGGAGTTTTGCTCCGCATGGGTGCGCAGGTGCGCGAGGCTGTTGAAGGTGTCGATCAGGTTGAGCCGCGCGGAATTGTCGAAGTCACAGGTTTTCCGCTTAAAGGAACCGTCATCCAAGGGAAGGAGGTGCCACGACTTATTGACGAACTACCGATTTTGTCTGTTGCAGGTGCCTTGGCAAACGGCAGGACAGTTATTCGCCAGGCAGGAGAATTACGCGTTAAAGAAACTGATCGCATTGCGGCAATCGCGCACAATTTGCGCACCATGGGCACGCAAGTGGCAGAGCTGAATGATGGCCTCGAAATTTCTGGGCCAGCCCCCCTACACGGTGCACAGGTGGCGAGCTTCGGTGATCACCGCATCGCGATGGCGTTTGCCATAGCGGGCCTGTTCGCTGAAGGCGAGACCGTTGTTCAGGACGCCGAATGCATCCGTGAGTCTTATCCGGGATTTGAAACGATGCTGGAAGAGTTCTCGAATCCGAAACGGATGCAGGTCAGCACCCCTGTGATCGGTTCACTCACTCCCACTGCGCCTGGGGAAGGCTAGGCGAGTGCACATAGGATACGTAGGATACATGTGACCTATGGGATTGCGCTCTTCTCAGCGAGAATTCCATCGAGTAGTTGCCATTGATGGCCCGGCCGCCTCTGGAAAAAGCAGTGTGGCGCGAGAGCTTGCCGGGCGGCTCGGCTTTATCTACGTAAACTCGGGAGCTATTTATCGAGCGATCACCTGGTACCTCCTGGAAAAAGACATCAATGCAGAAGATACCGACCGCATCGCCCAGGCTCTCGAGTCAGCAGCCATTACCTGCTGCATTCAGGCCAGCGAGTCGCGAATCCTGGTCGATAATGTGGATCCCGCGGCCCATTTGCGCGATGATCGTGTGAACGAAAGCGTTTCCCGCATTAGCAGGTTGCCTCTGGTCCGCCAGATTGTTGGCCAGAAGCTGCATGAGCGTGCGCGGAGCGACGACTTGGTCGTAGAAGGACGGGATATTGGTTCCGTGGTTTTTCCTCAGACCCCTTACAAATTTTATGTCGATGCTTCGCCTGAGGTGCGTCTCCGGCGTCGTGCCGCACAGGGGGAACGCGACGAAATCGTGCTGCGCGACCACGCCGATTTTTCGCGGTCTGTCTCACCGCTCGTGATCGCGGAAGACGCTTATGTGATCGATACGTCACATCTTGCGATCGAGGCAGTCGTCAACAAAATCATGGCACGCCTTAAGCAAATGGGTCTGCAGATTTGGAGATGTAGAGATTGAAACAAAGAGAAATCGCTAAATCACTGAATCGCTCAGTCGTTAAATGAATTTCTACTACTGGCTTGGCTATCACTTTTCCCGTCTGGTCGGCCGATTGTTTTTTCATTTTCGTGTAGTTCATCGGGAGCGCATGATTCAGAGTGGGCCGGCGATCCTCGCCATGAACCATCAGAGTTACCTCGATCCGCCGCTTGCTGGGATTACTTGCGACCGGGCGATATACTTTCTGACCCGGCGAACCCTCTTGGCCGCGCCGCTGCTCGGCTGGCTTTTGCCAAAGCTAAATGTAATCCCAGTCAATCAAGAGGGCGTGGATCGTAGTGCCATTAAGGCTTTGATTCGTCTTCTGAAGGCAGGGAACGGGGTGCTGGTTTTTCCGGAAGGCTCCCGCACGCTTGACGGTAAGTTGCAGCCGGCCGAGCCGGGGTTGGGCCTCGTGATTGCAAAAACGCTCGCGCCAGTCGTGCCGATGCGGATCTTTGGCGCCCACGAAGCCTTACCCCGGGGCGGTCGCGGTTTGCGGTTTGCGCCAATCACAATCGTGATCGGAGAGCCAATTTTCTTTTCCGCAGACGATCTTTCCCCGCCGGGAAAAAATCTCTACGGGCGGCTATGCGAGCGCGTTATGGATGCAATTGCGGCATTGCGCCTGGACTGACGCGGCCCTTGCGCTTGTAAGGTGGACTTCGATACTTAGGCGTGAATTCCCGCGAGCGAGTCTCGAAGAGTGCTGTTGTACTGATGCTCATTATCATTGGGGCACTGGCCTTGTTGGCCGTCTTCGCCAATGTCCAGCGTTTTAGGCATGGCCAGGAGGAGACAGTCGTGGTCAGACCGGCGACTACACGAGCGCCGCAGACGCGGTAACTTTCGTTTGACTAGCCGCTGGCCTTCCATTTTCTTCATCCGAATTAGGGAAGCCCAAAATACAGTTTACTCCTGATATGAAAAAAATTTTTATCCTTTCAATGCTCATCCCGCTTGCAATGATTTGCTCTTGCCAAAAACAAGATTCGGCCGCTGAACAGCAACTTGCTCAACGGAAAGCCGAGCTGGACACACGTGAGAAAGCATTGGATGAAAGAGAGAAAGCATTGGCCGAAAGAGAAAAAGTCAGAGCGAAAGTCCCCACGATTCCCTCTGACGCTCAGTCGCGGAGCCAGGTTCGCGACGCCGCGCAGTTGAAAGCTGAAAGAGAAAGGAGATTACAACAGCTGCCCCCCGACTTGCAGGGTCTCATCGCCGACCCCTCACAGGGGCGAGATGAAAACGACACCAGGATGCAAGAGCGACTCGCTCAACGACAGCGTCGAATGGAAGAATTACGAAGAGCGAGGATGGCTCACGCAGTAAAACCTTTTGGAGCGAAGGCCACGTCGCCAACTCCATCTCCTGCGATAGAGGCTACTTCGCCGTCCCCGTCGCCTACGCCCGAGTAAATTCGAGCCGTTACTTATTCGCCTGGGCCAAAACTGGCCGCTAAATTTGCGCGGTATCCTGCAAGCTCGCGAGCGTACTGGAGCGTGTCGATAGAATCGACATTTTTGTCGCGCCGGATAGCTTTGATTCTCGGGAAACGCAATGCCAGTCCACTGGCGTGACGCGTGCTGGGTTGGATTGAATTGAAGGCGACCTCGAGCACAACATTCGGTTTTACTCTGCGATACCGGCCGTGATCCGCGATCGTATTCTTTTTGAAATGCTCGGTTAATTCCGCAATCTCCGCGTCGGTCAATCCGCTATAAGCTTTGCCAATCGGCAGGAGCTCGCCAGTGATGTCATCGCGCACCGCGAAGGTGTAATCGCTCAGAACATTATTGCGCTTGCCATGGCCAAGCTCCGCCGCGACCACCACCACATCGAGTGTCGCCAGCTCCTTCTTAAGCTTGAACCAAAACATCCCCCGGGTGCCGGGTAAGTACAAGCTTTCCGGATCTTTGATCATCAAACCCTCATTCGAGCGCTGGCGAGCCTGTTGAAACGCTTGTTCGATCTCGGCGGTGGAACGGGCGGGGATAACTCTCGTAATTTGGAATTGTGAAGGTAAACGCAGGTCATCGAGGTATCTTCGTCGCTCGTGCAACGGAGTTCTTAACAACGATAGCCCGTTCAGCCAAAGAAGATCAAAGATGACAAAGGCAACCGGCACGTCCGCTACCGCGCGCGCGAATAGATCTGTGCCGTCGCTGGTGCGGCCGAGTCGTCTTTGCAGATCGAAAAAATTGAGTCTACGACCTTCCTGGGAAGCGATAATTTCACCATCGATAATTAGCTCCTCCTGGAAGTTCCTGGCGTGATCCGCCAGCTCGGGGAATTGACCGGTGATGAGTCGCAAATCACGCGAGAAAATTTCAACGCGCTGTGAGTTACGATGAAGCTGCGCTCGGATGCCATCGAATTTGTCTTCCAAATACACTGTAGCTGGCGCCGCTGACGCCGGTAGGCCGGGGTCATCCCGCGACTGCGGGACAACAAGAAAACGTTCCCACACGGCTTCAGGAGTCGGCTGAGGAGTCGCAAGCATGCACTTGATCGGACGAAAGAGCGACAGCTCCGCTCGATGCAGTTCCTTTCGTGAAGCGAGCAAGGCGGCCCGCCCGATGTCGCCTGACAACATATTGGCCTCTCTTATTTCTTCGAAGGCAACATCGAACGCCTTCGCAATCGCTTCTTCTACCAAACCCTCGCGCAAGCCGATGCGCAGGTCGCCAGTCAAGATTTTGACGACGTACTGACCTTCGCGCGCGGACAGGATGGATAAGCGATTTTGCAGCAGTCTCGCCTTGGCGTTGGGGCCGCGCGCGCGATGCAGATTTTGGAACAACTCGCGGGATTCGCGGATACTGAATGGTTGCGGGGCCGTTCGCCCATCGAGAATTTCGAACGCACTCTTGCCAGCATCGCCGTGCACGCTGGCGATGCGATGAAGTTCCGTCTCGGCGATGTTGGTGGCGGCTTGCAGTGAGCGGAAGATTATTGCCCAGCCAACCTGCAGTGTGCGCAAATCGCTTTGGGCAAATGCTCTCCCGGTAAAGTAGAGGGTCGCGATGGGGAGCTGCTCGCTGGTCAGACCGCGCAGATAATCGGCGAGCAGCCGAATTTTCTCCAGCTTTGCGGGGGTCGCAGCGATCGCTTCACCAGCATTCGCAAACGCGAGAAATTCCGATTTCCGCGCCGAATCGTAGGGACGGCGCGCTGCGCCGCCCGGACATCGCAGCGCGACGATGTCCTTACTTCCAAGGGCCAACTCCATTTGATTTTCCTCATTCAATGCCCAGGCTTCGACGCCGCGCGCGCGGAGATCACTCGCAAACTCGGCGGCAAACCCGTGGAGCGTAAACACTCGCCGTGGCTGTACCAGCTCGATGTAGCGAATCAAATCGTCATAATCCGCGTGATCCGAAAGAGGAAATGCGGCATCGACGCCGTAACGATAGACCGCATTTGGATCTACCGCCCAACCGCTGATTATTGCCACGCGTCTGTGCGGAATTTTTTCCAGTATTTGCGAGCGATTCGCGCTCGGTGGACAGATCAGAACTTTTCCTGCAACATCATTCGCATTGTAGCGCACGTACTTGCAAAACGATTGGCCGGACTGCTCGTAGACGTGCGTCATTCGATAAACTGAGCCGTGGAGCATCGGCATTAGGCCGGCTCCATCAAGCGAACACAGTATCTCTTGAGCTTTGCCTAACGAGTAGCCCAGTAGCACCGGCACCTGGGCGGCTTCGATTGTTTCGCGGCAGAAAGCGACTATTTGGTCAATGACTTGCTCCGTTGGCGGAAATCGATACCGCGGGAGGCCGAATGTGGTCTCCATTATAAGTGTATCGGCGTGGCGCCACTGCGCTTGTTCGGCGGATTTTCCGGGGCGCAGCTTGAAATCTCCTGTGTAAAGGAGCGTCTCGTCGCCGGCGAAAAGGAAACATTGCGCCGAACCAAAGATATGCCCAGCGGGCAATAACATCAGATCGAGCCCATGCACGGCCCGTTTTTCACCAAATGCCAGAACGTGTTCGAGACGACGACCCGGCATCCGGTGTTGAAGCAAGCGCGATGTTCGCTCGGAAACGATAATCTCCTCGTGAGGCGCTATGTGGTCGCTATGCGCGTGCGAGATGAAAGCGAAGTGCTTGGGGTCCCATGGGTCCAACCACAAATTCTGCCGCGGCAGATAAACGCCGCGTTCGTAACGAACTTCAATCATTAAAAAGAAGTTTACTTTCGGATTCGAGCGAGTTCCATAGGAGCTATAAGACCCATGAGATACAGGCAAATGAGGTTTGCCGCCGCTCTGATTCTACTTGCGCTCGGCGCTTCTGGTAAAGCCGCTCCTCGCGAAGAACCAAGAATCGTCGAAAAAGTGACACCGCTTCCGGTGGCGTTAGACAAGGATTTCGAGTTTCGAAAAACGAAGCTTTTCTTGTTAAGCGAGAAAGCGCCAACGGCAGGTCAGCGTGCCCGGCAGACGACGAGCACGCTCGGTGCTAAATCGACGTCGCCGAGCCAGAAAACGGCGACGCTTCAGGACGCCCCGATCACCTTTGAGCGCCAATACCGGATGTTCGGCGCTGTGACGGCGCTGGATCAACGCCAGCGTTTCGGCAATTACTTCGATTTCTTTTGGCGAGCGAAGCGCCCATCGGACGTTACTGTGCGTCTGGAGTATCGCCAGGAAAAATTACACGAACACGTCCAGGCACAGGAGATTGCCTATCGAAACGTGCATGGCACCCATAAGACCGAATTCAAGGTCATTGGCGACGATTACTTCGACGACGGGCGCGTGATTGCCTGGCGTTGCCTGTTGATCGCAAACGGCCAGATCGTGTCAGAAAACCGCTCCTTTATGTGGGAGTAGTTGGGGGCATCCGCGTCCCTCTGCTTTTTGTTCATGCTCGAGCGCTACAGGGTCGCTCCTTGATCAATGCGGCCCTTGGTGGCCTGCGTTTTGAATCAAATTTCGGGAGCTGTTGAAGTCCTGTGAGGTTTGACAGCATGCCTTTTGGACTGGTATCGTTACGGAGTAACTGTGGATTCATCTATTCAAGTAGGTGTAGGAGGCCCGACCGTATGGGTCAAAGTGGAAGGGAAAGGTAGTTTTCTCAATAGCGGCAACCTGAAAGAGTTCGCGCGCGAGATGTTGGACCGCGGCTACCGAGAATTTGTGGTGGACTTGGCGGACTGCGCAATGATGGATTCCACGTTTATGGGAACGATGGCCAGCGTGGCCTTGCGATTGAAGGAGCTTGGCCAGGGTCATCTTCACATCGTTCATTGTAGAAATCGCAGCCAGGAGCTTCTCTCGGGCCTGGGTCTGGATCAGATATTTGATATTCATGACAACGGAGCGCGTGCGCCTGAATGCGAAACGCTCGAGCAAACTCCTGGAGGCCGGTCGCCGGAGTTCCAGAAAAAGGAGCAGGCAGAAACGGTGCTGGAGGCGCACGAGGCGCTTTGCGAGGCAGCTCCGGAAAATCTGTTTCGATTTAAGGACGTTCTCGATTTCTTAAGACAGGACCTTCATCGCGAGACGCCTTTGAAGTAAGCTGGCCCTTGCACGATGTGGCCGACTCTTCTCCTCGGACTGCTTGTCGCGTCTGTTGGCGGATGGATTCTTACCGCCTACCTCCAGACGCGGCGGATTCGAATGCTGGAACGTTCTCACGAGGAGATCCAGATCGAGGAAACGCTCGTTTTCGATTTTCTGCACGGTCTCGGCGAAGCCTTCCGGGAGACCATTCGACCCCAGGAACTGCACCGGCTCATTGTCGAGGGAGCTACGCGCATTCTCGACGCGCACGGCGGCGCGCTTTATGTGACCGATCGCACCGGCGCGAAACTTACGCCGGCTTTTATTTCCAAGGGTTGTCCGCCGCTGGTCGATATTCCTCCGCACATTTTGCAACAAGCAGCCGCCAATTCCGTTGCGCTTGAAAGCTTTCTGCGACTGCACACGGTTGTCCCGGGGGAAGGATTGATTGGGCGCATCTGGCAAACTGGGCAATCTGTTTGGTTGAATGATTTCTCGGAAGCGCCAGAGCTGACAAAATTGCGCGGCAGCGCTTTTGGTAGCTCGTCGGTCATGGCTGCGGCGCTCCGATATGGAAATCAAGATCTGGGTGTACTGGCGCTCGCCAATGGCCCGACGGGTGCGGCCTTTTCGCAGGGTGATTTCGTCGTTTTTAAATCCCTCGCTGAGCAATCTGCCTTTGCGCTCTACAACGCCATCATTTATTCGATGGCGAACGAAAAGAAACGGCTGGATCACGATCTTGAGATTGCGCGGGACATCCAGCGCATTTTGCTCCCATCAGAAGCGCCCGTGATCAATGGGTTTCAGATCAGCGGTATGAATGTGCCGGCCCGCCAGGTAAGCGGCGATTACTTCGATTACATCCGCGTCGATGAAGAACGGTTGGGCGTGGCAATCGCAGACGTTTCGGGCAAAGGTGTGCCGGCATCGCTGATCATGGCAATTTGCCGCAGTGTGTTGCGCGCTGAGGCGGCCCGCAACCCGTCTCCGGCGGATGTGCTACGAAAGGTGAATCGCCAGCTTTATCCCGATATCAAAGAAGACATGTTCATTAGCATGGCCTACCTTGTTCTAGATCACCAACGCAATGGTGTTACCCTCGCGCGCGCCGGACATGATGCGCCGTTACTGTATCAACAGAAGTCGCAAACCGTTACGCCAGTAAAATCCCCGGGAATGGTCGTGGGAATTGACAGCGGAAGCGTGTTTGATAGGCTTACAATTGACTTCGCGATCCCACTTGAGCGCGATGATTGCTTGGTCCTCTACACCGACGGTGTGACGGAAACGCTAAATACTGAGGGAGACGAGTTCGGTCTTGATCGGATGATGGAATCGGTCCGTGCCAGCGTCAACGACGGCGCGCAGGCGGTTGTAAAAAAAATCATCCAGGACGTGCGCGACTTTACTGGCTCGGCACCTCAAAATGACGACATAACATTGATTGCCATCCGCAAGACATGAAAAAAATTCCTGTCTCTGAACAAAACAAAGGAACGACAGAACCGGCACCGTTGAAGACGTCGCCTTCATTCGCCGCGTCTGCCACCGAGCAAACCGATGCCAAAGATCCGGTAGCCGGCTTGCAAGCCGATCTCGATCGGTTCCGCGATCTGGCATTGCGCAGTCAGGCCGATTTCGAAAATTATAAAAAACGCTCAGCACGCGAAAAGGAGGAGGCGATCAAATACGCGAACAGCGCGTTACTCGAGCGGTTAGTATCAATTATCGATAATTTTGAGCTTGGTCTCGCAGCCGCAAAAGAGCAGGGCGAACAGTCTCCTATTTATTCAGGGATGGTTCTCGTCCAAAAACAACTTAACGATTTGCTGTCGGAAAATGGGCTGCAACCGATCGAGGCCGAGGGCAAAAAGTTTGATCCAAACCTGCATGAAGCAATTGCACATGAGCCGAGCGATCAAGTTCTCGAAGGGATTGTGCTGCGTCAGACCCGGCGCGGTTATCGATTTAAGGACCGATTGCTTCGGCCTGCAAAGGTGATCGTTTCCAGCGGATCGGGAAAATAACGGAGGCGTCTTGCCTCTGAGTCCCATCAATTCCATTAGTCACATAACTTGTAGCCCGAATGGCCACCACAAATAAACGCGATTACTACGAGGTACTGGGCGTTGGACGTAGCGCTACCGAAGAGGAGGTCAAACGCGCTTATCGCAAACTCGCGGTGAAGTTTCATCCAGATAAAAATCCGGACGACCCACACGCGGAGGAAAAATTTAAGGAGTTAGGCGAAGCGTACGATATCCTCATGGATCCCGACAAACGCGCTGCCTACGATCGCTTCGGCCACGCAGCATTTGCCCCGGGCGGCGTCGGTTTCGGTCGCGGCGCTTTCCATGATCCATTCGAGATTTTCCGTGAGGTTTTCGGCGCCAGTGGGTTTGGCGGCGGAATTTTCGACACGTTCTTCGGCGGCGGGGGGGAACGCACAGAAGATCGGCGGCGTGGTTCGGATCTGCGCTATGACATGGAAATCAAACTGGAAGAGGCAGCGTTTGGTGCGAACAAAGAGATTGAAATCGAGAAGCTGGACACCTGCGATAAATGCCAGGGGAGCGGCGCTGAACCGGGTTCGCGCAAAATCAGCTGTCCCACCTGCGGCGGCCGTGGCCAGGTCGTCAGTTCACGTGGATTTTTTCACATTTCGCAGACATGTCCTCGCTGTCACGGTGCTGGGGAGATAATTGAAAAGCCATGCGCAAAGTGCCGCGGCGAGGGGCGCGTGGAAAAATTGAGCCGCGTTAAGCTGAAAATTCCCGCTGGAATCAGGGAACGCACCCGGCTGCGTTCGTTAGGCAATGGCGAGGCCGGCATCGGCGGTGGTCCGCCGGGCGATCTTTACGTCGTCATCCATATCAATGAACACAAAATCTTTCAGCGCGAAGGCGACGATTTGTATTGCGAGGTGCCGATCCCATTCTCCATTGCCGCCTTGGGCGGCGAGATTGATGTGCCGACGCTGGAAGGCAAAGCGCATCTGAAAGTGCCCGCCGGGACGCAAAGCGGACAAATGTTCAAATTGCGCGACAAAGGAATCGTGAACGTCAACGGCCATGGCCACGGCGATTTGTTCGCCCGTCTTATTGTCGAGGTGCCATCGCGCTTGAATAACGAGCAACGGCAGAAGCTGGAGGAATTCGCGGCGCTTTGCGGCGAGGAAAACACTCCAATGCGCAAAAGTTTCTTCGAGCGCGCCAAGGAATTCTTCAAATAGGCGGCGCAATTTCCGTGGTTCGCAATGCTGTCAAATTAATCGAGTGCCCGCGTGACGCCTGGCAGGGCCTGAAACGCCAAATCCCCACGGAACTGAAGACGCGTTACTTGCGCGCGTTAATCAGGGTGGGCTTTAAGCACATCGATGCTGTGAGCTTTGTTTCTCCCAAAGCCGTCCCACAAATGGCCGATAGCGAGAAGGTGCTGGAGCAAACCGATGTGCCCGATGACGTCGAAATCATCGGCATTGTGGTGAATGAAAAAGGCGCGGAGCGCGCGATCGCCACCCAAAAAGTTACCATCTTGGGTTTTCCTTACTCCATCTCTGAGACGTTTCTGCGCAAAAACCAAAACCAGACACTCGAAGACGGCTACAAAGTGTTGCAATCGATTAAAACAACGGCTGACAAGGCAGAGCTCGGCATCGTCGCTTACATTTCCATGGCGTTCGGAAATCCGTATGGCGATCCGTGGAATGAGGATGAAGTGTGTCAGGCAGTAAGGAAATTAGTCGACATTGGTATTCGATCCATTTCGCTCGCTGACACGGTTGCAGTGGCCGATCCTGATCTGATTCGCCGCGTGGTTGAATCAGTCACGAATCAACATTCCGGGTACGACATTGGCGTACATCTTCACAGCGCCCCCGGGAATGCCGCAGCAAAAGTGCTGGCCGCGTACGACGCCCATTGCCGTCGATTTGATTCGGCCATCGGTGGCCTTGGTGGATGCCCATTCGCGCAGGATGCGCTGGTAGGAAACATTCCCACGGAGAGCGTAATCGCAGCGCTTCAACAGCGCCGGATAGAACTGCAGATAAGCAAATCGCTGACAGACGTGTTGGCGTTGAACTCTCTCATCGCAGCTAACTATTCATAGATCGTATTAGTCTCGTAGGTCCCATGCATCGTTTCTACGTTCTGCCGGAAAATTGGAATCGCGGCGCGCTGGCGTTGACTCGTTCAGAGGCTCATCACGCGCGCGACGTACTGCGAGTCAGACGCGGCGAGAAGGTTGTCCTCTTCAATGGACAAGGGCGCGAAATCACTGCGGAAATTGTCGAGTTTAGTGGCGAAGAAATCAGACTGCGAAGATTGCATGAAGCGGAAACGCCGCCGGTGCGGTGCCGGATTGTTCTCGCACAGGCCATTCCAAAAGGGAAAAATATGGAACTGATCGTGCAGAAGGCGGTCGAAATCGGCGCAGCCGAAATTGCGCCGATCATTTCGGATCGCACCGTTGTGCAAGTCGACTCCGAAAGCGCGGCGCAAAAACAGTCGAAGTGGCAGCAAATCGCGATTGAAGCGGCCAAGCAATCAGGTCAGAACTGGCTGCCGCTCGTGCATACGCCGAAGAAATTGGCAGAATTATTTTCTGCGGCTGCGGTACAATCATTCGATCTTCGGCTAATCGGGTCGCTCCAGCCCGATGCCCAGCACTTCAAGAAGATCCTCGCAGATTATTCGAGCGAACATCAACATCGTCCTCGGAGCGTATTGATGCTCGTTGGGCCGGAAGGCGATTTCACGCCTGCGGAACTTGCGCTTGCTCGGCGACATGGCTGTCATCCGATCACGCTCGGCCCGATCATCCTGCGAGTGGAAACTGCGGCAATCTATTGCCTGAGCGTTCTCTCCTACGAACTGCTGATTAGGTCGGGCGGTTGAAACCGCGAAGGCTACTGGGCGATCGCCGGCTCAACGGCAGATTCGCTGGGAAAATCGGCTGCGTGGGCAGTCCGGTCCGGCAGCGCGGGTTGAATTGAAACAATCGCAAATTGAGCGGTGGTGCCGTGCTCAGTGCCTAGGGAAACAGTCTCGCCGATTTCATGACCAAGCAGCGCCTGCCCAACGGCGGTTTGATACGAAATGACGTGCCGGTCAGGGTCGCCGTCCCACGCGCCCAAAACGGTATAGGTTTCTTCCTTGTTCGCGTCCACGTCGCGCAGCGTGACGATCGTGCCGATGGAAACGCGTGACGTATCGACATTTTCAAACGACGTCCCGCGCGCGTTGTGTAGCATCTGTTCGAGCTCGGCTTTGCGTCGCATCAGGACGCTCTGCATTTGCTTGGCTGCCTTAAATTCAAAATTCTCGCTTAGATCGCCATACGACCTGGCGAGCGCGATTTCCCTGCGGTTCTCCGGGATTTTTACTTTTACGAGTTCTTCGTATTCGGCCTTGCGCTTTTCCAGGCTGCTCCAGGAAACGATCAATGCCGCCGCCTTTTCCTGTGCTTCGGCGCCTGTAATCATGCTTTCCAGTTGTGGATAGACTTTTACGATCCGCGCCAAGAGCGAGCGTTTCGTCAACTCATCGAACAGCGGACTGAGTTGGAGCCGCCGCATCGCATCGCGCGCAAGAGCGACATCGACGTTTTTAAAAATATCTCCAAGCAATTGCCGATCTTCGACCAGAGCACGGTGCAACTTGCTGGCGCGATTGGGAGCGTTGTGTTGTTCTCGCTCCAGCGCAGCAAGAATCGCTGCGAGCAAATCCGGTGTAACGAACTCACGCCACTCTTCCCGTTCGCTGCACAGCCAGGTGAGCATCTCGCCCGTAGCTGAATGTTCGCGAATGCTTCGCTCCAGCATCGCCCGAAGGTCAGCATGCTGTCCGCCTTCGCCCAAGATGCGCGCAACTTGCGCGACCATCCGTCCGTGACTTCCTTCCATTAAGTGTAAGGCGCGCTCCGTCCAGCCCGGACCGAGCGCCGACGGTAACGCTTCTAAGACCCGTTTCTCTTTTGCCGCCGGCAACTTCGGCAGGATCGATCTCAGGCGCTTTTCTTCGTCAAGAATTAATTTCGAAAGAGTCAAACCGACGTGGGTCGTGTGGAGTGATGGGATGCGCCCCAGCAAATCGTCCCGCGCCATGATGAGCTCGAACGCGAGCTCAGGATGCATTTTCTGGTTGCGCGCTGCCGTGTTCTCGATGGTCACGATGATCGGTTGGAGCTGTTTTTCAGGGTCCTTAAGTTGCTGATAAGACTTAATGATTTGCTCGAGCGCTGCGATTTGCTCTTTCGGTTGGCGCGCTTTATTAAACGCGGCGATCAATTCGTCACCATGCGATATGCCTTCGCCGCGGATTTGAATTGGGTCGGTCTTTTTTGCGGGGATGGAAAAAGCGCCGCTTGCCTTGAGCGCTTTCTTCGTTGATTCCCACCAACGTTTCCATTCCGCCTCGGTGAAGATATCGCCCACCAGCCATTCATTGATCTGCTGTGCGGTAGCTTTTCCGTCCAAACTTTCCAGTATGTTCCGCACCAGCGCGGTCGGATTTTCCCTGGCCAAATTTTTGACTGACGCCAGATCGCTGGCCTTGCGTGCCAGAAAATGCTCCGGCGCCAGCGGCGTGAGATTTTCCGCCGCATACTCCACCTGCATGGGATGGGACTTCTTGTTGGCAAAGTCGATTACGATCTGATTCAGGAGCAGGTTCCATTCGCGTACGCGACCGAATCCCCAACTTTTGTGCAGACAGAATGTGCCCGGCTTTAGTTTTTCCAGTTGCTCGGCGGCTTTGGAGGTGAGCTTTCCCGATTCGACGAGCTTTTGTAGTTCCGCGTCCATTTTTTGCAGGGGAGACAATATCACCTCATAGGAGATACGCCATAAGTCGTATGAGACGCGCGCAATTTGCGATTGCCGTGCGCCGCGCGGCGTGAAAATCTCGCGCTGTGACAACCAGCATCTGGTTTTGGCTCGCGTTCAACGCGGGCGTTTTTGTCGCGCTGACGATCGATCTCGCCCAATTCAAGCACCGCGGACGCGAACTGAGCATGCGCGCGGCGACCAAACGCACTGCCATCTGGATCGTGCTCTCGCTTCTTTTCAATTTGCTGGTGTGGAAACTGCGCGGGCCGGACAAAGCCCTCGAATTCTTCACCGGCTACGTGATCGAATACTCATTGAGCGTCGATAACATCTTCGTTTTCGTGATCATCTTCGCTTATTTCAAAGTGCCGCCGATGGCGCAGCATCGCGCCCTCGTGTGGGGAATCGTGGGTGCCCTTGTCATGCGCGGCATCATGATCTTGCTCGGCGTGACTTTGGTGTCGCGGTTTCATTTCATTCTTTACATCTTTGGAATCTTCCTGCTGGTGACCGCCATTCGAATGCTTTTTGGAAAGGCCGGCGAACCAGATTTCGGGAAGAGCCTGGTGATGCGTTTTTGCAGGAATTGGATTCCCATCACCCCGGAATTTTACGGCGAAGATTTCAGAGCGCGCGTGAATAAGCGCTGGATGCTCACACCCCTCGGCGTGGCGTTGATCGTCATCGATGTGATGGACTTGGTTTTCGCGGTCGATTCCATCCCGGCAGTGTTTGCGATCACTCAGGATCCGTTCATCGTTTATACGTCCAATATTTGCGCCATTCTTGGCCTGCGCTCGCTCTATTTCGTCGTGGCACGCTTGATGGACCGTTTCGTTTACCTGAGGATCGGTCTCGCCTTCGTGCTCGGTTTCGTTGGGCTCAAAATGATCGTAGCCAAATATTTTTCCGTGCCGACTCTGATCTCTCTGGGCATAATCGTGCTCATTCTTGCAATTACGGTCGTGATTTCGGTTCGGGTAACGAAGAACCGCGGCGACGCCGACAATCGAAAATAAGTATTGCCTTTGCTGTTCGGAATCATTTAACTGGTTTGGAACGCCTATGAAAACAATCCTTGCCCTCGCAACGGTGGCTGGCCTTGCCAGCGCAGCCCTGGCCGATATTCAAGACCCGCCTGGGAATGATTATGGACCAACGCGCAAGCTCGGTCGCGGTCTGTCGAATTTTATCATCGCTCCGACTGACTTTTTTGTGACGGTTAACCAAGTCAACCAAACGGAAGGCAATTCCGCCGGCGCCGGTTATGGCGTTTGGCGCGGACTTGGGCGCGCAGGCGCACGACACGTAGCGGGCCTTATTGAGATTTTGACCTTTCCGTTTCCAATTTGGCACCATAGCTATTATCCAATTCTGCCGCCGGATATCCCGTACATTCATGCCGGCTATCCGGAATTTCCGCCTGAGGTCGGTAACGAGTCGAAATACCCCTACGTGCGCGATTCGCACCAGGATTTCAACTAGCATTCCGGTTTCCCTCCATCTTGTTTGTTGTTCCGGTGATTTGAGCGGCTCTTGCGCGTTGGCTAGCTTTTTTGGCGAGTAAAAACCGCTTAAACTAGTAGCGTTTCGTAGGAGCTGGCACCACCCGCTAAAGCAAGGTGTTAATAATATGCGCCTTGTCGATTTAAGAATCGAAGACGTCGCTTTCGGTGGAAAAGGCGTCGCGCGAGAACAAGGGAAGGCCGTCTTTGTTCCGTACTCTATTGAGGGCGAGATCGTTTCCGCCGAAATCATGCGCGAGAAAAAGCAATTCGCCGAAGCGGACCTTATCGAAGTAAAGCAGCTTTCACCGGATCGCGTAGAACCAGAGTGTCCTTATTTCGGCCGGTGCGGCGGGTGTGCATATCAGCACATCAATTACGAACATCAGCTTGCGATTAAATGGCGGCAGGTGCGCGACGCGCTCCAGCGAATCGGCAAGCTCAAGGATGCTCCAATCCGGCCGATCATCCCGTCGCCCAAGCAGTACGCCTATCGAAATCGCATCACTGTTCACGCACAGGACGGCGTGACCGGTTTTTTCCGCCGCGATTCACATCGATTGATCGACATTGAGCGTTGCTCGATTTCGAGCGATGAAGTCAATCGCGCGCTTGCAGAATTACGTGCGCAACCATACGTGAGCGATGGACATTACACCTTGCGTGCCGGTTCGGAGGTGCGCGTGTTCGCCCAAACAAACGACGAGGTCGCGAATGCGTTGCGCGATTTGGTTGTCGATCTCGTTCCATCGAATCAGGGAGTGTTGATCGATGCCTATTGCGGCGCTGGATTTTTCGCAAAGGCGTTGCTGGACAAATTTGAGCGTGTGATCGGGATTGATTGGGACAAATTCGCAATCGACGCCGCAAGAGAAAACGCGACTGCGAAAGAGACCTACATCGCCGGCGATGTGGAAACAGAGCTAGGCCGGGCGGCGCAACAAACAAGGAAAGGCGATCTCCAGTTCGCCCCGGCGGTCATCCCGACAAGTCGGGATTCTTTGAAGTCGGTGACGCTCATTGTCGATCCTCCGGCGACAGGACTCAGCGAAAATGTTCGCAAAGCCGTGATCGATCTTGCGCCCGAAATACTCATTTACGTCTCATGCAATCCGCCAACACTCGCACGTGATTTGAGAGAGTTGCAGGAGAAATTCACCATCGATTCGGTCACGCCGCTCGACATGTTCCCGCAAACTGCCGAGATTGAGGTCGCGGTCCAATTGAGCCAACGCTCAACGCCGGAGTCGTGACAAATACCAGATCATCAATCCCCCAATCGGCAGGCCGATCAGGGTTTTCGGGTCGTGCCGGAGCAAAGCGTTAAGCGAATCGCCAACAAGATTGATTACCAGAACTGCAACCGCGAGCCAGCGTCCCCACTGCGCGTGTCGCGCGAGCCCAATCGCGCTCAATCCGCACGCGGTGCCGACCAGTGTCATCAGCACAATCGATGTGCCGCGCCCAATCTCTTGAAACTGGACTCGCGCCTCTGGTTTCAATCGGCAGATCGATTCCAGAAAACCTCCGGGAAACGCCAGCGCGAATATTGTGACCAGACAAATAAGAGCTCCGGCAGCGAAGAAGAGAACGAGCAAAACCGTTCCGAGACTTCGTTTGCGAGCGTCTGTCACGCGTAAACCAAAAGGTCGATTTCTTCCGGCAGCGAGTTGGATACTTCGCGGATGACGTTGCCGCGAAGCAGATTCATCAGCGCGCTGCGTTGCGGTGCGCCGAGAATGACGCGCGATGCGCCGAGCGTCGCGGCAACATCGACAATCGTCTCGGCAGCCGATGGACTCACAGCATAGCAGAACAGCGGCGTGATGTTCTCGGCTTTCTGTTTCGCTTCAGCGAAAATGGCGCTGGCTTCGGGATCTTGCTGCCATTTGCGCCTGGCATCCTCTTCGGTCATGAACGGTTGTTCACGCACGAAGAGCAGGTAAAGACGCGAGCCGGCCGTGGTTGCTTCTCGCAACGCGAAATCGAGGGTGCGCCCTGCGCTGCGAACCGCGCACAAGATCGCTTCGCCCCCTGAAGGAGCCGGCGCTTTGGACATCGGACGCGCAACA